>JAUSAI010000177.1 GCA_030652945.1 Caldisericota bacterium | reverse complement strand
GTGCCGAACGGCAACGTGATCGATGCGGACTTGTTCAACCAGCTGTTTACGACGCACGCCCTCACCATGATCTTCCTGGCGATCATGCCGATGGGCGCCTCGTTCTTTAACTACTTCATCCCGCTGCATATTGGCGCGCGGGATGTTGCCTTCCCCCGCCTGAACGCGCTGGGCTACTGGACGTTCCTGGTCGGCGCGGTGATGCTCACGTCCTCCTTCTTCCTGGGCGGCGCCCCGGACGGCGGCTGGTTCGCGTATGCCCCGCTGACCTCCACGGAGTACTCGGCCGGCAAGAACCTGGACTTCTACACGGTCTCGTTGTTGATCCTCGGTGTGTCGTCCCTGATGGGTTCGCTAAACTTCGCCGTCACGATCATCAACATGCGGGCGCCGGGTATGACGATGATGCGTCTCCCCGTCTACATGTGGATGACGCTGATCGTCTCGTTCCTCCTGATCTTGTCGCTCCCGATCATCACGGTGGCGCTGGTCCAGCTGTACTTCGACCGCAACTTCGGCACGAACTTCTTCACCCCGGACACCGGCGGTGACCCGATCCTCTGGCAGCACATCTTCTGGCTCTTCGGTCACCCGGAGGTCTACGTGCTGATCCTGCCCTCCATGGGCATCGTCTCCGAGGTGCTTCCGGTGATGTCGCGGAAGCCGCTCTTTGGCTACTCCGCGATCGTGTTCGCTGGTGCAGCCATCGGTGTTCTGGGCTTCGCGGTGTGGAGCCACCACATGTTCACGACCGGTCTGGGCACCGTCCCGCAGATCGTGTTCTCCGCTTCCACGATGGCGATCGGCATCCCGACCGGCATCAAGATCTTCAACTGGCTCGGGACCATGTACGGCGGCAACATCCGCTTCACCACGGCGACCTACTTCTCCGTGGCGTTCATCTTCCTGTTCACCGTTGGCGGTATCTCGGGCGTCATGCACGCGTCGCCGGCGGTGGACGGCCAGCACCAGGACACCTACTTCGTCGTCGCGCACATCCACTACGTACTCTTCGGCGGCGCGATCATGGGTATCTTCTCCGGCATCTTCTACTGGTTCCCGAAGATGACCGGGCGGTTCCTGAGCGAGACCCTGGGCAAGTGGACGTTCTGGCTCTTGTTCGTGGGCATGAACCTCACCTTCTTCCCGATGCACTTCCTGGGCCTGGCCGGCATG
>JAUSAI010000169.1 GCA_030652945.1 Caldisericota bacterium | reverse complement strand
GCGTGATGGAGAAGATCTCAAACCCCGCACCAGAAATCATCAAGCTTGCCGAGGACTACGACGCGGTCGTCGTCGACGTGGGCGCGCGCGACTACGTCGGTCTGGCTGACCTCGCACGCATCGTGGACCTGTGGATCGCACCCACGCGGGTAGGGCAGGGCGACCTCATGTCATCGCTCGAAATGGCGACGGCGCTGAATACGGTCCACAGCAAACACAAGAAAGGTCACATACCGTTGTGCTTCCTCGTCAATGCGGTGCCTGGCGCATGGAACTCGACCGAAGCGCAGGACGCGATTGATGCACTCACGGCGGCACTGCCCACGGGGAAGGTTCTCACATCAACCATTCGAGATCGCCGGGTATGGCGCGATGCGCACAAGCTGGGCAAGCACATCTTTGAAATGCCAGCTGCCGCACGCGAGAAGGCCGAGGCCGAGTTCATCGCAGCCATTTCCGAAGCGTTCAACGCTTATCCGCAAGCCTGACCTTAAAGGGAACGACCATGAAAAAGAAGATCCTCCCGAATCTGTCGCTAGCCCTCAAGCCCAACACTGACGGCAACGCAATGCTCCAGGCGTTGGAGGGCTCGACAAAGGTATCCGAGGTTGCAGCAGAGGTACGAACGGCCCCGACGGTGCAGAACGATCTGACGGCGCCCCGGGAGGTTGCCCCGTTTGACCACCGCCGCATGGGGGCTGCCGATCTCAAGGTGGGTGTCGTGTATGACCTACCCCTGTCGATGCTGGTTCGTAGCGACAACAACGCCCGCGTGTTCTACAAGCCGGATGAGGTCGAGGAGATGGCAGAGAGCCTCTCCAGCAAAGGTCAAAAGGTCGCCGCAATCGGGTACGTCAGGGACAACGCGGTCGTCATCATTGATGGCCAGAAACGATTCAATGCATGCACGCTGGGCAAGATGCCCACCCTCAAGGTTTACATCCAAGACAAGCCAGAATCGGCTGTCGAAGAGTACGAGACGTCGAGAAGCATCAACAACGATCGCTCCACGCAAACGCCATTCGACGATGCCATCCGCTG
>JAUSAI010000148.1 GCA_030652945.1 Caldisericota bacterium | reverse complement strand
GTCAGCATGACGCCAAACAAAACCTGATCATTGGCCTGAGGAACGCGCAGGCATTCTTCTTTCCAGTAGCGTGGATAGTCGGCCATTGGCGCCACTGTCAACCAGGTACGGCAGTAATCAGCGCCCAGCTTGTGCGCGCGGTGCGACATCTCGGCCTGGATGCGCCAGGCAGGTTGACCTGTTCGCAGCTCCTGCCGCAGCGCGCCGAAAAGTTGGTCACAGATACCGGCCGCCCGGCGGTGCGCTGCCTGCTGCACGGGATCCAGCTCACTTCGAACTCCATCCAGCCACGTATCCAAGGATTTGGTTTCACAGGAAGGAGCAAGAGTTGCCCGCAGCCCTGCCCACGCAGCTTGCGGCATTTCGTCAACGCCGACGGTCGCGACACTGCGCGCTGACCCGAGCAGGTGCTTCACATGCGCCCCCCACGTGGCGGGTGATGCGTCAATAACCACCAAATCAGGGTGTCGCAGGCGGGCGAGCGGCACCAAAAATGGACTTCCCACCAACAAAGCGCACGCTGTTTTGGTGCACACCAGCAATGAAGTCGCGTCATGTCCATCCCAATGGGTCAGATACCTCAATGCACCGTGAGAGCGGGAGCCACTGCCCAAGCTGCTGCCGTGCCCGAACACAATGAAGCCCTGCAAACCCAGCATCTGCGCGTGCGCCAACAAACGTTCACGGCGTTCGCGGCAAACAGCGAGGTGCGTCTCGGGAGCAGATGTGGCTTCAGTGTTCATTTGATTTGGACATTTTCTGGATCAGGATACTGCCACTCTTGTGAAATTTCACATCAGTATTAACGCTATGTCTAGCGAGTTTCATGCCAGGTTTTGTCTTGCGCTACAGTGTTTCCCTTTTGCTAGGACACGCTTTGCCAGTCTCTTCGCGCGCTCGCGTTTCACACAAACCACCCGCTGCAGACTTGTCTCAAAATGAGCAGGCCTATGCGCGGCTGCAAGAGCGGTTGACCACACTGAAGTACAAGCCGGGCGACTACTTGAACACTGCGGTGCTGATGAATGATC
>JAUSAI010000146.1 GCA_030652945.1 Caldisericota bacterium | reverse complement strand
AATGCGACCTCGCGATGTTTGCTGCCATTCTTCGACGTGAACCCGACGGTCTTCACCTTCTTGCCATCGGGAGCCAGCTTGGTCGCCAGAGCCGTGAAATTGTTAAAGTACGCTTCGTCCGCGATCTTAGCGTGGAGTTCTTCCACGTGCCCCGTACCGAAGTCTTCGAGGCACCTGAGCACTTCCTCGACGATGGAAGCGGGCTGAATATCTTCAACGAATGCCAAAGACTTTTGTCGTTGAGGGCGTCCAAGCCTGACTGTGATTGCGTAACTCGCTGCGCGAGGAAGCGACAAGAAGACTTGACAGTTTCTGGCGACATCCTTGTTGGGGGTTCCTCCTTCACGAAACGGCAGGTCATGCTTCCGCTCTGCGGTTCGAACCAGAAGTCGTTCGATAGTCTCAGCACGCCGAAGGAACTGGCTGCTCTCGATGACTCCGAAACCAACGGCATCTCCGACCATCGTCAATTGAAACTCGATTGGATCGAGTTGAAGTCCGCGTAGCGACAAATGGCGTCGGAAGTAGACGGATTCGAGAAGGTCGCGCAGCTCTTCGCAAATCTCAGCCGGGGGATTCCCAGCAAGGCCGATTGCGATCAGTTGCTCAGCATCGCGGTACTCGCTGCAATCGAGTGCAAGTGAAGCCGCACTTCGAAGGAGTACGGAGCGGGTTGGTTCCGAATCAGGCAGCTTCGCCGTGGCCTCGGCGGCCGTTCGCTCGCTTTCGAATGCCTTGCGAAGGAGTATCTCCGCAGTCGCAACGTCTCCCTGAATGTTGGCCTGAAACGCCCTTTCGGCGAGTTCCATGGCTGCATTGTGGAGAGAACAGATTTGCGAGGGAGTCTTCATTTCTTGGAAATCTGAGCCATTGGCTGTCCGAATTCTACGACGACGGCATATGCCGAAAGACGCAGTCCGTCAGACGGATCGGTCTGTCGAAGTTTTTGACGAATCCTCGCGGTGACCTGATTGACGGTGCCCTTCAGGATACCGGATACTTCGAGGCGAGCGGATCGTTGAA
>JAUSAI010000130.1 GCA_030652945.1 Caldisericota bacterium | reverse complement strand
GAGATCCTGCGCACCATCCCCGGCATGGAACACGTGGAGATCATGCGCCCGGCATATGCCATCGCCTATGACTACGTCGACCCGCGCGAACTGAAGTTGACACTGGAGACGAGGCGCGTCGAAGGCCTGTTTCTCGCCGGTCAGATCAACGGGACTACCGGGTACGACGAAGCGGCTGGCCAGGGCATCATCGCCGGCATCAACGCGGCGCAGAAGGTCCGCGGCAGGGACCCTCTCGTCCTCCAGCGGTCCGACGCGTACCTGGGCGTTCTGGTGGACGACCTGACGACCAAGGAGCTCATCGAGCCGTACCGCATCACACCCAGCCACTGCGAGTACCGCCTCATGCTGCGCGAGGACAACGCCGACCTGCGGCTGACCCCCATCGCCCACGAACTGGGCATCATCAGTGACGACGCCTTTGAGCGCGTCGCCTACAAACAGCAGCAGCTGGACCGGATGAAAGAGGTCTTGCGCGCACGCATGCTCAATCCCGACGGGACGACCCTTGCGCGCTTTGCCGAACTCGGCATCGGGAGCATCCAGACACCGACGTCACTCGCCACGTTGCTCAAGCGGCAGGATTTCTGGAAGAGGGAACTCCTGGCCATTGCACCCGACCTTGCGGACGTGGACGACGAACTGCTCGAGGAGCTCGAGACTGAAGTCAAATACGAGGGGTACATCGTCCGTCAGCGTGCAAAGGCGCGCGACCTGTCGCACCTGGATGCCTACGCGATTCCCGACGACATCGACCTTGGACTGGTCCCATCGCTGTCCAAGGAAGGGCGAGAACGCATGCTGGAACTGCACCCTCAGACGCTGGGTCAGGCGTCACGCCTCAGTGGGGTGCGTCCGGCTGACGTTGCCGTCCTGCTGCACTATCTGCAAAACCGCTCGCGTCGAGCACCCTCCGAACCGTCGTGACCATCTCCTGCATCGTGTAGGGTTTTGCCAGGAAGTCTACCACCGCACCGGGCCCCCTGGTCAGCAGAGACAGCTCGGCCACTTCGGCAGTGTACCCGCTCGACAGCAGAACAAGTGCTTTCGGGTTGATGCGTTTGAGCCTGGCCACACAGTCGATGCCGCTCATGCCCGGCATCGTCAAATCGCAGATGACCAGGTCGATGGTGTCATGGTGCTTCTCGAAGAGCTCACAAGCCTCGGCACCGGATGCAGCAGACAGAACGGTATAGCCGAATCGCTCGAGAATACGCTTGCCCAGCGTGCGCACCGATTCCTCGTCGTCCACGATGAGGATGGTCTCTATGCCCTTCGGCAGTTCCTGGCTCCGAGCCTTCGGCTCCTCGTACGTGGAGGGATGCTCCGTGCATCTGGGCAGGAAGACCGTCAGCGATGAGCCTTGCCCTGGCTCACTCTGCACGTCGATCCAGCCACCTGCCTGCTTGACAGCTCCGTAGGCTATGGACAGCCCAAGGCCGGTCCCCTTCCCAACGTCCTTGGTCGTGAAGAATGGCTCAAAAAGGTGCTTCTGGACCTCTGCGGTCATGCCATCGCCCGTATCGGAGACCGTGACTCCTACGTACTCGCCGGGAGTGCACTCCGTACCAGCAGTCTCGGTATGATCACCGACATACTGGTTGGCAGCCGTGATGGTCAGCGTTCCCTCTCCGTGCATGGCGTCACGCGCATTGATAGCCAGGTTTACCAGAACCTGGGCGATCTGTGACGTATCCACCCGTACGGGCCAGACGTCGATGCTCGGGTGCCGTGCGATGCGAATGGAGGGGGGAAGCGAACGTGCCAGCAGTGTCAGCACCTCATCGATGATCTTGTTCACGTCCGCGACCGTGGGGACGACCATGGCCTTGCGACTGAACGTGAGAAGACTGCGAGTCAAGTCTGCCGCCTTGTGTGCCGCTTTCATCGCGTCTGTCAAGGACCGTGCTGTCTCGGAACCGACCGGGATCTCATCGAGCGCCAGGTCGATATTCCCGGCGATGCCCGTCAGCAGGTTGTTGAAGTCGTGTGCCACGCCTCCTGCCAGCTGGCCGACTGCCTCCATCTTCTGTGCCTGCAGCAATGCATCCTCAGCCACCTGCTTCTGTCTGCGAACAGCCTGCATGCTGATAGCAAATGCAATGTCATTCGCCAGCCCTTCCATCGAATCGCGCTCTTCCTTGCCAATGACGTCGACCGTGCCACTGCGCACGACCAGCACACCATACACATCGCCCTCGGACATGATGGGGACAACGAGCATCTCGCCTGCGGGGCAGTTCGTGCGGCTCTTGCACGCAGTGCAAAGCTCACTGCGCTGCAGGGCCATGTAGACGACGTGACGCTCCTCGATGGCGGCAACGAAGCATGCACACCGCAGCCTGACATCTTCAAGAGGAACAGCGGTCGACAGCATCCCCAGCGGAACGCCCGCCTCCGCGCCCAGGCGCAGTGATGACCCCTCCAGCAGGAGAATCCATCCGCAGCGGAACCCGCACGTCCCCACCAGTTGCTGGCACACACGGTCCAGAAGCTCCGGCGGGCCTGTGTCGTGAGACATCAACTGGTTGACCTCTCGGGTCACCGTCAGCAGTCTGTTGAGTCTGGCGATGTCGCTGTTCTGCGTCTCCAGCTCGCTGGCGGTAAGTCGCAGGAGCCTCTTCTCACGGTCAATGGATAGCATATTCAAGACAGCAAATGCCGCTGATGCGACAAAGAACGACAGAACGCTCTCAAGAACACCCGTCTTGACGAAGTCGCCCAGGGCTTCCTTCATGCTGACGCCGGCGACGATGACCCATCCGGCCGACGGGACCAACCGTGCAACCCCCATCATCGACTGCCCTTGAGGATCCGAGTAC
>JAUSAI010000115.1 GCA_030652945.1 Caldisericota bacterium | reverse complement strand
GTTAGCGTCCCCGGTAGTGGTGTACGAAGGCCCGGCCGCCTGACATGAGGCGGCCACTGCTCCATCCTCGAGGGTGATGAGACCCGGAGTCGAGGAGGAGACAGTGACCAAGGACAACATGGACCGACTGACGTGGCTGCGCAAGACGCTTGAGGACGCCGACATCGACCTGATGCGCGAGATGCTCAAGGTCTTTGCCGAAGAGCTCATGAGTGCCGAGGCTGATGCGCTGTGCGGCGCCGGCTTTCGCGAGCGGAGTGACGAGCGCGTGAACAGACGCAACGGCTATCGTGAGCGCGAACTCGATACGCGCGTGGGCACGATCCCGCTCGCCGTCCCGAAGTTGCGCGAAGGCAGCTACTACCCTGACTGGCTGCTCGAGAACAGGCGTCGTGCGGAGCGTGCGCTCGTGGCGGTCATCGCCGAGTGCTATGTGCGGGGAGTCTCGACCAGGAGAGTCGACGGACTCGTGAAGACGCTCGGCATCGAGGGCATCTCCAAGTCGCAGGTCTCGCGGCTGGCCAAGACACTCGACGAGGAGGTCGCCACCTTCCGCAGCCGTCCGCTCGACGACGGGGCGTACCCGTACCTGTGGGTCGACGCGCTCGCTATCCGCGTTCGTGAAGGCGGTCGTGTCGTGAAGGTCGCCTGCATCGTGGCCACCGCGGTGAACTCCGAGGGTCGCCGCGAGATCGTCGGTCTCGACACGTTCACCGAGGAGTCCGGTCCCGCGTGGACCGCGTTCCTGAGAGACCTCGTGGCCAGAGGACTCTCCGGTGTGAAGCTCGTCGTCTCCGACTCCCACAAGGGGTTGATCGCAGCGATCGAGGCCGTGCTTCCCGGGGCCGCCTGGCAGCGCTGCCGCACACATTTCATGCGAAACGTGCTGTGCCGCGTGCCGAAATCAGCTCAACCGTTCGTGGCCACGCTCGTGCGCACGATCTTCGCGCAGCCGAGTGCGGAAGAGGTGGCCGCCCAGCTCGCACGCGTCGTCGAGCAGCTCGAGGAACGCTTCCCCGACGTCGCCGCAATGCTTGAGGACGCGGCAGCCGACATCACGGCGTTCTCCACGTTCCCGACGGCGCACTGGCGCCAGATCTGGTCCAACAACCCCCAGGAGAGGCTCAACCGCGAGATCCGGCGCAGGAGTGACGTCGTGGGCATCTTCCCGAATCGCGAGAGCATCATCCGTCTGGTCGGCTCGGTGCTCTCCGAGCAGCACGACGAGTGGCAGGTGAGCCGGCGCTACATGTCGATCGAGTCGATCGAGAAGACGATGCAGCCGCTGCTCACCGTGAAAGTCGGACTCGATCAGGAGGTGGTGCCCGCGCTCATGGCCGGCTGAGCAAGAAGCTCGAGGTCGGAGCAGAGGGCTTCATACACCACTTGACGGGACGTGGCCCTTTCACAGCCAGCTGATCATGACGCCACCCATCGTTGAGAATCACTTCGATTGCGGCTTCAAACGACTTGCGCTGCGAATCGATGACCTCGGGAAGCCATTCTCGCCGCGCCAGCAATCGGCCGAGCTTCGCAAGCATGAATACAAGGAGCCACGTGAGCAGAAGCGCGCCGACCAGGAGGACGCCGTAGGTGCTAGTCCCGTATGAGCGGTCGGGTAGCGCGTCACCCAGCACTTCCGCTAGTGCCTGGAGCGCAATGGCGACAACGGCGAGTGTCGCGAACAGAACGCTGTTCCTCCGACGGATGTGATCGGCCTTAGTCGTGAACGGATTCCTGCCCCAGTAATCATCGAGCAAATCAGGGACGTTGTAGTCAGTCAATGCCGCGAAGATACCCGCTCCCCCGATGACAAGTGAAACTATGTTGATGATTGTGCGATCCATCGATACTGCAACCTCATTTGCCGACACGCGGAATGCTACGTTGGTCGCGACAGTTCAAAGCATCGAAGCGCAAGTGCCTGCAGGTGCTCCGAGTCGCCAGCAATCGAGGCACGTGATCGCTCGAGGCATCGGTCGGCGGCGAGCCCAGTTGAGCGCTGAAGCTCCTGCAGGTAGAAGTGATAGAAGGTGCACTCTTCCATCGTATTGAATGCTAGACGCATATTTGCACACCAGAACACTGGATATACTCCGCTCGTCGCCTGGCGCGGACGAAATGCCTCACTGATGTCCAGAGACAGGCGTGTGTCGCCAGTAAAGTCATCCATGTCCTTCAGCATCTGTGCAACGACCGCCTCGACCTTGTCGCAATACTTGGAAACGACGCGCCGTTTGGCGCCGAAGGGGAGTAGCGTTCCCCGCATTCGATACATTTCATCGCGTGTGTGCCGCGTCCAGTTGGCACAGGCTTCACCAAGAACCCGTCCCGGGCCCACATCCGTGGCACCGAGCGCGCGGCCAACTTCGCTAAGTGCGTCGTGCCGCTCTTGCAGCAAACTCACCAGGCGACGACATGCGTCGTAGTCATCGAACCGCACAACCAGATCCCACGGTTCGGACCAAGCCCATGAAGAAGACTCTAGATCGAGCAGGTTCTCCCGCTCAATGACGCCGGTGTTCACAGATTCCCCCTAGTCACAAAGCCAACACTGTTCGAGCAGGGAACGTAGTTCGCCTAACGCATTTGCGCATCAGCTGCGCGCCGATGCCGTTCTGGTCAGTCTACCGCTTGCGCGTCAGCTGGATGCGCTTGTTAGACACACCGACCACCAGCTTCACAGCTAACTCTGAGGCGGTCCGGTCCGCTCAGACACATACTCGACGAGCGTCATGAGTTCCGAGCGTTTGGCAAGCCATGCGCTGACATTGTGCTGCACGCCAGCGCCGTCACAGAAGTAGACCGTGTGCTGGCTCGTCCCCGTCTTGCGCTTCGCGTCCCACGTGACGATGTCCCCCCAGGCGAACGACCAGTTGGGTCCGAGCGGTGCGCTCTGGCGAATCCCGGCGTCGTCCACGACGAGGTCCAGCCCGAAGGACCGCGCGATGCTGACCATGAACACACCAGGGATCAAGACAAACAGGGGACCCGGCATCGCGAGCCCGTCAGCGACGACCATGATCGCGACACCCGCAGTCGCGAAGATCAAGCAGACAGCAAGACCGACCAGCTGACCGCTCACGGACGGGACGAACCGGAGACCCCCATCACGACTCTTGACGCCCACCCCTATACCCCCCGAAAGAAAGACGATGTCCATCCGCCACCGGCAGAACCCGCGCGCTCGCGCGGTTGTGTCTAACGCATTTGCGCATCAGCTGCGGCCCATGCGCTTCCGATTAGTCTAGCGCTCCTGGCCGTCAGCTGGATGCGCTTGTTAGAAAGCACGGTCTATCCCGAATTGGCTAACAGTCCGAGCGTAACGTTCCGCGGGAAGCCGAAGTTCATCGCGATGATCGGTGTGCCGCTCAATTCGACCGACAGCCCAACGACGTCGATCTCCCCGGAATCGCGCGACCGGTGCTGTGCCATCAAGGCGAAGTCGTTGAGGGAGCCGAGCATGGAGCGACTGTCAGTGGCCGCGTAGACGAACTCCCGCGAGAGCTCCACCTCTGCGGCGGCCGCAAGATCCGGAACACCGAGCGCCGACAGGACTGCACCGAGCGCGTCCGGGAAGTCGCGGCCGAGATTGACGACGTCACGGTCCAACATCACTACGGGCAAACGGGATGTGCCGCTCATGAGCAAGATAAAACGCTTGCGGCCAATCTGGAACGGCTTAGCGTACCAGTCGCCGAGCCGCGATGAGGACTGTGGCGGAGACTCAAGCGGCACGCCGACCCTGTCGAGCAGCTTGCGAGTACATCGCAAAACTACCAGCGTAATCGCCCCCCGTGCCTTTCTAACGCATTTGCGCATCAGCTGCGCGCCGATGCCGTCCACCCAGTCTAGCGATTCTGCGCGCCTGCTGGATGCGCTTGTTAGGTGGCGCCGCGGCTCCCGGCGACCTCCCTGTCCGTGGCCCTTTCCATATCCTTGATCCGAAGCCGAGCGAGCAGGCGAGGTGCGGAGCCAAATTGCCGCGGGCGGCAGGCGGCTCCGTCGCGCGTGTGTGGCCGGACGGATGCGGGCGCGCGTGAGAGCGGCGGGCGCCGGAGCACAGAGGCGGTCGCTGCCCGGATGCGTGGCGATGACCCTTCCGCGCCGTACTGCGGGACCGACTTGATGGGAGCGCACTTCCCCGGACCGACCGCCGGGCCGCGACGAGTGCAGGCGGATATGGGCACGCCGAGGAATCCGGAGCCCGAGCCGAGGAGAGTGACGATCGCCGAGGGTGGCGTGAACGCTTCCGTGCCCGCAATCGTATGCGAGCAGGAGTGCCGAGGAGCTGGCCCGCCTAACGCATTTGCGCATCAGCTGCGCGCCGATGCCGTCCTGGTAAGTCTACCTCGTGCGCGTCAGCTGGATGCGCTTGTTAGGTGTGTTCCCGAGCGCGAACATCACGCCCAGAGGAGCGTCGCCGCAAGTCCAAGCACCGCTACCAGCCCTAGAACCACAACCACAATCCCATATACACGGAACCGAGCTACAAGGCGGCTGTCTTGCGCCGAGTCGGACTGACCGATACGTGCCAATCGCACCCAGTACGCTGGCCGAAACGCCATATGAACTCCAAGTCCGACGATTCCCACAGCAAACAGCGGAACTATCACGCGACCGTCGAACACGACCAGCGGATGGTGCGCATTGGCAGCGCCCACGTAGTCGCCCGCCGCCACCCGCCGCTGCAGCTCGAATAGACCAGGGGCGTCGAACAGCCACCACATGAGTACACCAGACAACCCGAAGGAGCCCAGCATGACGACGATGCGCACCCACGGTGGACTGCTGGGCCCGGACTTACCGCGCCGCCCGAGCGCCCACATCGTCACCGCCCCGAGAGCAGTGCCCACTAGTAGCCAGATCCCAAGAAGCACGAATCCCCCGAAGTCCGCATCGTTGGAGCCGGATCCCCCGAACAGGAACTACACCTAACGCATCTGCGCATCAGCTGCGCGCCGATGCCGTCCTGGTAAGTCTACCTCGTGCGCGTCAGCTGGATGCGCTTGTTAGGCGTCCCGCTGCTCGCCTAGGCGAGGACGTAGTCTAGAGCGACTACGAACGCCACCCCGCCAAACAGAATCACAACCAGATAGCCGAGCGTCACCAGGACCATGCGCGTGCGCAGTCCGCTCATGGGCGCGAACTCGTCCGGGCGGATGCCGCGTGGGTGCTCACCGAGCAGAGCGAAGGAATCGCTCAGGTACGCAACGAGACGATAGACCCCCCACGCCACGATCAGCGGGCCGATGATCAGTCCGCTCCCCGGCCCACCACCTATCACGAACCCTCCTTGTTGGCCTCCACCCGAGGCCACCGTAGTGCTTGCCAAAACCCCGGCTCGCCCTATGAACGGGCGTCGACTGCACCTGCCTCAGCTTTCCCCCAGGATGGTTCTTGGTACGCCTAACGCATTTGCGCATCAGCTGCGGCCCATGCGCCCTCAACAAGTCTAGCGCTCCTGGCCGTCAGCTGGATGCGCTTGTTAGGCGAATGGTCAGAGAGCCGTGGGTTCCTCGAGAAACCAGTCGATGTGCGAGCATTTCCTACAGACAAGCAGATAGCCGTCTCGATTCGCGAAGTCCAGGCCCAGGAAGGAAAGACCGCGCGTGTTGAGCAGCGACGTGGCGGTGTCGAACTCATCCCCCTTACAGTGGGGACAGGCCACTGGTGTACCGCCAACGGTGAAGTGACCGGAGTCTACGCCCTCGAAACCCTGCCTGAAACTCTCGACAATACCCGCCACGACTTCCCCCATTTCGCCTAACGCATTTGCGCATCAGCTGCGCGCCGATGCCGTCCTGGTAAGTCTACCTCGTGCGCGTCAGCTGGATGCGCTTGTTAGGCGCATCACGCCGATCCCTCGTCGCCCCCAACTGATCCGCTCACGAGTTCCGCCAAGAGTCCCGCTATCGGCCGGGCCAGCACGCCCGTGAGGACCCCAGTTAAAAAGATGATCCAACCGCTGCTGTCGAGAAAGAGCGCCACGGACAACCCGCCGACTACGAGGACCGCGCCCAGCACTACAAACAGCTGGCGGTAACCGGTGCGAAGACGATCCGCGACAGGTTTCACGCTGGTCGCATCCGAACCTTTAGGTCGGGTGCGTAGAGCGCTGGAGCGGACCATCTCGCCTCCCGCCAACCCGACGACGAAGAACACCACCTCGATGACAATCCACCAGAAGTCCGCCATCTCTTGGGTTGGACTCACTTACGGCCTGCCCCCCTGATTGCGCCTAACGTTGTGCGCATCAGCTGCGCGCCGATGCCGTCCTGGTCAGTCTACCTCGTGCGCGTCAGCTGGATGCGCTTGTTAGCTAGCGGGCGGCAACCGCGTCAGGAGCCGTCGACGTCCCGGTCATCATGACTGCTCCGATTCCAGCGGCAACGCAGACGAGCGTGCCGAGCGCTAGCGGAAGCGGCGACCAGTCCGGCACGCTGCTGATGATTAGCTGCCCACAGAAGAAAACCGGGAACGAGAACAGCGTCACACGCACGACCAATGCTACCGGCCGAGCCGACTCGCTGAGCCTGCGGGCAACCAAGACAGTCCCGAGCGCCAGAAGCAAACCGATGGCGTAGAGCGACCATCCCCATGCAGGCGAGTTCGGAACGATGCGCGAGTACAGGAGACCGACGTTCTCGCCCGCGATGCCGAGAACGAAGAAGTCGAAGACTCCGAGGGCGAGGACCTTGGCGATCGTGGTCAACCTGGACAACGTGCGAATCCTCCCCGCCTAGCTAACGCATTTGCGCATCAGCTGCGCGCCGATGCCGTCCTGGTCAGTCTACCGCTTGCGCGTCAGCTGGATGCGCTTGTTAGCTTGCGGGCCGGGACTAGCCGAGATCAGTGGCGTAGACCAGGTCCTTGCGTCTCCAGCTCATGAGTTCGGCATAGCCTGGCCCCAGCGCATGCGCCATCTGCACTGCCAACGCATGGGCATCGACGTCTTCCGCGACATACCGATTCTTCCAGTACCCTTTGCCGAAGCAGTCCTGCGAGGCGCATAACCAAACATCGAACGTCGGTGACCCGGGATCATGTACGTGGATCTGCATGAGTCGTCGGATGCCGAACTCCCTTGTGAGCGAGCGACTAGGCCAATCGCGCTCGTTCTTCGCGAGCCGCACGTGATGACGACGGGCGAAGGTTTCTAGCAGCGGATCGAGCTCCAATAGGGGTGCTTCGATGCGCTGCCAATCGGCGGAGGTACCGGTGTGTCCATTCGGCATCGCGTCCTCCCGCCAAGCTAACGTGTATGCGCATCAGCTGCGCGCCAATGCCTTCCATGTCAGTCTACCTCGTGCGCGTCAGCTGGATGCGCTTGTTAGCTACGCCGTCGGTGGCTCCGCGAGCTGGCGCTCATGCCAGACCGCGACGATCCACACGGCATCGTCGGTGATGAGATAGAAGAACCTGTATGGGTTGACGAGGACCTCGCGATACGGCAGGTCCGGGAACTCAGGAACGATGCGACCCGACTCCGGGAAGTTCCGCAGCTGAGCGAGCCCGGCGACCGAGCGTTCGAGCATCGTATCTGCCGCAACCGGACTGTCCTGCTCGATGAACGCCAGCGCCTCCAGTAGTTCCCGGCGCGCCGAGGGAGTGAACCGAACCCTCACGCGGAGTCCCTCGCCAACAGGAGACGCGCTTCCTCCATCACTTCGTCGAGGTCGTAGCCGACACCGGCAGCGATCTCGGCCTCGCCTCTGGCGAGTAGGTGCAGGATCTCAAGTTCGCGCTGCGTGCGCTGATAGGCATTCGAGCTGACGAGCACCGCCGAAGCACGACCGCGCTGGGTGATGAAGACCGGCTCGTCGGATGCAGCGGCCCGCTTGATAACGCCGGCCGTATCCTGTCGCAGGTCTGAAATCGGGATGATGTTGGGCATCGCACTCATTAGCAGCACCTCCTACGGTACAACCAACGATACCACCGTGACTGTCGTTATGCCAGCTCCAGGCTGTAGCTAACGTGTTGCGCTTGAGCAGCGGCTCAGCGCTTCCATCACAATACCGCTCCTGGCCGCCTGCTCGAAGCGCTTGTTAGGCAGTGACCTCTGGGCTCAATCAGAAGGATAGGCTGGTAGAAACGCCCAGATTGACCAGCGCAAGAAATGGGCATAGGGTCGACGAGGGGGAATGTCGGCTTCCGTTCGGGGAGGGATTGCCAGTGCGTTGCACATCTTACCGGGTCGGGACGCTGATTGTCTGGGTGGGGCTGCTCCTCGCCTTCAGCGCATCGACCGCATACGCCGACCCGTTTGGTTGGGCGGGCGGTTACAACTTCTACCAAAACCGCGGAGTTGCGGCGGACATTGAGACGGCCAACCCCTATTCCCCGTCCCCCGGATACAGCAGTGCATATGTCATGACCTGTCAGGTCTCGGGGGCGGATAGCGAGTACATCCAGATTGGCTGGACCAAAGACGTGGGATTGCTCTCGCCCGACATTCAGTACTTCTGGGAGTGGTGGAACGACTACACGGAACAGCATGCGCAGTCGTACTGGGGTTCACCAAGCGTGGGAAGCTACCACAACTACATGATCTACGCGAATGCCACCTCGTGGATCTTCGCACTCGACGGGGTGGGCCTGACAAGCATGCCGGTTGGCTACATGACGTATTGGCCGAACGAGATTCAGTTCTTCGGGGAGACCTCGGACTACTACCACAACCGGTACCCGGGTAGCACGAGCAATGCCTGCAATTTCAACAATGGCAAGTACTACTACAACGGGTCGTGGTGGAAAGCCTACTACTACAACGAGGCCGATACGTACTCAAGCTCGTCAGCTGGGAGCAGTAGTAGTAGTAGCTTTTCAATTAACGACACGCGATGACCCTAAGGCTCTGATCGGACGAAGGTGGTTTCGATGCGCAGATGGTATGTGATCGCCGCGTTGGCCATTGCCGTGGCGGCAGTGGTGGCTGTGGGTGCCGCACTGGCCGTGACGCCGCCGGTTGTCGAGCGAGCCGGTGAGACGATTCCCAGTGCGATTGCACCTGTGCCGGCCACTCCTGACACACCCGCTGGAGTTGACGACCGACTGAAACGCGACTTCGCGATACAGACCGTGCCGTCTGATGCAGCGACTGTTGTATCTGAGGATCAGGCAATGTCTACAGCCGTGTCGAAGTGGGAGGGTTACGCCAAGACGGCGAAGACAACCACAGTCCGCCACGTGACGTTTACTAACAGCGGATTTGCGGCGCTAACCGACGATCAGTTGGCCGGGATGGGCATCTCTGAGCGACCGCAGGATCTCGACACATGGATGGTGACCTTCCATAAGGTCGCTCTGCACATGCATGGCCCCCGAGCCCAATCTCGATCGGGTTCTCTCGACAACTTCGTGGTGTTCATTTCGACTGCCACGGGCGAACAGATTCAGGCATGCGGCTTTGGACCGGTCGAATAGCCGCCGTCTCGCTATGCAAGCAGAATCTGCCTAACGCATTTGCGCATCAGCTGCGCGCCGATGCCGTCCTGGTAAGTCTATCGCTTGCGCGTCAGCTGGATGCGCTTGTTGGGCAGCTCACTCGTCATTGGAAGCATGCCACCGGATGGCCGACATTGCGCCATATGCAATACGCGAAAGACATGCGCTAATCGAGGGCTCATCTACAACGGTCTCGTCCAGCGCACGGCTGAGTGCAACCTCAATCTCATCCCAGGTCACGAATGCCACGACGTCCGCGATTGCGGCCGCGTCGAGATTGCGAAGACCCACATCGAAACGCTGGCGAATCGCCTCTGCTCCCCGGCTAATTGCGTCCTCGATTGTCATCCGACCATGTGACCGCACAGAAATCGGAGGCTCCTCCGGGAGTACAAGCAGCAGGAGAGAGGCACGTTTGCCAGCGCACTGAGCGGTTAGCGCGAACTCCTTCGCGAGCTGCTCAATCTGAAACGAGCTTCGCCCGAATCGCTTCGCTTCCACCCAACAGAACACCCCTGGGCTCTCAATTACGGCGTCAGGTTGTGCGTAGACCTTGGACTGACCGCGTGTATTCAGCGGTTCGAGAAAGATATCACCGGACAGAATTGAAATCTTCGCGTCCTCCGCCTGTGACGCGAGCATCTCGACTGCGGCCGGAGCGCCCTTTGCACGGCGTAGTGCGGGTGCCAAGAATGCCGCCCTGGGAAGGAAGTCAAGCGCCTGGAACACCTCCGCCGTCAGGACATTCTCGAGTCCGCGTCCACCATGGCGGTATTGCTTCGCCTTGTCCCAGTAGACCTCCGATAGGAGTTGCTCGATGGCGCTATGCTCGTGACCCAACTGGCGTTCCCCCGGTCTGCCCAACGCACGTTGTGCGCATCAGCTGTGCGCCAAGCGCCTTCTTGTCAGTCTAACCCTTGCGCATCTGCTGGATGCGCTTGTTCGGTGTGCGTGCCGCAGACCATTCACCTGTTGTCGCGGCAAGCTGCACGGAGTGCGGCGCCGCCGCCACCCGCCAACACGAAACCGGGACCACCCGGGAGCTTGCTGCCTGAGCCCTGTGCGTGACGGTCCGGTGCAGAACATCGATGCCCTCACCGACCCGGATCCCCCGTGAAGTCCGTTCCTTGCCGAGCGCACGTCGCACCGAACGCATTTGCGCATCAGCTGCGCGCCGATGCCGTCCTGGAAAGTCTACCTCGTGCGCGTCAGCTGGATGCGCTTGTTAGCGCTGCCGGCCACAGCTCGCTGTCGACGAGGAACCGCTTAAGCACCCCTGCGGCACCGGGGACCCGTCCACACGACTCGACCAGGCCGACACCTACGACGTCGAAGGCGGTCATGAGCTGACGCAGCGCCGCGCTGACCGAGTCCAGCGATGGTCCGCCCGGCACCGAGAAGAGCGCATCACCGAACGTTGCGGGGTCGAACACATCAACATCGATGTGGACGTATAGATGCGTGATACCGGTATCCCGAAGCCGCGTGCTCACCAGCGCCGCCACGTCATCCGGCCAGCCTTCGACAAGTCCGACCCCCGCCGATTCGATGAAGTCGCGCTCCGGCTCATCAAGGTCACGCGCGCCGACAACGACCACACCCTGCGCCGACAGCGGAACCGCGATGTGCGAGGTGAACCCCTCTGGACCGTCACCGAGCAGCGTGCGAAGGACCATGCCGTGGAAGTGACCGCTGGGAGACGATGCAGGCGTGTTCAGGTCACCATGCGCATCGAGCCAGACCGTGCCGAGCCGTTCGTAGCGAGCCGAGAGATAGGCGACCGGAGCGGCCTCCGAGCCGCAGGTCCCGCCGACGGTGAAGATGCGATCAGGCGCTGCGGCCTCGAGGGCAGCGAGCGTTGTCCGGAACCTGTCGCTCACACACTCGAGTGCGAACACCCCGTCGCGCATGTCGAGGCCGCCGTGCTCAGCGGCGCCCATGTCGAGCACCGGCAGGTCGCTGAAGAGCTCGCGGGCGAGCAATCGGGATCCCGCTTCGAGTTCAGGACTGTCGCACCCCTGCCACTCACTGTTGACGCAAAGGAGCACCGGACCTCGCTCTCAGGGGTCGCGCTAACGCATTTGCGCATCAGCTGCGCGCCGATGCCGTCCTGGTCAGTCTACCGCTTGCGCGTCAGCTGGATGCGCTTGTTAGACAGTGGCTCCGCACACCTGTCTCGCGCTATGGACCGGTGCCGATTTCCTCAACGCGCCACGGCGAGTCAGCAGTCGCCTTCACGACAGTGATGAACTTGATGCTCTCGCCGGCCGGCTCAAACTCGTTCCCCTCAACGATGGTGTAGGTCACCGACCCGTTCCGAACAGCGAAATAGTCGGCGTAGCGTTCAGGACGGCTCGCCAAGTTGAGTGCATCCGCTGGCGTCGTGGTCGCCACGCGGATGGTATCAGGATCGATCACCTGCTGACCGGGTTCGGTTTGCGCGGGTCGGCTCTTGCTGAAGATCTCCTCCTGTTCGAGCATGTAGTCACTCTTGAGCGCATCCATGGCGGCCTGGTCGTCCGTCGCCACAGCTCTCCAGTAGGCAGCAATCACGTCTTCGGGTGACTGGGAAGACGACGCCGCTTCGGGAAGCCGCGCACCCGGAGTCGCCACCGGCGTACATCCCGCTACGGCGACGATGAGGGTGAGCACCAGCCCGGCCATGAGTCGCAAACCGACGTCGCGCATAGCGAGCGCCTCCACATCTGTCGAACATCTTGCGCATCAGCTGCGCGCCGATGCCGTCCAGGTCAGTCTACCTCGTGCGCGTCAGCTGGATGCGCTTGTTAGATGTCGCCCCGGTCCCGCACGTACACGTACCAGTACCCGCGCTCCCACGCGAGCGGGAGATACAGGACCCCATAAGGTTCGCGACCCTCCAGGCGCATGGGGAAGTAGGCGATGCCCTGTTCACCGGACTTGCCATCGTGGGTTCGGAAGCTGACCACGCCACCGTCGACGTCGATGTCTTGTACGGCGAACATGCCGACGCGGCAGGGGGTGGAGGGCGGTGTACCTTGGACCGCACGCATCACAGCGTCATGCAGCTGATCGCGGCTGAGGTCGAAACGCAGCCACAGCGGGCCGCCCGCGAAGCAGAACACGGCGAATCCGCCGGCGACGATAAGGGCGCCGAGCAGCAGGAGGAGTCTCGAGCGGTCCGCCTTGCGCAAGAGGCCGATGACAAAGACAAGGACGAGGACGACGCACACGAAGAGCGCCACAGGGAAAGGCACCATCAGCGCAACATCTGGCGCGAGCGCCTGCACAGCGAATGCGATCAGGATGCCAAGCGCCACGAGTAGAAGAGGCCACCACCGACGAACGAACGGCTTCACCCGGCGTCCTCTCTGCGTACATCTAACGCATTTGCGCATCAGCTGCGCGCCGATGCCGTCCTGGTCAGTCTACCTCGTGCGCGTCAGCTGGATGCGCTTGTTAGGCGCTGACTACCAAGGACGAGAACCTGTGACCGACGCAACCTCATCCGATACGATTTCGTCTAGTTTGTCACCGAGCCGCGCTATGAAGTTGCGCCAAAACCTCGCCCGGGTCTTTCTGACGCTTCTGGGCTTGCCGTGGGCATTGCTGTTACGAGCGCCAATTAGTGCATTCAGCGTGTCCTGAACCGACTTGTTCGTGAACTTCCGCCAATGGAGCTTGGGGTGCCCCATAATCCAAGGAATCCCGATGTTGAAGAAAAGCATGTTCACCTTGCGAACATCTGCGTTGTTCAGCCGACCGCTCGTGTCTTTCTTAAACTGCTTCCGAACGGAGTGCGGGTACCCCGCAAGAATCAGGTCTGCAGCAAGATCGAAAACGTCCTCAACATAGCCCTCGAACGCTGCGGACAGGAGTAGAACGCCCCCACGTATCACCGCCGCGCCCTGTCGTCTTGCTGGCCGCCCTGCTCCAGTCGAACAGATGGCATCACGAGCAGCCATCAACTCATCAAAGTCTGCGAGTTGCGCCTCAAGGTTCTGCCGGGCTACCGATGACATGCGTCTCCAAACACTCAGGCTGCACCGAGCGCCTACCGAATCCGGCCGGCACTACACCCATTCTTCATTTGTTCCACTCTTCGTAGGTCATGCGGCTGTAGGTGTTCTCAGAGCTGCCGTCGCGCAGAACTAGTGTGTCCCCTACGATCGCCCAATCGCGAGTCCAAGGCTCATCCACGAGGTAGCTCGACGTGAAAGTGATGCGACCACCGGACGCATTCCAATCGCCAGCGTCATAAACACCGTCGCCGTCATCAGGGTTGCTGGTCCAGATTATGTAGCGACGGTCGCTCTCGATCTGCATCCGAAGCCCAGGTTCACTGTCGCTCATCCAGTAGACACCAGATAGTGGCCGTGTCGAATAAGGAAGCAGTGAAGGAGCGGCAGTGAAGAGCCAGATGATCGCGATCACGAACACTATGCCGATCAAGGGGTGCCGGTTTAGCCAACGCGCGAAATCCACTAGACGCCTGAGTGAGAATCTAGCAGTAGGGGGTCCGGCGTCACTTAGTTCATGAGTGGCTGGCGCAGCGCTGGTCGCAGACTCACTCCCACTCGAAGCCACACCCAAACTGGAATCCAACAACGATCCGCTCCCGCCCGCCGGTGCGCCGCAGCCTGGACACGCGGCAGCGCGGTCAGAGACGTCCTGTCCGCATTCAACACACTTGATCAGCGCCATGCCAACCTCCCCCTTGCACCACATGCGCCTAACGCATTTGCGCATCAGCTGCGCGCCGATGCCGTCCTGGTCAGTCTACCTCGTGCGCGTCAGCTGGATGCGCTTGTTAGGCGGCGCCGCGGATCCCGATAGCCTCCGTGTCCGTCGCTCTTTCCATATCCTTAATCCGAAGCCGAGCGAGCAGGCGAGGTGCGGAGTGGAATTGCCGCAGGTGGCAGGCGGCTCCGTCGCGCGTGCGTGGCCGGACGGATGCGGGCGCGCGTGAGAGCGGCCAAGCGC
>JAUSAI010000103.1 GCA_030652945.1 Caldisericota bacterium | reverse complement strand
GCGTTACCGAATGGGACACCCGGGTGGCTTTTCTCGAAGACGGACGCCTGGCGGAGTTTTACGTCGAAGGCCGGGCCCAAAACGGTCCCGTGGGCAACGTCTACAAGGGCCGGGTGACCAGGCTCCTGCCCGGCATGGCCGCAGCCTTTGTGGATGTGGGCCTGGAGCGGCCCGCCTACCTCTTTGCCGAAGATGTGATCGCCCAGGAAGATGAATTTTTTCAGATCTGGCTCAAAGACGAGATCGACGAGAACCCGCCCTCCCGGCGGCTTCCCCCCGCCACCATCAGCGACCTGCTCCATGAGGGCCAGGAAGTGCTGGTCCAGGTGTTGCGGGGCCCCACGCCCAACAAAGGCGCCCGCCTGACCACCCACATCAGCCTGGCCGGCCACTACCTGGTCTATATGCCCACCCTGAGCCAACTGGGGGTTTCCCGCCGCATCAATGACGAGCCGGAACGCCAGCGAATCAAGGCTACTTTGGAAGAATTGCGGCCCGCGGCCGGGGGGCTCATCGCCCGCACCGCCTGCCGGGGCCAGAGTCTGGAGAAGCTGACCCGGGAACGGGACCTGCTCATGGGGGTCTGGCAGCGCCTCCGGCGCAAAAAGGACCACGCCCCCTGCCCCAGCCTCCTGCATCAGGAACTGGAGGCCGCCCGGCGGGTGGTGCGCGAGCTCTATTCTCCCGAGGTGGACCGGGTTCTGGTGGACGACCCCGCGGCCTTTGAGCGCATCGTCGATTATCTGGAAGCCCTCAATCCCCTGGATAAATACCGGGTGGAACTCCATGCCGGGCCCGAGCCCATCTTCAGCCATTTCGGCCTGGAAATCGATTGGGACAAACTCCTGGCGCCCCGGGTGTGGCTCAAGAGCGGCGGTTACCTGCTCATCGACCCCACCGAGGCCCTCACCGCCATTGACGTCAATACCGGGCGCTACGTGGGCCGCAAGCACCTGGAGCAAACCCTCCTCAACACCAATCTGGAGGCCGCCAAGTAAATCGCCCGGCATCTTAGCATCAGGAACATCG
>JAUSAI010000096.1 GCA_030652945.1 Caldisericota bacterium | reverse complement strand
ACCCCTCGGTGACTTGGCTGCAGCTGTTGTGGAGCGCACGTCCGGCCCGGCGGCGTCTGCAGAGACGTTTCCTGAAACAGAGGTGGCGAAGCTGCGGGAGTATCTGTCCGAACGCCACCAGGACAGCTAGGAGCAAGGAGGTGGCGTGAAGACGAGACTGCGGTACTGGTTCGACAACCTGATGTCGAGGGGAACAGGGGTAGTCATAGCTGCACTGGCTGTCCTGACACTGTTCCTCGTTGTGCTTGTGGCAGTGGCTATCGTGGTACTCGGCGCTGCAGGCCAGGACAGTTTCGGGCGCTTACTGTGGCTTGCCCTCCTGAGACTGCTGGGCACGAGCGAGAACGTCCTTGGGGCCAGCCGGCCCGCGTTGTTCTTGCTGGCCATGCTGGCTGGAACACTCGGAAGCATGTTGGTGACAAGCGCTCTCATCGGTCTGCTGTCCAACGGCATCAGGCAGAGGCTGGCCGACCTTCAGAGGGGGCGGTCGCCTGTTCTGGAACGGGGACACGTCGTCGTCCTTGGATGGTCCGATACCGTGCACACGGTGGTGCAGCAGCTTGTCGTCGCCGGAGCCAACCGGGCGCGATCCGTCATCGTCGTCCTGGGGGACAAAGACAAGGTTGAGATGGATACTCTCTTTCGAGAACGCCTTGGCAGGACCGGCCGGACGCACATCGTCACGCGCAGTGGCAACCCGATGGATGTTCGTGACGTGGCCCTGGTGAACCCTACCCAGGCGAGTGCCGTCGTCGTTTGTGCGGCGGAGGACACCTCGGTCATCAAGACGGTGCTTGCCGTCACGAACTGCGGACAGGAAGCGCTTTGCCGCATGAACATCGTCGCGGCCATCCGGGATCCACGCAACCTTGACGTCGCCCGCATCGCGGGCAAGGGGCGTGCACGCTTCGTCCTGTCAGAGGAGTTGACAGGACGCATCATCGCCCAGACTTGCCGATGCCCCGGACTCTCCTCTGTCTATGCCGACCTGCTCGACTTTGAAGGGGACGAGATCTACTTCAAGCCTGAACCGGACCTCGCGGGGAAGACGTTCGGCGATGTCCTCGGGTTGTACGAAGACTCATCCGTCATCGGTATTGCCGACAGGGATGGCACGCGACTCAACCCACCAATGGACACGGTGCTGCCCACGGAGTGTTCGATCATTGCCATCAGCCGCGACTACGACACCGTCGTTCGCAACGCCCGGAGCACGGCCGTCAAGGCCATCGACATACCGAATCCACGCACGAATCGACAGCGAGCTCCGGAACACACACTGGTGCTGGGGTGGAACGAACAGGCACCGTTTGTCGTGTCCGAAATCGGCCGGTACGTTGCCAGAGGCTCTACCCTGACGCTCGTGAGCGAGGAATCGGCAACCAGCGAACGACTGGTAGCGGAGTGCGGTGAGATGTGCAGTCAGCAGATGACCGTGCGCCGGGCAGACACGACCGACCGGGGAGTCCTGGACGAGCTGATGACCAAGGACTACGACCACGTGGTCGTTCTGAGCGAACGCACCAGGTCATCTGACGAGCAGGTGGCGGACGCCCGAACACTCATGACACTGCTTCACTTGCGCGACATCAAAGAGAAGACGGGTAAGCGATTCTCGATCGTCAGCGAGATGCTGGATGTTCGCAACAAGGACCTTGCCGATGTGGTGCGAGCCAACGATTTCATCGTCAGCGACCAGTTCGTCAGTCTGCTGATGAGCATGCTTGCCACAGAGCCGCGTCTCGCGGAGGTCTTTGAGGATCTGTTCGGGACGACGGGCTCCGAGCTGTACCTGCGAGCCGCGGGCGATCTGGTGAGGACCGGTATATCCATTCCCTTTGCGACAGTGGTGGAGACTGCACGCGGGCACGGCGAGATTGCTCTTGGGTACATCGTCGCGGCTGAACGCGCTGTATCGTCAGGACTCCTCGGCGTTCACCTCAATCCGCCAAAAAGCCACGGAGTGACATTTGCCGAGAATGACAGCATCATCGTTCTTGCGGAGACGGGTTGAACGCATCCCGGTCACGCACTCGGTGACGCTGTCCTGCGGACGGCTTCGCTGGAGCCGCCGCGCGTGCAATTTGGACTACAATGGGATAGAACACCTGGGAGGTGCGCTTGCTGCTACCGTGGCTTCTCTCTGATTCGTGGACCATGACACTGCCTGCACGGGTGGCCGACACGTTGGTCTGCGCCATTGCGCTGTGGTTGGCATCACACTGGTGCCGCAGCCGAGATCGCTCATTCGGCAAGGCGTTCCTTGCCTCGGCAATCAGTGGGGCAGGCGGTATCGGCTTGTATGCTGCGTTCGTGTGGGCACGCGACACGGGCGTGCTTCCGTGGCAAGGGCCTCTCTGGCTGGTCATCAACTTCCTTGCAGTTCAGACCGTCTTCTTCGCGTTTGTCGCCCTGGTGACACACCGGCGCGAAGGGTGGCGCTCAGTCAACATCATGGTGGTCACGCTCATCCTGGCCGCTGCTCTTGAGGCGGGCCTGTTTCTGCTGCTTGCATTTCTCCTGCAGCCAAGGGGCTGAACAGGGTCGTCGCTGTAGCGTCGGTCTGCTGTCGGGATCGTCCCCGCGATAGCAGTGGAGTGATTCTGCAGTGCC
>JAUSAI010000089.1 GCA_030652945.1 Caldisericota bacterium | reverse complement strand
GGCACTTTGTTGTGCAAGGTACCGGCACGCCAGGAGGTCTTGGCCCATTCCAAACGCAGGCGCGCCTGGTTCTCGGCGTAGCGGACGTTCCAGTTTACGAGCCACTTCCAGCGACGGGATTGGGCGAGCACCACCTCGAGTTGCTCTCGAGTGATGCCTCCGGACGGCAGGTCCGAGACGTCGAATTCAACGGCAATTTGGTAGTTGGTCTTCAGTCGCGCGAGCTTCTCTTCGTCGACCGCGTGCGAGTAGCGGACCTCCAATGCCAGGGTGGCCCCGTTTTCTTGCTCAAACACAACATCCGGTTGGACACCCTCCCCGCGCAGCTCCGCTTGAGCGGATTTGAAAACATGTTCTTCAGCCGGGACGGTCACGAATTCCGATACTGGCACGTCGAACACGTCGAGTTCACTTAAAACCATCACGGCCGGTATCCGCAGGGACCTCCTCGAGGCTAGCTCGTCTCGGACGAAAGCATGCAGCAGCGTCATCGGCTGTGGGTTGCAGTTGGCGTCCTCCACGTGGTGCTGAAAGTGCCAGGCCTTTTGGGTGCCCAGGTGAGCCTGCAACTGGCGGCCGCAATCCCAACATATGCACGCGCACTTCAAGCCACGGTCCTGGCTCTCATCCAGCTCGTGGACGTGAATAAGGCGACCGTTGCGGCGACCGTAGGCAAAGCTGGCGGGCATGGGCCCATAAGTTTGCCACGACACTGTTGCTTTTCACAGTGGTTCGGATTTATCATGCTCTAGGCCAACTCGTTGCCTGCCGCACGCTCCCTTCGGGGTACGACGAAAACGAGCGCAGTACATTCGCGAACCACCCATCCCTGTTTTCTCACGGGCGGCCCGCTAAGCGTGCACCGGCTTTGACGCCCGAGGAGTGAAACATGGATATTCAGCAGCTGAAGCTGCTGGCGGGTCGTATTCGCGGCCTGCTAGAGCACGCAAACATCGCAGTTACCCACAGCCAGGCGCTTGACCTTTCCGGCGCGCTTGTAGGCCTGCGCAATTGGCCTGAGGTTCAGGCCTTCCCCGCCCGGGTCGTGGCAGTGGACTTGGACTTGGGGGCGACGGGTCGCCTTGCCAACCGTCTTCAACGCAAGCATGCGCTGGATCTCTCTGCGCGGGAGCTTCTCGATGCGCTGCAACCTCCTGGAGTGAAGACGCCCGAAGATCTCCCACACATCTGGCCAGCTGGGCCAAGGCCGGGCGTATACGTCACCACAGAGCACGAGCACATCAACGCCCTGTTGGCCGTCTATGACGAAGCCACCGACGGAGCGCTGATGTACGCCGAGCGCGCAGGCAATCATTGGAAGACCAGCATCGACCTTGGCGAACATGGTCTCTGGTCAAGTGGCCTAGATAGCGTCCCGAGCGGAACATTGCTGGTGCTTGGGCCTCTCGATGTGACCCAGCAATCGTGGAGCGACACTTCTTCGCGACTTGAGAGCGCATGCTTAAAAGCCCAAGCGCATGGGCATCGCGTTGCAGTCCTCCTCCAGACTGAAACGCCTCACACCCTATCCCACGATGTCGACCTGATGGTGCGCCTGAAAGAACCTGACGGAGACGACGCTCATGAAGCGCTCTTGGGGGTTGTGGCGGCCGACGGTGCGCTGGTCGAGCGCAAGCCCTTCGTGGAGGCCCCCCCGCCCCCGGTTTCCCGCGCAACCGTTGCCTCTTTGGACCCGCTGCCACCGCAAGCCGTGCCGTTCCTGCGCAAGGCATTTGAGCAGCGACCAACCGGCATATTGCTGTTGGGCAGTAGCGAAATTGGGGAACACTGGGCAGCAGAACTTGTGAACGCCGTGCTGCCCCTCACGGACTTCGCCGGACCCGCAGCCCGCATTCGTTCTCGCAGTCGCAGCACGCCGGCGAAGGACTGGAACGTACCCCAAGCCATGAAGCAGTTGCCGTTCTTGCCCTCAATCGAAAGCGCCTACTCATTGGGTTATCGGCGCATGGTCATCAATCCAAGTTACACGGACGAGGAGCTAATCGACACTTACGCCGACGACGTACTGTTCATCGCCGGCGGCTACGGTGGCTCGGTAGAAAACGTCTTCCTTTCCGGCGTCCGCTACAGTGGCTTCGACAACGCGGACAAGGCGCTTGACCAGCACATCGCCATTCTGGCGCTCACGCACCTAAAAACTTCGAAGGTGGATGCCAGATTTGCCGACATGTACGTCCCCGACGGGCGACATCCGACCGGAGAGGACAAGTTCGACGAAATGGTGGCGATGATTCAGGAACATCGATG
>JAUSAI010000062.1 GCA_030652945.1 Caldisericota bacterium | reverse complement strand
GCCCGATGCGGCACTGCCAAGGTAGAGCCACCACTCGCGGCCGTGCGGCACTTTCGGCCGCCGGACGAGGAAAAGGACCATGAACAGAGCGGTCGAGCATGCGAAGCGCAAGACGACAAGATGGAGAAAGGGCACGCTGGCCAGTGCATAGCGGCTGACCACAAACGTACTTCCCCAGATGGTGGCGGCTACTCCAAGGTTGAGCATCCCCCATGCGTTGCGTCTCGACGGGTTCACTGCGTTCCGTCCGGCTCCAATGGTTCTGAGGCCGAGACCCAGCGCTTAGACAGAGACATACGGTAGCCTCTAGAATCCTCCGATGCTCCCCAACAACGACACTGCTCCTCTAGCAGACGGAACCCGGTCAAGGATGCAGTCTCGATCAGTCGACCAAACCTCTCACGCAATAGGCTACACCGAGCATCCAATCTACGCCAGGCCAAGCTCCAGTTCGATTTTCTGTGACAGCTCCTGACTTCCGGAGACATCAATCCAGCCCAGCGAAGCGAGATTCCGAATGACAACCGCGACTTCGACCCTGTCAAGGGCCGGGCGACGCCGTTCCTTCCACGCGATGACTCCTCGGAGAACATCGACCTCAGTCGGACGACTCGGGCTGTTCTTGTGAAGCTCCTTGGCAACAAAGTGGACCGTCGCGGCAACCTCAGCCTTTCGCGTATTCATCCTACACACTAGATCGACTACTTTCGAAATCTGCTGGTCGTACTTGTCAACAGCAGCTCGATTCTCGGGCAACCTCACAGCGTCAGCGTACGTCGGCCCCGTGCTAATCAAACTCCTGCCATCAATCCACTTCTCCGTCAACAGCCCGTTGTTCAGAAGGGCAGACTCCACCAACCTAAGCCTAGGCGCAAAAGGGCCGTAGCTGCCACGCGTATAGGCAAGGCCAGTATCCACTCCCAACGTGGTGGCAAAGTACCCGATCTTCTGAAACATCACTCTGCCGATTGGCCAATGATAGGACATGTTCTCTAGTCGGTGAACTATTTCCACAAGAACGACGTAGTCGGGAGTGATTCTACGTTCGGGCGCACTGCCTTCTTGAGCAACCAGTACATCAACACTGCTATCCAAGAACGCAGGCGCAAGCTGAACAGCCGGCGTATTCGTTGGCGCATATAGCTTGACATCGATGTCGAGATTGGACAAACCCTGGTAGAGCGTGGGACCAACAATAGACCAATCGAGACCACCAAGACCGCAGCCCAATGGAGGAACGGCAAGCGACGTAATGCCCCAATCACGATAGTGCGCCACTAGGTATGACAGCCCTGCGTCAATATCGACGAGCCGCGACAATGAACGCCAATGCTGTTTTGTCGGAAACAGAAGTATCCACGGAGGGACTACATAGCGATAGACATAGGGCTCACCTAGGTGGACTTCACCCCGGCTGCATCGATCGACGTAGTCACTATACATCTCGGGGTATCGCTGTCTGAATCCCAAAGCCAAACCCTTGCCCATGACGCCCACACAGTTGACCGTGTTTACAATTGTCTGGGCCCTCGAATCAAAGATCTCGCCGATAACTACGTGGACCATGTGTACCTCACAAGAAGAACAACTCTTTGTTAGTCACTATCCTAGCACTCAACGGAGTTCCCTTCAACTCCGCAGCAGCCGTAGTCTGCGCCGAGGCGCAACTGACACATACACCCACAAGGAATTCATGGCCAACAACGTCCGGAACGAGCACTTCTGCGTTGACAGCACTCTTCTGACGATAGTACTCTACCTGATCCTGGCTTGTCCAGCTATGCGCGAACACAAGGCTTCCATCGATATCACCAAGACCACTTGGAGAAGGGAGGAACTTGCACCATCCTGACGCAGCGTTGCAGTCGGTTAGAACAACATCGGGGAGGTCCAGAATCTTCGGACTGACTTGCACAACACAGAGGTCGATGTGGCGATCGTGTACCCTGTACATCATGGCGTTTCTGGCGTTGAAGTACAAGTTTGCATACGAGTGTAGTTCGCGCGAACCACTCTTGCCCGGGACGCGCACCTTGTCACGGCGATTCTGAACCGAGGGATCTGCAATCGAATCATGTGCTATCCCTTGCGTGCGACTGTTGGACAGAATGCCTTGTCGGGCAATCGATCCTAGGTTAGCAATTGGGACAATGTAGTACAGATGTGTTATGTCTGACCTCAGCATACCGTCATTGTCTCATAATGCTCCCAAATTTCCAGACACAGCTCGTCGCTAGGAGAGGGAGGAGTATGCCATTGAGTCCTTCTTGTTCTCGCGGTGGAGGACTGGTAGAGCGAGTTCGACCTTGGCAGGACATATTGTGTAGTTGGCGTTGCCCCTGTCCGCTTCGGCGGACTGATAGGCAACTTGGTGCCTGTGGCATCGCACTTGTCGTAGTATTGCGGTGACCAGCCAAACTGGAGTCCCTGCCCGAGCGGCTGACCACAAACGTACTTCCCCAGATGGTGGCGGCTACTCCAAGGTTGAGCATCCCCCACGCGTTGCGATGGCGTGGCAGGACCGAAGGCGTTTTCAAGGCATCCTCCTGCGCGGTCTGGCGAGAAGTATATGGTCGATTGTCCGCCTGTCACGCTGTGTGACACCGTATCCGTTTCCTGCTATACTTTCGCCGTACCGGCTGCAGGCGTCGGAAAGCGGCCTGTTGACCTCGACAAGCCTGGGATGAGGTGGACGATGGACGAGAAGGAACGCTTGGCACAAATCAGGTCTGCTGGCGCTGCGTGGCAGGAGAAGGCAGATAAGGTCTCGGTCGGAAAAACGTGTAAGGCCTATGCAGACTGCGCGACGGTTTCTGGTATCGACGTCAAGCTGCTCTACACGCCGGAGGATGTCGGCGAAATGGACTACATGCGCGACCTCGGGTTCCCGGGAGAATATCCCTTTACCCGCGGATATCAGCCGACTATGTACCGGGGCCGACTGTGGACTATGCGCCAGTACGCGGGGTTCGCCACGGTGGAGGAGTCCAACAGGCGGTACAAGTACCTGTTGGGACAGGGGCAGACAGGTCTGTCGATAGCCTTTGACCTTCCGACACAGCTTGGACTGGACGCGGACCATCCCCTCGCTGACGGAGAGGTCGGCAAGGTGGGTGTATCGGTCAGCTCACTCGCGGACATGGAAGTCCTCTTTGACGGCATCCCGCTCGACCAAGTCAGCACATCGATGACCATCAACGCCCCCGCTGCCGTTCTGCTGGCGATGTACATTGCGGTGGCACGTCGGAATGGTATCGGTGCCGACAAGCTGAATGGCACCATCCAGAACGATATCCTGAAGGAGTACAGTGCACGGGGCACCTACATCTTCCCTCCGACCCCCTCGATGCGCATCATCAATGACATCTTCGCGTACTGTTCAAAGGAAGTGCCCAACTGGAATACGATCAGCATCAGCGGCTATCACATGCGTGAGGCCGGGTGTACGGCTGTCCAGGAAGTGGCATTTACGCTCGCCGACGGTATTGCCTATGTCGATGCGGCGATCAAGGCGGGGTTGAACGTTGATGACTTTGCCCAGCGGCTGTCCTTCTTCTTCAATGCGCACAACAACCTGCTGGAGGAAGTGGCCAAGTTCCGGGCTGCGCGCCGCATGTGGGCTCGTATCATGAAGGAGCGCTTCCAGGCACAGAACCCCAAGAGTCTCATGCTCCGTTTCCACACGCAGACGGCAGGTTCGACCCTGACGAGTCAGCAGGTGGATAACAATGTGGTCCGCGTGACTCTGCAGGCACTTGCAGCCGTTCTGGGCGGTACGCAGTCGCTCCACACGAACAGCCGGGACGAGGCACTGTCCCTGCCGACCGAGGAGTCGGTCCGTATAGCACTGCGCACACAGCAGATCCTGGGCTATGAGTCGGGAGTGGCCGATACGGTCGACCCACTTGCGGGCAGCTACTACGTCGAGTCGCTGACGAACCGCATCGAGAAGGAAGCCTGGAAGTACATCCAGAAGATCGACGACCTGGGCGGTGCCGTCAAGGCAGTCGAGAACGGCTACGTTCAGCGTGAGATCCAGAACAGCGCATATGCCTACCAGATGTCGGTCGAATCGGGTGAACGCGTCGTCGTCGGCGCAAACAAGTTCCAGCTGCTGGGCAAACCGCTCAAGAACGTCACCCGCATCGATTCATCGCTGTCTAGCCAGCGGCGTGCGGAGCTGGAGGCGTTGAAGGCGCGGCGCGACAATGCGCGCGTGGAGCATGTCTTGGCCGGCGTCAAGGCAGCGGCGGGCGGTACCGAGAACCTGATGCCTGCCATCATAGGTGCGGTCGACGCGTATGCGACGCTTGGCGAGATTTGTGGCGTCCTGCGTTCCGTGTACGGCGAGTATCGCCCGGACGCGTCGTTCTAGGAGGCAGTCGTGGAAGAGAAGATCCGTGTTCTCGTTGCAAAGCCTGGTCTGGACGGGCATGACCGCGGGGCGAAGGTACTGGCGCGGGCGCTTATGGAAGCAGGCATGGAGGTCATCTATTCGGGCATTCGGCGGACGCCCGAGCAGATAGCCGAGGTGGCAGTTCAGGAGGACGTCGACGTCGTCATGCTCTCCTGCTTGTCCGGCGCGCACAACACCCTCTTTCCGAGAGTCGTCGACCTGCTTCGGCAGAAAGGCGGAGGGGACATCCTCGTTCTGGGAGGGGGCATCATCCCCGAGGACGACATGCCGTTCCTCAAGGAGCATGGCATCCAGGAGGTGTTCTACCCTGGTGCCCCCATAAAGGCGACCATCCAGTACGTGCGTGACAACGTCCACAAGGAGAAGCACTCATAGTGGACGTGCAATCCGACATCCGGACCGGTGACACGCGGGCAATTGCCAGGGCAATCACGTGGATAGAGAACGCGGATGCCCGTGGAGCAGCCCTTGTCCACGATATCTATCGGCAGACCGGCCGCGCGTACATCGTGGGCATCACCGGTTCTCCGGGCTCTGGCAAGAGTACCCTCATTGCTCGCATGGCGGCACTTCTAGCTGCCGGTGGAGCAAAAGTGGGTATCCTGGCAGTGGACCCCAGCAGTCCGTTCTCTGGCGGGGCTCTGCTTGGGGACCGCATTCGCATGTTCGACATTTCGCTAACGCATGATGTCTATATGCGCAGTATGGGTACGCGCGGTTCTCTCGGCGGGCTCAACCGTTCGACGCGCATGGCGACACGCATCCTCGATGCCGCTGGCTTCGACTGGATTCTCATCGAAACGGTCGGCGCCGGGCAGTCCGAGGTCGACGTCCACGATGTCGCCTATACCACGGTTGTGGTCTTGGCTCCGGGAATGGGTGACGACATTCAGGCGATGAAGGCTGGCATCATGGAGATCGGCGATGCCTTTGTCATCAACAAGGCTGACCGTGAAGGGGCTGACAGGACGCTGAACCAAGTGGAATCCATCCTGCATCTCTCGGCGGCAGAGGGCTGGAACCCGCCCGTGCTCAAAGTCTCTGCCGAGCAGAACGCCGGAGTCGACGAGCTCGTGGCGGTCATCGCGCGCCATCGGGTACATCTGGAGGAGGATGGCGAGCTCGACCGCATCAAGGTCCGCATGGCTCGGCTGGACGTTGTCGAAATCCTGAAGGAGCGCCTGACGGATACGATGAACACCGAACTGGAGCGTGCGGCAACGCAGGCCGAACTGGAGAAGGTTGCCACGCGGGAGACGGATCCCTATACGGTGGCCGACATGATAGTCGACAAGATCTGGAGGGGTAGATGAAACTGACCGGTATCGACCACATCGGCATTGCCGTATCCAACCTGGAGGAATCGCTCGTGTTCTGGCAGGAATCGCTCGGCATCGAAGTGCTGGGAATCGAGGAAGTCAAGGAGCAGAACGTGAGAACGGCGTTTCTGCCCGTGGGAGCAGTCGAAATCGAACTGCTTGAAGCAACTGCGCCCGAAAGCCCCATTGCGAGGTTCATCGAGAAGAAAGGGGAAGGTCTGCACCACATAGCTCTCCGCGTCGATGACATCGATGGCGCCATCGACGAACTCAAGGCAAAGGGTGTCCAGCTCATCGACGAGAAGGCACGGTATGGTGCAGGGCATGCGCGCATCGCCTTCGTTCATCCGAAAGCAGCTCATGGTGTCCTGCTGGAGCTTTGCGAGCGCAAGAAGTAGAGGGCGAAGCATAGAGAGAACAACGAGGAAGCCCCCTGATGTCAGGGGGCTTCGCTGTTCTTCAATGACGAGACGAATCAGAAGACCAGGGGAATGAAGCCGTTGCGGAGGTACTCGGAAATGATCCCTCCGACTTGGTCGACTTCGCAGCCGAGCGCTTTGAGCGCGTCAGCGGTTGCGGGTTCGTCTGCGAAGGTTGTGCACGCGACTGGGTGAGCGGTGATCTTGAAGACCGTGGAACTCAGCTCCTTCAACTCCTCGTCGTTGGCAAGGATTCGTTCGATGGGGCCAAAGAGCACGACGCGGATGTCATCGACCCACCTGTTTTCGTGCGCATTCTTGGCATACATGAGTCCAGCGATTGCCTTCTCCTTCTCTGCCGACGACAGAATGACCAGTACCTTCGTGCTTGTCACCATTGCCTGCCTCCAATTCTCCGGATGGTTCTCCCCGGACACTTCGTCTAGGTTATAGCGTTCAACATGTTATTTGGTTGAAGCAACGATGAATGATGAGCAACCGGCCCTTCATGCATTCATCGCCAACATTTGCGGTGCCGCTGTATGCTTCCGGAAAGCCAGGGAGGAATGACATGAACGAGCACATGCACATTGCGTTTATCGGCGGAGGCGTCATGACGGGAGCCTTCGTGGAGTCTCTGCTGGCGGGACACGTTGCCCAAGCGGAGGACATCATAGTGAGTTCGCGTACCATGGCCACGCTGGATGCTCTAAGGGAGCGCCACCACGTACGTGTGACGCTGTCCAATCGTGAGGCAGCGGCTTTCGGAAGTCTGGTCGTGCTGGCGGTGAAGCCGCAGAACCTGCACCATGTCTTCGCAGACATGAAGGGCCAGATGAGGCCCGAGCAGGTCCTGTTGTCCATTGTCGCGGGAGCGGACATTGCACGCTTGCGGGAAGGTATGGGGCACGACCGTGTTGTCAGGTGCATGCCGAATACCCCGGCGCAGGTCGGAGCGGGCGTCAGCGTATGGACGGCCAGCCCAGGCGTCAGTGACGCTGACTGCGAAGTGGTCCGCGCTGTTCTTGCTGCTGTCGGCTCCGAAGTCCACGTCGACGAGGAGCGGTATATCGACATGGCAACAGCAGTCAGCGGAACGGGGCCTGCATACGTGTTTCTGTTCATCGAAGCGTTCGTGGACGCGGCCGTGCACTTGGGATTCCAGCGTGAAGTGGCCCGTGACCTCGTCTTGGAAACCATGGAAGGATCGCTGAAGCTGGCACGCTCAAGCCACAAGCACCCGGCGGAACTGAAGAACCTTGTGACATCGCCAGGAGGTACGTCGGCTGAGGCGCTCTATGAACTGGAGAAAGGTGGTTTCAGGACCGCCATCTCCAAAGCGATCTGGGCAGCGTATCAGCGTACGTTGACGCTCAAGGGCTAGCCCGCAGACGCCGAGCAAGCCGGCTAGGGAGTCCGTCCTTCTCAGGATTGCAGGCAGATGCCTGTCGGGCCGTTTCGTATCAGGCCGTCACGTTCCAGGGCTGACAGCAGGTTCCCTATCCACGCCGCATCGTCCAGAGTGTCCCGCAACGACAGGACTGTCCTCAGATCATCGTGCGACAGTTCCTGGCCGGGTTCCAGCCCACGAAGCAGCTCGACGATGCGACCGCGCCAGATGCGATTCGGCTGCCCTCTGAACGATGGTTCCTGAATATGCACGGGAGCGGCGTCTGCAAGCTGGTAGGCGGAGCGGCAGCTGCCGCACACAGGACAGAGCAGACATCGGGGCGACCGCGCTGTGCAGAACTGGGCAGCAATGTCCATGCATGCCTGGTGCCATTCGGACGAACGCCCTCGCGGGAATACGTCGCGTGCGATGAGTTGCAGTGCTGATTCAGACAGCAGGTCGATGACAGTGTTCAAACGCTGGAAGACCCTGCTGTACAACCTGCGGATGTTGACGTCCAGGACGGGGACATCGTGATGAAACGCGAACGACAGGACGGCCGAGACTGTGTAGGGGCCGATTCCAGGCAAGGCTCCCAGGGCCTGCGCATCAGCAGGCAGTACGCCGTTATGAACCTGCAGTACGGTGCGGGCACAGTCTCTGAGACGCAGGGCACGGTTGTTGTAGCCCATTCCCTGCCACGCCCTGATGATTGAAGCGTTGTCGGCCGCCGCCAGTGCGGCGAAATCCGGAAACTGCTGGAGAAACAGCGACAGCTTCTGCTGGACACGATGTGTCTGAGTCTGCTGAAGCATGGTCTCTGAGACGAGTACTACGAACGGATCGGGATTCGGAGTACGCCACACAAACTGCCGCGCGTTGTCAGCATACCAGCCGAGGACCATTGCCTGGAAACGCTCCATGCTTGTAAGGTCAGCGCATTGCAGTTCGTCGCGTGCCGTTTGACTCACCCGTGCCTTCATGAGAGCAGTATACAAGGAACCGCACGATTGAAGGCGGAAGCATCGTGCAGATAATGAAGTCGGTACCTGCTAGTATCGAGGCAGGCGGAGGAGCGTACGGGTCGTATGGAAGCGAGAACCGTTCCTGGAATGTTGCATCACGTAGAGGTCTACTGCGCAGACCTTGCCCGCACAACGGAGTTCTGGGGCTGGTTTCTGGGCAAGCTTGGGTACGTTCTGTACCAGGAGTGGCCAAGTGGGCTCAGCTATCGGCTGGGGCAGACGTATCTCGTTTTCGTGCAGGCGGAAACGCGGTTCTCGGACCGTTCCTATCACCGTTGCAGGCCAGGGCTCAACCATCTCGCGTTCCACGCGGCGTCTCGGTTCCAGGTCGACGAGATGACAGACCTGTTGCGTGAGCGCGGCCTCCACATCCTCTATGAGGACCGTCATCCGCATGCAGGCGGTCCCGGCACGTACGCGGTCTACTTTGAAGACCCGGATCGCATGAAAGTCGAACTGATTGCTCCTGAGACGAGCACTCCGGAGACTGCCACCGTAGGGGAGCACAGGCCAACGACGGATGCACGGATGGCCATCGTAGAAGCTGCCGTGGAGAAGGAGCTTGCCTGCTCGGCACACGATCTCGCCCATGTCCGAAGAGTGGCGGGACTGTGCAGACACCTGGCAGAGAATGTACCGGAGGTGGATCTTGAAGTCCTTGATCTCGCCTCGGTGCTGCACGACATCGCGCGGATTCGCGAAGACACCGATGACAGCGGTAACACCGACCATGCGGCAATGGGCGCAGAGATGGCAAGCGGCATTCTCCAGAGCGCCGGGTATCCGGAGCAGACTGCCCGACACGTGTGCGCGTGCATCGCGACCCATCGGTTCCGTGGTACTACAGCCCCGGAAACCATCGAGGCAAAGCTGCTGTTCGATGCCGACAAGCTGGACTCGCTCGGGGCGGTGGGTATTGCCCGCGCCTACATGCTTGCGGCAAGGTACGGCGAGGAACTGTACTCGGGTGAGGACCCCGACACCTACGTCGCACGCAATCACATAGGAGGAACGCCGACGGGCCGCATCAAGGCGCTCAGCGCGCATACGCCCAACCTGGAGTTCGAGATAGCGTTCAAGCGGATTCCCGACAGGCTGTTTACCCAACAGGCGCGTACACTGGCAGTGAGGCGTCTTGCAGTCATGCAGGCGTTCTTCGATCAATTGAAGCAGGAGCTTGGCGGGGCATCCTGAGAGCGTGCCGCAGAAGGGATCGACAGCTTCTGCGCCACGGAGAAACACATTGGACGAGAGGGAGGATCATATGAGTCAGGCACAACGAATCACAGTCGGGGATACCGCCCCGGACTTTGAGCTGTTTGACAACCGCAAGAGACTTGTTCATCTGGCGGACTACCGAGGAAGACAGGTACTGCTGTCGTGGCACCCGCTTGCATGGACGCCGGTGTGCGCTGAGCAGATGAAGTCCCTGGAAGCGCATGTGCAGGAGTTTGAGAAGGCGAACGCCATCGCATTCGGCCTCAGCATCGACCCCGTGCCATCCAAGAATCACTGGGCCAAGGAACTGGGTATCGCTCAGACCATGCTCCTTTCTGACTTCTGGCCGCATGGCGCGGTTGCTCAGTCATACGGATTGTTCCGCGAAGCCGACGGGTATTCGGAACGTGCAAACATCTTGCTGGACGCACGTGGTGTCGTCACGTGGGTCAAGGTCTACCCGGTCCACGACCTTCCTGATATCGACGAGGTGCTGAAGAACCTTGCGTCACAGTGAGAAGAAGATGATGGGGGCATGACTCCCGGACGATCTGCATTTGTAGATAGGCTCTAGGAATGTATCATGATAGGAGAGCATTTCTGTACGCACCATGGAATCTGCAACGGATACGCAAGGGGAGGAGCTACATGGCAACCGAAATCAGACCGATGACGACAGAGGAAGTGCCTGCGTACGTCGAACTCATTCACGGTTCGTATCCAGGAACAGACCTCGAGACTCCGCAGCAGAAGGCCGCTCTCACCGAGCGCTTCACGTCTCGAATGGGCGAGATGGTTCCTGTGGGTGTCTTCGAAGGCGGCGGCATGATCGGCGGCATGATCCAGTATCCCTTCGTCATGAACTGGCGCGGTGTCCTTCTGCAGGCCGGTGGTATCGGCATGGTCGCTACGGGGCTCATGCATCGCAAGGAGCATGTTGCACGGGATCTCGTCCGCTACTTCATCGAGAGTGAGCGTGAACGGGGAGCCCTGTTCGCCTTGCTGTACCCATTCTCTCCTGAGTTCTACCGGCGCATGGGATTTGCGTTTGGTGCACGCCGCATGCAGTACGAACTCATGCCTGCACAGCTGCCGGCAATCGGCGACCGAAGGCGTTGCCGTCCACTGACCGAGGCAGACATCGAGCCTTTGCGGGATCATTGCAGAAGACTGGTCCTGGCACGGCACGGCATGCTCATGAAGCGGGAATACGAACTCAAAGCGATGGTCAGTGGCGAGCCGCGTATCGTCGGGGTCTACGAGGGAGAGCGTCTCACGGGGTTCCTCAGGTACCACTTCGGCAAGGAGATCGGAGGAAACTTCCTCATCTACGACCTGAACGTCAACGAGTTCTCCTACGAGACAAACCTTGCGTTCGGTTCTCTCGTCGCGTTTCTCCACAGCCTGGGGGACCAAGTTCGCCGCGTCCGCATTTCGACCGACGACCCCGAGTTCTACCAGATCGCGGAGGACCCGCGTGACGCCTCAGGCATTCTCTTCAATGTCGTGCATCACAAGATCGACATCGGAGGAGTTGGGCTCATGGTACGCTGGACCGGCGCCCATCTGCCGGAAGAAATGCTTGAGCAGGCAAAATTCGGGTCAGGCAAGGCCGTCGTGGCGCTGGAGGTTGAAGACACGCTCGTCAGCACTCGTATCACGACAACCTGTATCGCCTTTGACCACGGCAAAGCACATCGTACGGACCTTCAGCCCTCCGCAGTGCGCGTTCAGCTTGGCGTCGCGGACTACTCTGCCCTGTTGATGGGTTCGGTGTCGCTGGCTTCTCTCGCCCGCTTCGGCCGAGCATCGATTGCGCCAGAGTCAGAGCTCGAGCACATCAGCCACATCTTCAGGACGGAGGCTCCGCCTTTCTGTACGACGGATTTCTAGAGTCTCCGCCGATTGGCGGGCGGGTGTCGGGTACGACTACAGCATGAGGAACAGAGAATCGCCGACTACGCGATGAGTGCTTTGAGTATGTCCTCTGCGTGCGCTGACAGCAGTGCGCTGCCCTCGTGGCCGTACCACCGCGTGATGGTGCGGGGCAGCATGTCCGCAAGTGCAATGGCCATGGCCGGCGGCATCTCGGTGTCCATGCGCCGGTGCCAAAGCAGGACCGGGAGAGGAACAGCGTCGACGGCGAATCCCCATGGCCTCCGGTAGAGATGCAGTTCATGTACCGCGCCTTCGATTCCCTGTCTGAATGCTTCCGGAACACTCTCTTGCTGAACCGGTCCCTCTTGGGAGGAGCCTGAGCGAGGTCGGCGAGAAGAGAGTTCTCGTCGCAGGACACGACGAGCTATCCAGGAGTAGCGCCCTCCTGCGTTGAACAGAGCGCGTTTCTCGGGCGACATTGCAGACAGGATCTCTGCGGTGAGGGGTGACAGTCCTGAGACCACCCCTGCGGAGCGCACGTGTTCTGCGATGCGGGCGGAACAGGCGATGGCATAGGGAGCACCTCCGCCGACGCCGAGCACTGAGAACTGGTCGACATGCACATGCAGTGCGAGTTCCAGTACGTCGCGAGGCCAGTCGGCAAACGTGCGGGTCACTTGAGGATCGGACAGCCCGAAGCCTGGGCGATCTGGGACGATGAGCCGGACACGTGCAGAGCGTGCTGTCGCGTCGAGCGCTTTGCCATCGAGCCGTGAACCGCAGAATCCATGAAACAGGAAGACAACTGAACCACCGAGGTCGCCATACTCCGCATACCCAAGCCTGCGCCCGTCTGCCAGCTTCATCGTCTGTTCCTGCAATGCCATCGCATCCTCTCGGTCCGTGGTTCATCCGGTTCCGGTTCATGAGTCTACCATGAAGCATTGGCCAATCAACCGGCGTTCGGCGAAGGCACCTTCCCGATGCAGGCGGTCTTTGCACGCGATACCATCCTGCCCAGCAGCAGGAGGCGTGCCGTACGGAGGGTACCGATGTCGCTAGCTCTCGGCGGCTGGGCCGAAAGGACCGTCAGGCTCTTACCATTGCGGTGTGGTCGCGCCCTGTCGTACGGGTACCTGCCTGACGATGATGACCGAGTTCGTTGACAGGTCCGAGTGAACATCTACACTGACTGCATGGCTATCGGAGCCGGTCCGGGGAACATTCGCGGGGCGGCTCTTTTGGTATGCAACGGGAGGTCGAGGTATGGAACGAGTCCTGAGCAATGAGCTTTCTCTGCATGTTGGTGAGCGCATCCACATGGCTGGCTGGATGCACCGCATCCGCAAGCTGGGCAGTGGGATGGTCTTTGTCCATTTGCGCGACCGGGCAGGGATCTGCCAGATTGTGGTAGAATCGCCCGAGGCGGTCGCATCCATTGACGGCCTGCTCGTCGAGAGTGTCGTCGAAGTCGAGGGGACCGTTGTTGCGGAACCGCAGGCAGCCGGCGGATACGAACTCCATGACCCAGCCTTCACTGTGCTGGCGCGCGTCACGGAGGCCCTGCCGTTCCCGATCAGCAAGCCAGTCATCAATGCGCACCTTGACACCTTCCTTGACCATGCCATGGTCGGGCTTCGTGCTCCGGCCAAACAGGCGATCTTTCGCCTGAGTGCCGCCGCCGCCCACGGGTTCCGCTCTGTCCTCGATGCGAAGGGATTCACCGAGATTGCGACGCCGAAGATCCTCGGCACCGCCTCAGAATCGGGAGCCAACGTCTTCGCCATCGACTACTTCGGCAAGAAGGCATTCCTCGCCCAAAGCCCTCAGTTCTACAAGCAGATCATGGTGGGCGTCTTCGAACGCGTGTATGAGGTGGCACCGGTCTTCCGTGCGGAACCTCACCAGACCATTCGGCATCTGAACGAGTATGTGAGCATGGATGCGGAGATGGGTTTCATCAAGGACCATACGACCGTCATGGCAATGCTGACCGACGTCATCCGTGGCATCCTCAGTAGTCTAGCGGACCATTGCGGACGTGAGCTGGAACTGCTGAAGGTCGACATGCCGCTTGCACCGGAGATGTTCCCGACCGTCTACTTCCCGGAGGCGCAGGAGTGGATCTTCGAGCACCACGGCGAAGACTGCCGCAACGAGCCGGACTTGGCGCCACAGCATGAGAAGTGGCTGGGCGAGTGGGCGAAGCAGACGTTTGACTCCGACTTCCTCTTCGTGACTGGCTACCCGATGGTCAAGCGCCCGTTCTATACGGCACCCAATCCTGCCGATCCCAGGTACTCCAATTCGTTCGACCTGCTGTTCCGCGGGACTGAACTGGTGACAGGCGGACAGCGGCTGAACAGCTTCGAGGACTACGCCGCTGCTCTCGAGGCACGAGGAATGACACAGGAGGCCGTCGCCTCCTACATAGAGACGTTCCGGTTCGGCATGCCGCCGCACGGTGGATTTGCCATTGGCCTCGAGCGTTTTGTCATGCAGCTCACCGGACTGGCGAACCTCCGCGAAGCAGCGCTGTTCCCGCGTGACATGGAGCGTCTCGCACCCTGACCCATCAATCGTGAACACCGTATGTACCAGGTACCTGAGGCATTCACAATTGGAGTGACCAATGAGAGACTACGACTTTCATAGCATCGAACCCAAGTGGCAGGACATCTGGGAGACTGCGCAGGCCTACCGGACAGAAGAGCGGTCGGACAAGCCTAAACTCTTCTGCCTGGATTACTTCCCGTACCCGTCCGGCGACGGACTGCATGTCGGGCATTGCCGCAACTACATTCCGACCGACGTGATCACCCGGTATTACCGGATGAGGGGTTTCAATGTTCTGCACCCCATGGGATGGGATGCATTTGGTCTTCCTGCTGAGAATGCGGCGATCCGCAAGAAGATGAACCCGCGCGAGATCACCCGCGCCAATACGGCCAATTTCAAGAGGCAGTTGAAGCTGCTGGGAACGTCCTATGACTGGGAGCGCGAGATCAACTCGTCCGATCCCGAGTACTACAAGTGGACACAGTGGTTCTTTCTTCTGCTCTACAAACGCGGGCTCGCCTATGAGAAGGAATCTGAACAGTGGTGGTGTCCCGCCTGCAAGACCGTACTCGCCAATGAGCAGGTCAAGGAAGGCAAGTGCTGGCGCTGTGGTACCTCGGTCGAGAAGAAGAAGCTGAAGCAGTGGTTCTTCGGCATCACCGAGTACGCCGACCGTCTCGCAGACGATCTGGATACAGTGGACTGGCCGGAACGCATCAAGATCATGCAGCGCAACTGGATAGGCAAGTCCGAAGGTGCCGAAGTCGTGTTTGACGTGCTATCCGCGCAGGACGGAAGCAGGCATCCCGTGACCGTCTTCACTACCCGCCTTGATACCATCATGGGCGCGACCTTCCTGGTCCTCGCCCCCGAACACCCACTTGTCGACGAGATAGCCTCGGCAGTCCAACACGCAGAGGTCGACCAGTACATCACGGCGTCCAGGGTCAAGACCGACATCGACCGAATGTCGACCGAACGGGAGAAGACGGGGGTTTTCACGGGTGCCTATGCCGTCAACCCCTTCTCGGGAGAGAGGATTCCTGTCTGGATTGCCGACTACGTTCTCATGGGGTATGGTACGGGTGCCATCATGGCTGTTCCGGCGCATGACGGCCGCGACTTTGCATTCGCTGCCAAGTACGGCATGGAGATCCGTCAGGTCATCTCATGGCCTGAACCACCGTATGACGTGTCGGTCTGGGACGACCAGTACGCCGACTACGGCATCCTCACGCACTCCGGGCGATTCGACGGGCTGACCAGTGCTGAGGCGACTGCTGCCATGGTGACGGACGGCACAGCAAGGGGTCTGGCGGAGGCAAAGACGAACTACCGCATGCGCGACTGGCTCATCAGCCGTCAGCGCTACTGGGGTGCGCCCATACCCATGGTCCATTGCCCGGCGTGCGGCACGGTGCCGGTCCCCGAGAGTCAACTGCCCGTACTTCTTCCGGATGTCCACAGCTACGAACCGAGCGGCACCGGCGAATCTCCGCTCGCCAGTATCAGTGAATGGGTCGAGACGACATGTCCGGTCTGCGGAGGGCCCGCACGCCGCGAAACCGACACAATGGATGGGTTCGCCTGCTCGTCCTGGTACGAACTGAGGTTCACGAGTCCCCACCTGGATACGGCTCCCTTCGATCGCGCCAGTGTCGACTACTGGCTGCCGGTCGACCTGTACGTCGGGGGCGCTGAACATGCCGTCATGCACCTGCTGTATGCGCGGTTCTGGACGAAGGTCATGTACGACGCCGGCCTGGTGGGCTTCACCGAGCCGTTTGCCCGCTTGATGAACCAGGGCATGCTCCTGTCGTTCGACGGCCAGAAGATGAGCAAGAGCAGACACAACGTGATAACGCCGGACGAAGTGGTCGAGCAGTTTGGCGCTGACACGCTGAGGTTGTACGAACTGTTCATGGCACCATTCGAGCAGGAGGTTGCGTGGTCCAAGGAGAGCATCTCCGGTGCACATCGCTTCATCAAGCGCCTGTGGGAACTCGCCCAGCGTACCGTTGATGCATCCACTGCGATACCGACGGAACGCGAGGTTCCTGGGCTTGACCTGCAGGTGAACAAGCTTATCAAGAAGATCACCGAGGACATCGAGCGCTTTAAGTTCAACACGGCCGTCGCTGCCTTCATGGAGTACTTCAACTTCCTGGCTGACAGCGTACGTGCTGACGAGACAGTCCTCGCGGCACGTGCCTGGCAGGATGCAATGCGTAGCTTGATTGTCGTGCTCGCACCGTTTGCTCCGCACCTGACGGAGGAATTGTGGCGGGATTGCGGCAACACGGAGAGCGTGCATCGACAGGCGTGGCCTACCTGGGATGCCGCCAAGCTGGTCGAAGACCAGGTCGAGGTTGCCGTGCAGGTCAATGGCAAGGTTCGTGCCACCATGATGGTGCCGACTGGAGCATCCGACGACGAACTGGGCAGACTGGCGCTCGTTCAGGAAAACGTTGTCAAGTACACAGATGGACACAATGTCAAGCGTGTCGTTGCAATCAAGGGGAAAGTCGTTAATATTGTAGTTCAGTGATTCTGCTCAGGAGGAACGTTGAATGGCTAACCCGAAGAAGAAGATAACCCACAGCAGGAAGGGCAACCGATACAGCAAGGTCAAGCTTGCGTTTGTTCGCAATTTCGGCGGTCTTGTCCGTTGCGCACACTGCAACAAGCTGATCCGTTCCCATCACGTCTGCATGTACTGTGGATACTACGATGGCAAGCTCATCGTAAAGCAGGAAGAGAAGAAGAAAGCCAGCGCATAGGCGCATGAGAATTGCAGTAGATGCCATGGGGGGCGACTTCGCCCCCCATGAAATCGTAAAGGGTGCCGTCGATGCGGCGCGCGCATTTGGCGTCACCATCGTCCTGACCGGTGACGAATCGGCCATCAACGTCGAACTTGCTGCAGACAGGGAGGGCGCGGCGTTCTCGTACGAGATCGTGCCCACAAGCCAGACCATCTCGTACCACGATCATCCTGCGGAAGTCCTGCGAACGCGCAAGGACTCGTCACTCTATCGCGCCATCCAGCTCGTTGCTGACGGGAGCTGTGAAGCCATTGTCTCAGCAGGCAACACCGGTGCGCAGATGGCCATTTCGCTCTTCGTGCTGGGACGCATCCATGGGGTCGTTCGACCGGGGCTCGTTTCGGCAATTCCCTCGACCACCGGCGAACCGTTCTACTTCATCGATTCCGGGGCGGTTGCAGACTGGGTTCCGGAGAACATCCTGCAGTTCGCGCGCATGGGGCAGGTCTACTGCAGCTTGCTGACCGGCAAGGGACAACCGTCAATTGGACTGCTGAACATCGGCGAAGAGCCGGAGAAGGGTTCACGGGCGATTACCGAAACCTACAAACTGCTTGCTGAGAAGAGTCAGGGGTTCATCGGCAACGTCGAGCCGAAGGACGCATTCAGACATGCGGCAGACGTTGTGGTCAGCGACGGCTTCACCGGCAACATCTTCATCAAGACGATCGAGGCAACCGCGGAGTCTCTCTTCGGCATGATGAAAGATGCACTCAAGAGTTCTGTCAAGGGACGACTCGGGGGCGCGCTCGCGCGCGGCAACCTGCACGCGGTCAAGGACAAACTGGACTACAGTCAGTACGGTGGAGTCCCCCTGCTCGGATTGCGCGGCATCAGCATCGTGTGCCATGGGCGCTCGAACGCGAACGCCATTTACCACGCCGTTCGGGTCGCGAAGAGTATGAGTGAGCGAGATCTTGTGAAGAGGATCGAAGCGATCTGGCGATGAGCGACAAGATTCGCCAGCCACGACGCACCGCCGCTCAGCGAATCGTCTCACCGCATGAAGACGCAAACAACGCTGTCATTATGCAGCGGGCTGAGGAATTCAACAGGCAGCTGCCGACACCCTTCAAGAATATCAGGTATCTCGTCGTTGCACTGACGCACAGTTCGTTCGCCAGCGAGCACCGGGGGTACGTTTCGAACGAGAAGCTCGAGTTCGTTGGGGACGGGATCGTCAACTTCGTCGTTGCCGAACTTGTGTTCCTCGAGTTCCCCGATGCGCACGAAGGTGACCTCTCCAAGATGCGTGCCGCACTTGTCAAGGAGCAGGGCATCTATGAACGCGCACTGGAACTGGGCTTGGACAGGTACCTCTTGCTGGGAAAGGGCGAGGACCGGATGCGGGACGAGCGAAAGCCTGCGATTCTGGCGGACGGCTTCGAGGCTCTGGTTGCGGCACTGTATTTTGACCGCGGCATGCAGGCGGCAGCGAATCTCGTGCGCAGTGTGTTTCGCAAGGCAGTCGAGGATCTGCGCAACGTCGGGGTTCTTGACCACAAGACGGCACTTCAAGAGGAAACGCAACGCATCGTCCACACCCTTCCGTCCTATGAAACCCAGGTTCAGCACGCCGGTGACGGCGCCACCGTCTTCACCTCCCTGGTCTACATCGGCAAGGTACTGTATGGCGAAGGGCAAGGCTCTTCCAAGAAGAAAGCCGAGGAAGATGCCGCCAAGGCTGGACTCGAAGCATTCGTCGCCGAGCATCCCCGCAGAACAGAGCCGTCGCCATGAGTCTGCTGTCCAGATTGAAGTCGCTGTTTGGCAGCGGCGCGCCTGCTGACGAACTTGGAGATGACGCTTCCGTTTCGGGCGGCATAGGCGCGTCGGGAGCAGGAGCGGACGAATCGATCCCGGTGGTTGCGCGTCAGACGGGGCCACGGAAAGAAGCTGCCGACTTTGATGCTCTCGAAGAACTCCTCATCGACGCTGGCATTGACATCGAAACGACGCTGGCAATTCTGCAGGAAGTCCGCAGAGCCGGTCTGGGCAGGCCGACCGTCGAACAGGTGATCGACCGCATCCGGCGGAAGCTGGTGGAGTCCCTGAACATGGATGCAACCCTGCAGCTGGATGGTTCCCCTGCCGTAGTGCTTGTTACAGGAGTCAACGGCGTAGGGAAG
>JAUSAI010000039.1 GCA_030652945.1 Caldisericota bacterium | reverse complement strand
CATGGGCTTGTCCTCACGGAGAGACCCATGAATGAAATTGAACGCGCGAAGCTCGCGCCGCTGGTTTCGGCCAAGGCGTCAGGCTACGAGCGGCATCCGTACATCCCTACGGACCTGATGCGCGCGCCCATCACCTTTCTCTGGTGGGCGTCGACCCCGAGCGGCAGGCAATCGAAGTACTTCCACGCGGAGACCTTCTACCGCCTGAGCAGCTCGTGCAAGCTCGGTCGTGACAGCCAAGGCCACCTTGTCACGATCTACTTGCCCAGCCAGCACTACCGCAGCAGCGACCTGGAGTTGAGAAACTTCCTGGTCGAGCGCGGTGCCGCTTCATTGGAGCGCCTACCCGCAGGCTATGAGTGGCACGGCCCGTTCCTCTGGAGCGTCGTGCGTCCACCACAAGAAGAGAAGGATGGGTTTCGCTTCCGCGAGCCCGCCGTATCCGAAGGCAAACCGCTGGGGTATGCGATGACCAACGCAAAGGGCGCTCTGGCCGTCGAACTTGCCACAAAGGTGTTGGCCGATAGGGCGGTGCCAGCATGACCGAAGAACTCAAGGAACGCACCACTGACGAAGAGTGGTTGCGTGCTGAAGGGTTCGACCTTGGCGCACTGGCCACAAAGGCGGCGTTGCCTCTGGTTGTCGACGCAGGGCAAATCGCCAACGTTGATCCCACCGCTTTCGACCGCGTCATATGCGGATTTTCGGGGGGCAAGGACAGCCTTGCTCTGCTATTACTCATGCTCGAGATGGGCGTGAAGCCCGAGCGCATCGAGCTGCATCACAACATCGTTGATGGTCGTGAAGGCAGCACGCTGATGGACTGGCCGGTCACCGAGAGCTACTGCGAGGCAATCGCTAAAGCCTTTGGTGTGCAGATCACGTTCAGTTGGCGAGAGGGAGGTCTGGAAAGAGAACTCTTGCGCGATGGAACTGCGACGGGCCCTGTCTACATTCCTGATGGAGAAGGTCATCGGAAGATCGGTGGCGAAGGACCTGCTGGTGTCCGCCTGAAGTTTCCACAGCTTTCGGCCGATTTAGGGGTCAGATGGTGCAGCTCTGCAGGGAAAATCGACGTTTTCTCTCGCTATCTCAACAACCAT
>JAUSAI010000025.1 GCA_030652945.1 Caldisericota bacterium | reverse complement strand
GCCAGCGCAGGACCGACGATGAAGGCCGTACTGATGACGACGTCGATGTTGATGCCCATGAGGCTGGCTGCTGATTTGTCGAATGCCACTGCCCGCATCTGCTTGCCGATGAGCGTCTTGTTCACGAACCAGAACAGGAGGACCATCAACACGACAGAGACACCGACGTCAAGCAGCAGCACGTTGGAAATGGTGAGGCCGAGCTTGCCGGGGATGGCGATGTTCCTGGCCACGATGAGGTCAGGGAACTTGCGGAACGTCGGGCCGAAGACGAACGGCAGGGAACAGAAGTTCTGCAGAAACAGCGAAACTCCCAGTGCCGTGATCAGGGCAGACAAGCGCGACTTGTACCGCAACGGGCGATAGGCCAGTTTCTCCATGACAAAACCAAGCAGGCCAGTAATGATCATCGCAGCGATGATGGTCGGGATAAACGCCCCGCCGAACACCTTTGCCATGACCGGGGCGAGAAAGAACCCCATGTAAGCACCGACCATGAAGATGTCGGCGTGAGCGAAGTTGATGAGGCGCACGATACCGTACACCATCGTATAGCCCAAGGCAATCAGGGCATAGATACTGCCTATCTGAATGCCGTTGATGAGTTGTTGCAGGAACTGGCCCATATTCTCTCCTCCAGCGATAGACACAGCGGAGACGTACCCGGTCTCCGCTGTGTCGGGGTACTTGTCAGCTTACGGGTTGACGGTGGTCAGGTACGTCTGCTGGCCATTCTCGATCTTGATGATGACGGCAGACTTGATGGGGTTGCGGTTCGCGTCGAACATGTAGGCGCCGGAGATGCCCACGAAGGACGTATTCATCATAGCGTCTCTGATGTCCGAACCCTTGATGGAACCAGCGTTCTTGAATGCATCGAGGAACAGTCCGGCAGCGTCATATGCGAGAGCCGCGAGTGCGTCTGGCGCAGCGCCAAACTTGGCAGTGTACGCCGCGACGAAGGACTGTACTGCTGGGCTCGAGTCGTCCTTGGAGAAGTGGTTGGAGAAGACGCCACCCTCGACAGCCGCGCCACCGATGGCGACAAGCTCGGGTGAATCCCAGCCATCGCCGCCGCCGGCGGGAACGTTCAGACCCATCTCACGAGCTTGCTTCAGCTGCAGGGCAGCTCCGCCGTAATAGTTGGGCAGATACAGGAACGCGGGATTGGCAGCCTTGATGTTGGTCAGCTGAGGCTTGTAGTCGACTGTTGTTGCCTCGTCGGTGAACGCTTCGTAGGCAACGATCGTGCCGCCAAGTGCTTCGAAGCTCTTCTTGAAGTTCTCTGCGAGTCCCTTGGGGTAGTCGTTGGCGTTGTCATACAGAACAGCAGCAGTCTTGACACCGAGCGTGTTGTATGCGTAGTTGGCCATGACTGTGCCCTGGAACGGGTCAATGAAGCAGGCGCGGAAGATGTAGTCACCGACAAGCGTGACCGCCGCATTGGTAGAGGTGGGCGAGATCTCAGGAACGCCGGCAGCCTGTGCAATAGGTGCGGCGGCCAGTGTGACCTTGCTCATGACAGCACCGATGATGCCGATGACCTTGTCCTGGTTGATGAGCTTCTGAGCGGCACTAGCGCCGACTTCTGGAGCACCCTGGTCATCCTCGTTGACGTAGTTGATAGTCGTTTTGACGCCGTCAACCGTAGCACCACCGGCCGCGTTGAACTCTTCGACGGCCATAACGACGCCGTTCTTGCTGGAAGTACCGAAGGTTGCGGAAGCACCGGTCATCGGGAAGATGCCACCCAGGTTGACGACCCCGGTCTTTGCCTTGCATCCAACGCCGACGCTGGCAATCAGTGCGCAGACAAGAATAATAGCAAACAATCTCCTCATGTGTTCTCCTCTCCTGATATGGTTGTGAGTGTGGTTCCAGTTGAACAAGAGTACGTGAACGTGCGCGTCAGGGGGTCTTGTGGCGTGCCATCACCTCCCTCCATAGACGCAGAACAGCCTCACGGCATATTGCCCGTGAGGCTGTTCTGAAGCTGCTGTCGCAAAGGGCTTGGACGCCTTGTCACCCCGGACCCTTCGCTGGTTCTCGCATGACAGAGACGAAACGGTAAGTCGCGGGGTCGGGCATGGCATAGTGACACGTGAGTGTGCTGACCAACGGTGTATGACAATAGAGGGGACTCGCGTGATGTCCATAGGTGATTGTCGCAGAGGATGGCCGAAAAGTCAAAGACCAAGGAACCATGGCCCGAATGGAGCATGACAAAAGGAAAGGAGTGGCAGCCACTGTTCATCGGAACGAGAACCTGTGAATGAATTGTGAAGCATTGGTCCGTATTCCACTGTGCCGTCTGCGCCAGAGGCTGACTGAGGTTGCGTGTTACCGTGCCCTGTCCGTGGGCATTGAGATGATAGGAGAGTCGCCTGCGTGTTGTTCTCCGTCCCTCCTGCGCTAGGATAGTGGAACGATTCTGCAGGACGAGGAGAACGAGATGACAGAAGCATCCAGGATCTACTTCACCGATATGCGCACGCGCCCGGGCCACAACCTGCTGGACAAGCTGGAGGCGCTCGTGCGGGCTGCCGGCATCGAACAGCTGGATTTCAAGGGCAAGTTCGTGGCGCTGAAACTGCACCTGGGAGAGCCCGGCAACCTGGCCTACATCCGTCCAAACTACGTCGCTCGTGTCGTCCGGCTGGTGAGGGAACTGGGTGGCAAGCCCTTCTTGACAGACTGCAGCACACTGTACACGGGCGGCCGCTCGAACGCAGTGGATCACCTGCAGTCCGCGCAGGAGAACGGATTCAATCGCATCGCGGTCGGGGCCGACGTCATCATCGCAGATGGACTCAAGGGGACAGACTACCGCGAAATACCGGTCCATCTCAAGCAGTGCGAAACGGCGAAAATCGGAACGGCCATTGCCGACGCCGATGTCATCGTGTCGCTTACGCACTTCAAGGGTCACGAACAGACGGGGTTTGGCGGAGCGTTCAAGAACATCGGCATGGGAAGCGGCTCCCGCGGAGGGAAGATGCAGATGCACTCCGACTCGAAGCCGAAGATCGTCGCCGAGAAGTGTGTGGCATGCGGCATGTGCGTGCGGGCGTGCCCTCAGCAGACCATTCTGTGGAACGCCGACGACAAGGCTTCTATCGACTACACCAGATGCGTCGGCTGTGGCCAATGTGTCGCAGTCTGCATGTACGGCGCCGCCCGTCCAGTGTTCACCGGGACTAATGATGCGTTGAATGAGAAGATCGCCGAATACGCCTGGGCTGTCCTGCACGACAAGCCTGCGTTTCACGTCAGCTTCGTCATGAACGTCAGTCCCAACTGCGACTGCTGGAACATGAACGATGCGCCAATCGTGCCCGACATCGGCATCGCTGCCGGGTTTGACCCGGTGGCGCTGGACCAGGCGTGTGTCGACCTGGTCAACAAGGCGTCGGCCGCCAAGGGCAGCGCACTGACGGACAAGGACTACAAAGAAGGCGACAAGTTCACACATGTGCATCCCGATACGAACTGGCAATCGTGTCTCGCACATGCCGAGGACATCGGCCTCGGGACGCGCCGCTATGAGCTGGTGACGCTGCCATAGGGGACGACGGAGCGCGTTCGACGTCGTGCCTTTGACGGCGGGACCGCGGCACAGCTTGAATTGACAATGCCCGCACGGCACGTATGATGCAGGAACGAAACGATGGACCGGTTGCAGCCTCAGGAGGGCGGCATGGTGCCTGTACGGCCACAGGGGTTCAAGGCATTCATAGTCATCTGTGTTGGTCAGCTGATCTCCATGACGGGGACTGCCATGACCAGTTTCGCCTTGAGCATCTGGGCCTGGAAGATGACAGGCAGTGCGACAGCTCTGGCTGTGGTGGCATTCTTCAACTACGCACCGATGATGCTGATGAGTCCGATTGCCGGCGTCCTGGTAGACCGCTGGAATCGCAAGGTGACGATGGCGCTGTCCGACATCGCTTCTGGTTTCGCAACCGTCGTCGTGCTCATCCTGTATCTCACCGGCCATCTGCAGATCTGGCATCTCTGTGTCACCGGTGCGTTCTCCGGCTTCTTCCAGGCATTCCAGTGGCCGGCGTACAGCGCGTCTATCAGCGCGATGATGCCGAAAGACCAGTACGGAAGGGCATCCGGCATGTTTTCCCTCGTCGACTCCACGGCGGGCATCTTCGCTCCCATCGCAGCAGGCGCCATCGTGGCGTTCTGGGGCCCTGCCCCCGTATTCGTCATCGATATCGCCACCTTCTGTATTGCCGTCGCGTCACTACTATTCGTCCATATTCCGGATCCGGCGAAGTCCTCCGTGGGCGAACCGGAGACGGGCAGTCTCCTCCGGCAATCCTTGTTCGGCTTCCGATATATCCTCGCACGTCGCCCACTGACTGGATTGCTGCTGATCTTCTTTGCAGCCAATCTCGTCACGTCGATCTGCATGACGATATGGAATCCGATGATTCTTGCCCGGACCAGCGACAATGCGCGTATTCTCGGACTGGTCAGTACGGTATCGGCCGTCGGCGGTCTCGTCGGAGGACTCCTCATGTCCAGTTGGGGAGGGCCCAAACACCGCATGCGTGGCCTTCTTGGCAGTATGGTGTGGGTTGCGGTCATCGGCCTGATGCTCATGGGACTCACGAAGTACCTGTGGGTATGGCTCGTTGCGGGGTTCCTTGGCTCGTTCATCATTCCCATCCTCAATGGGTGCAATGACGTTATCTGGCAGTTGAAGATACCGCACGACGTTCAGGGAAGGGTGTTTGCGTCACGTCGCATGATTGCGCAGACTGCCGTGCCCGTCGCTATGCTTAGTGCGGGGCCTCTCGCGGACTTCCTCTTCGAACCAGGCATGATGCCGGGGGCATGGTTGGCGCGGTCGTTCGGTTCGCTTATCGGCACCGGCCAAGGGTCCGGAATGGCGCTCATGTTCGTTCTCTGCGGTCTTCTTCTGTTGGGCGTAACGGCGGCCGGATACCTGATACCCACTGTACGAGATGTTGAGCGGCTCATCCCCGACTATGAGGCGTCCTCCGACACCGTACGGGATGGGGCTTGACATCTTTATTGATTTTGTTTTTGGCGTAGAGTATTGGCGTAGTTCATGCATCTTATCAAAGGAGATGATCATGGCGGACACAATCAAGAAGACTGATCCGATCGTTAAGAAGGTCGTCAAGAAGGTAGCGCCGAAGGCCGTCAAGCCTGTCGTCAAGAAGGTTGTGGCAAAGAAGGTTGTGGCCAAGAAGGTCGTTGCAAAGAAGGTTGTGGCCAAGAAGCCTACCCTCAAGAAGCCACCAGTCAAGAAGTAAGAACACCAGAAAGGAAGAGAACGCGCCCCTGCATCACCCGGCCCAGACCGGGCGGAGCAGGGGCGCTCCTATTTCGGAGTGACGCTAGTTGACGAGTCTTAGAGGGAACACCCACACGAGCCGCGCATGTCCCGACGTATTTCGTTGCTGGCACGGTTGGCCAGCTGGGACTGACGGATCTTCAACTCCTTGACGTTCTTGTCGTGCCGCTAAACTGTGGACGCAGGACGACACAGACAATCGTGCGCTGGAGGTTCTCGTGGACAACCTGATTGCATGGATGCTGGAAGGCCCGGCGTGGCTACGCTACCGAGCTCTGGTGGACTTGGCACACATGCCGGATTCGTCGGCAGAGGTGCAAGCCGCACGACGGGCGATGCTGACTGACCCGCAGGTGACGGCCCTCATAGGTGAACTGCACGGATGGCCTGGGATTGTTCTCAACAGCCACAAGTCTGCAGGGCAGCTGTACCACAAGCTGAAGTTCGTCGCCGACATCGGCGTGCGGTGGGATGACCCTGGGATGCCGGAAGTCGTTGGTGCGGCCATGGCGCACCAGTCAGAGCAGGGACCGTTCCAGTTGCCCATGACCGTATCGGCCGGACACGGTGGCAGTGGAACCGAGCAGAGGGATTGGGCGCTGTGTGATGCGCCGGTCATAGTGGGCGCGCTGTGCGGGCTGGGTCTGTCTGGCGAGGCAGCGGTACGCAGAGCCGTCGAATACATCGCGGGGCTGGTGCGCGAGAATGGGTGGCCATGTGTCGTGTCACCCGAGTTGAAGGGGTTCAGAGGTCCGGGGCGGAAGGATGACCCGTGTCCGTACGCGACGCTTGCCGTTGTCGACATGGAGCTGGCCGCCGGCCTTCCGCACAAGGAGCACGTACAATTCGGTGCCGAAGCACTGCTGGACCTGTGGGAGAATCGCAGGGAACGCCACTCGTACATGTTCTTCATGGGCACGGACTTCTGCAAGCTGAAGGCTCCGTTCATCTGGTACGACATCCTGCATGTCGCGGATACCCTGTCGCGCCTGCCGTGGCTGAGAGGGGATGTACGCCTGCAGGACATGGTCGACACAATGGCATCGAAAGCAGACGATGGGGGACGCTTCGTACTCGAGTCGGTCTGGGCGGCCTGGAAGAATTGGGAATTCGGACAGAAGAAGGAACCCTCGCGGTGGGTCACCCTTGTAGCCAGGCGCGTACAAGAGCGAATGAAGGCTGACGGCGGCTAGGAGGGTTCAGGGAGGCACACATGGAGAAGATCGAGTGGAAGGAGTTCAAGGAGCTGTGGGGAACGCCTGCTGGGAAGGTCGTGACCGTCGCCGTGCCCCTGCTACAATACCTTGTCGTGGAGGGGACCGGAAGTCCAGAGGTGGCCGGAGGGAAGTTCCAGCAGGCCATCCAGGCGCTGTACACGGCCGCCTATACGATGAAGTTTGCTGCCAAGAACGCCGGCATCGCCGATTGGAAAGTGACGCCTCTCGAAGCCTTGTGGTGGGACCCATCAGGAAGGGACCTGTCGTCCGAGGACTTCGGCGCTGCTCCGGGAACAATGGCGTGGAAGACGCTGCTCATGCAGCCGGCTCTCGTGACGCAGGGCATGCTGGACGCAGCCCGAGAAGAGGTAGTCCGAAAGAAGAAGGACGTCCCGGCGCTGCGGCTGGTCCGCTTGGAGACGTGCGAAGAAGGGTTCTGCGCTCAGACGTTGCACGTTGGTCCGTATGCGGGTGAACGGGCGACCTTGGCGACTATGCACGAGTGGATCAAGGTCAATGGGTATCAAGGTCGTGGACGACATCATGAGATCTACCTGAGTGACCCCGGCCGGACAGCGCCGGAAAGGCTGAAGACGTTACTGAGACAGCCAATCGAGAAGGTCAGAACGTAGGCAGAGGCTCCTGTATCGCAGACACGTCGCGGGTACCCGCCGCCTCATGCATGGCATCGCCGATTGGTTCCGTATGAGTGCCAGCAGCCTATGACTCGATCGTCACCGTCCTGCTGACCGCGTCCCACGTCACCGTACAGCCGAGATTCTCGGCCACGAATCGGAGAGGTAACAACGTTCTGCTGTTGACGATAATCGCAGCAACGTCCAGCGTCACGTTCACTCCGTCCACACGGGCATTCTTGCTGCCGATCCAGACTTCTACGGTGTGGACACCCAGCATCACGGTCGCCTTGCGCTGGACGGCGTCCCACGTGACGGTACCCTCGAGAGCCTCAATGACGGCGCGGATGGGGAGCAGGGTGCGCCCTTCGCGGATGATGGGGGAAGAGTCGAGCATGACGCTGCG
>JAUSAI010000014.1 GCA_030652945.1 Caldisericota bacterium | reverse complement strand
CTTCAATCAGACGAGTACGCTGTGCCTCCAGTTCATCGAACAGGATCTGTGGCGTGTCGTGCGTGCTGGTCTGCCAGTTGGCGATGACACGGTCGATCTTGCTGATGTTCTCGGGAATGCGCAGCGAGAACTCGGCCTCGTACTCCTCGCGTGTGTACTCCCGCCCTATGACAGATGCGAACAGTGGCACGAGGTCCTCGTACAGGGGGATCCAGCCCGTCGCGGTGCCGATTGCCCGGACGTCCCCATGACAGCGCAGGTCCATCCACTTGTACCAGACCTTCTTGTCGTTCTTGCCATTCAGGAACTTGCCGTCCCGGCTCTTGAGAAAGTAGTTGACGCCGAAAATCCTGGGGAGCCGCTTCGCATCAGAGCCGAAGTCGACGTTCATCTGCAGGTACCTCCCCAGCGGAACGGAGAGGAAGTCCAGGTTGGACATGGGGTTGTGTTCGCGCACGCCGGACTTGCCGATGGTCGCGGCAGTCGTTTCGGATTCGATGGAGGCGCCGCAGGCGACGATGCCGTGCGCCCAGCCCAGCGACTCTTCGACAGGGACCCACGTATCGGAGTCGCGTCCGCCGTAGACGTAGGCGCCGACCTCGACGCCTGCCGGGTCCTCGACGCTGGCGTCCAGATTGTCCAACGCGCCTAGCCCTACCGTGAACCGGGCATTCGCGTGCGACGCGGGCACCGGTTTGCCCTTTGCGTCGACCATGCCGGGCGTCCATTCGCCCCCGAAGTTGACACCGCGAGCAGGGGTCGGCGTTCCTTTGCCCTCCCAGTACACACTGCCGTCATCCAGCCGCAGGACATTGCTGAAGATGACCTCCTCGCCGGGAGTGTGCAGGATCTTCCACTGAATCGCGTCGTCCTTGGCGTTGATGCCCTGGATGATGCCGAACATGCCATGCTCACAGTTGACGGCACGCACGACGCCGTCCACCTTGCGCAGATAGGCGATGTCGTCGCCGATGATGGTCTCTCCTTCCATCATGGCGGTCGACGTCTTTCCGCACAGGGAGGGGAAGGCGCCGGTAACGTAGGTGACACGCCCCTGGGGCCCATGAATGCCCATGACCAGCATGTGCTCGCACAGCCATCCTTCCTGCGCGCCGCGATGAATGGCAAGGCGCATGGCCATCTTCTTCATGCCCAGCGTGTTGCCCGCGTACTGCGTGTTGACGCTGTAGACGATGTCGTCCTTGATGTCGATGTAGATGCGGCGACGGTCCGTGTTCTTCGACGTCCGACTTTCGGTCAGCTCACCCTCGGAGTGCACGAACTTGAAGAAGCGTGCGCCCTCGCCCTGCCGGATGAACTCCTCGTAGCCGGGGCGGTACAGCAGGTGCTCCGAATGTGCCACATAGGAGCTGTCGGTGACTTGGACCGCCGGAATGGCAAAGGGAGACCCGGTGGGCCCAAGCGTCGCGAAGACGACCAGCATCTCCCGTCCTCGCATGATGCCGTCCATGATACCGTGCACGTCTGCCAGGCCATCGGCGCGATTACGCGTGGAAACCATGGGGCCCATCTCGTCGCCCGGGTCGACGAGGATGTTCGTGTGTTCCTTGTCGCGTCCCTGGTCAGACAGTGCGTCAAAGTGCAGGGTATGCCCTTCCGTGGCGAGCTCTTGCTCCTCGCCGTCGCGAAGAGCCTTCATGCGGATGTACGTCAGATCGGCATCGGAATCGTCGCAGACGAAGACACTGGCGGGGTCGAGGAGGTCGATGAACTGGGCGATGAAGTCGTACAGTTTCGGGTTCGGAATCCTGGCAAGTTTCGCGTACTGCTCTGCACCACAACGTTGGCTGAGGAATCCGGCTACCTTTTCGTCCATGCGTCACCTCCGGAAAGTCGGTCATCGGACCGCTGCATCATCATCACACATTCTACACAGTTTGTGAAAAGACGCACAGCCCGGGAGTGCGGCGACCCGCCGAGAGGGGCTCTAGAACCAGTGTCTGGTGCGGAAGTACCTCAGCAGGACGGCGACGA
>JAUSAI010000256.1 GCA_030652945.1 Caldisericota bacterium | reverse complement strand
AGCAGGATGTTCTGGACATTGTGGCGGCCAAGGATCGCTGTCTTGCACGGAAGCCGCGCACCATCTGGGGTCTCCAGATCAAAGGCCAGCCCTTCCGATGTCGCCTGTACGTTGGCGGCCCGAACGCTCGGCTCGCCATTGCCAGCAATTCCCACACGCACCAGCCGCTTTCCCGGCACCTCTGCAAGGCTCTGCAGGAACGCGTCATCATTGTTCAGGACAATCGTCTGCCCGCTCCGCTCCACGCGTACGAAGTCGCGCATGACCGCACGGATGTTCTCCTCCGTTCCAAACTCCTCGAGATGCTGGACGCCAACAGCCGTCACGATGGAGAGGTCACAGGGAACAAGTCCAAGCAGTCCAGCATACCCTCCCGCCTCGTTTTCCGCCAGCTCGACGATGAACACCTGGTGCTCGGGTCGCAGCTGATCTCGAATCACGCGGCAGATTCCCAGCACCGTGTTGTAGCTTTCGGGCGTGGCGAGTGCACTGAGCCTGCCCGCAAGCAGGTGCTCCAGGAAGACCTTGGTGCTCGTCTTGCCATAACTCCCCGTTACGCCGACGACAACCGGCTTGACCCCCCGCAGGACGCGGCGTGCATCGTTCAGAAACCACCGCCGCTCGGACAGCTGTACCGGCATCATGACGACGTTTGCCGTGACAACCACGAAGGGGGCGAGCAGTGCGAGCAGCCACGATGTGGAGAGGGCAAGCGGCCACGAGCGGACCGCAATCCCCGTGAGGACCACCCCCACCAGTGTCAAGGTGCAGGCAAGAAGGCGTTTTGCCCGGACTGTCGCCACGAATGGCTTCTTGACGGGACTGCGCCGAGCGAGGTGGAGCTCCAGTATCAGCGCTGAACCGCCTACGATACTTGCCGCCGCATAGAAGGCGGTTGCGCCGATCCCCAGCGGACCCTGAAGGGCAAGAAACAGGATCCCTAGTGCGGCAAGGACGTCCAGCAGGACATTCGCAAGCAGGCGCCGGCAGTGGCCGAAGGTCCATCGCATGAAGCGCCGCGGGTCATACTCCTCAAGCTGGAACATGTGCAGGAGATACCGCGACCGCACCGCCATGATGGCGACAGTGGCAGCCGTCGCGCAGACAGCCAGTGCCACAGCTAGCGGACTCATCGCCGCGCCTCCCCAAGGACGCCGTCCAGAAACGCGATGACCACCGACTGCACATACGCTGGATTATCCAGATAACTGAAGTGGCCTGCACCGGCCACTCGTATCAACACAGCATCGCCGATGAGCCCGGCCATCTTCTCGCCGTCGGCTACTGGCGTGTCTTCATCCTTCTCCCCCCAGAGAAGAAGTGTCGGAACGCCAATACGGGGCAGGAGATGCGTGAGGTCCTCGTTGACCGTCTTCACCATGGACGCTCTCATGACGCCCGTTGCCGCACGGTAGTCAGCACTGCCGAGCTTCGCCGCCAACCGTTCCTGCAAGGCAGGCCCGGCACGCCCCAGAATGCGGAGGCGGAGCAGAGCTTTTGCTGTCTTAAAGACGGCTGTGCGCAGTCGCCTCTTGAGAGTAGGCAGAGGCTTGACTCCTGCGCTGTCGATGAGCACGAGTGACTGGACGAGTTCCGGCGTGTTCGCCGCCAGCCAGATGCCGAGGCGCCCGCCGAATGAATGGCCAATGAACGATGCCCGTTGCACGCCCAGACCCGCCAGCGCGGCCGCGACGAAGGATGCATATTCGAGTGTTCCCCATGGCTCGGGGGGCAGACTGGTTTCTCCGAACCCGGGCAAGTCGAATGCCAGGACGCGAAACCTCTCGCGGAGAGCATTGGCAAGCGGCGCCATGCTGGCCGCCCGGCCTCCCCAGCCATGCAGAAGAACGACCACGCTCCCTGCCCCTTCGTCGACATACGACAGCGTGAGACCGCCTACGACGATGGTTGCCACAAGTTCAGTCCCCGTGCCGCGTGGCCTTGCCTTGAGACGCTGTCTTCAGAAGATCGGATACGTCATAGCTGACGATGTTGCGGCGCCGGTCCTGAAACGACTCCTCTGCCAGCTCGAGGAGCCTGGTCAGCAGGTCCCGGTACTGCATGCCCGTCGCTTCCCAGAGGTAGTAGGACAACGAACCAGGGATCGTGTTGATCTCATTGACATACACGCATTCCTGCCCATCCAGAAGGAAATCGACACGGGCGAGCCCACGGCAGTCGACTGCGGCAAAGGCGCGACACGCAAACTCCCGGATGCGGGCCGACAGATCCTCGGCAAGCTCGGCTGGCACCTTCCGTCCTTCGCCCTTGCGAACCGTGCCCTTGGCTGGAGCAGAGGCTTTGTAGCCGACCTTGTATTTCGCGTCGTAGTCGAGGAAAGCATGAGAGCTGAAGACCTCCTCACAGGCTGACGCGACAGGAGCATCGTTGCCCAGTACGGCGCAGTTGATCTCGCGCAGGTCGGTCACCGCCTTTTCGACGAGAAGCTTGCGGTCAAAGTGCGACGCGACCTCGAGTGCCGACTTCAGTGTTGCACGATCGGTGGCACGCGTGATGCCGACGCTTGAGCCGAGGTTCGCCGGCTTGACGAACAACGGATACTCCAGGCTGGCCTCGACGGTACGCAGACAGGAATCGGGGCTGGCCTGCCACTCGCACCGGCTCAGACTGATGTAGGGAACGATCGGCAATCCCGCGGCCGCAAACAGCTTCTTCATGACGACCTTGTCCATGCCGAGCACCGAGCCGGTGACGCCAGCTCCCGTATAGGGGATCCCCAACAGTTCCAGTGTCCCCTGCAGTGTGCCATCCTCACCGTTGGTGCCGTGCGTGCAGAGGAGAGCAGCGTCGATCGCCAGCGGTTCGAGCGTCTCGCCACGTGCGAACAATCCTCTGCGAGGCGTCTCGGCGGCAAGCGTTCCTTTGCCGGCAAACGGCCGGAGGACGACGCGACGCGCCACCGTTGCGATGCCGGGAAGATTGCTGAAGGCGTCCATTCTCTTGAGTGTGTCACCCGTATACCACACGCCGTCCTTGGCAACGTAGAGCGGCACGACCTCGAAAAGGGCGTCGTCGAGCGTATTCATGGCCTGCACGGCCGTGATGATGGAAACCTCATGTTCAACGGAGCGTGACCCGAATACGACGGCAATTCTCTTCTTCATTGAGCTGTCTCCTTGAGTCCCGGTTCCTCGCCGACAAGCGCGGAAATGGCGCACCCACCTGCTGAAACCGTCATAGATGCTGGTTTTATGCCTGTTCAGTGTACCCTCTTTGGCCGCTTTTTCAATGTCTGTGCCCGCGGCAGCTGCGCGTGCAGGGCTGAGGGTCCCGTGAACTTACCACTCCTGGCGCTCATTACCAGCTGACCCCAATGGGGCACCGTTCAGGGGAAGACAAGCTGGAGGATCATGCCCGCAGCAATGCTTATCGCCAGGACCCATGCGACAATCCTGGCGGTGTCGGCATGGTCGTGGTTCTCCTTGAAGAGGACGAGGAGACCGAGGCCTCCCGCGGCTCCCAGACCGGCGACGGTGGAGCCGAAACTCAGGCCGCCGGCAAGATACAGCTCGGTAATCGCGACACTGGCTGCACAGTTCGGAATCAGTCCGAAGAACGCCGTGATGACAGGCTGGAACATCGTGTTCCCCAGAAGCACGCTGGACAGGTTGTCCTGTCCCACGCGCTGGATGGCAAACCCCAGGAGCACCGATACCACAAACAGGTACAGTACTACCTGGAGCGTGTGGCGAACGGCGGCCCGCAGGACACCACGCCACGTCACGGGCTGTCCGTGCTCGTGTTCGCAGGATTCCTTCGTCTCATTGCACGAACAATGCAGTTCGCCTACCTGCTCCGCCCGACGTTCCGCGTCCTGCCGGTCCTGGCACTGCTCCAGCCGGCGACGGTTCTGGCGCCGCATCACCAGATCGACCAGGTACCCCCCTGCCGCGGCCAGCAGGATCTTGGTGCCGATGAGCGGCAAAACGAGATGCGCCCGTCCTGGCTCGGCAAGAATGACAGGCAGTGCTTCATCGGAGGTCGACAGGTACACCGCGACGATCGTGCCCGCGCTGATGAGACGCTGGGTGTACAGTGCGCTCGCCATGACCGAGAAGCCGCATTGGGGAATCGATCCTCCCAGAGCCGCCAGGGCGGGACCTGCCTTGCCGGTTCTCGCAACGGCCATGACGATACGCTGTTGCCATCTCGCCTCAAGGAACTCGAGAACGACGTAGATGACGAACAGGAACGGGGCCGTAAAGGCCGTTTCGAGCAGTGCATCCTTGAGGATCTCCATCATCGACCAGACTCCTGTATGCACACGATTCGCACCACGTATGTTGCCAGTATACCCACCGGTGTCAAGGCGCACCACCTGCCCAGCGGCGACCGATACCGTTCCCCGTGCACTGTACGATGACCCGCTTTCGGATAGAATAGCAACGGCTTATGCAGTCTGAAAAAGGGAGAAGCACCTGTGATTCTGGCCCAGCAACTAGTGCAGGAAACTATCAGGACAAGGACGGCCACACTGTGCGCGGCAGACGAAACCGGTCTGGTCGTCAGCATATCGGGAACTGGGATTCAGCCGCTGTTGACGACAGTGGAACGGGCTCATGGAACGATGCGCCGCGAGCTGGAGTGGGGAGACTGGATGGTCGGCAAGGCGGCGGCGCTGCTCCTGCTCCTGATGCACCCTCGAGCCGTCTTTGGAGCGTTCATGAGTGTCGATGCGCAGGCAGTACTGGACCGGGCTCGCATCCCGTACACCTGTGATCACACCATCCCGTCTGTATTGAACAGGAAGGGCACCGGCCCCTGTCCGATGGAAGTGGCAGTTCACCGTGTGGAAGACCCTTCAGCGGCACTTGAAGCGCTGAAACAGGTGCTTGGGCACATGCAGTCCAGTACAGCGTGAGAGGAGAACCCCCCATGAGCAATCTCGTGAACCGGTTCCTGCACTACGTATCGTTTGACACGCAGTCGGACGAGGACTCGGTGACGTATCCCAGCACGGAAAAGCAGTTTGCCCTTGCGCACGAACTGGTACGGGAGTTGCAGGCCCTCGGGCTTCCCGACGCCGCCGTCGACGCGAACTGCTACGTGACCGCCACCCTGCCCGCCACCTGCGAGAACCCGGAGCGCGTCCCGACCATAGGATTCCTGGCCCACATGGATACGTCGCCAGATGCCTCTGGACGTGATGTCAAAGCGAGAATCGTTGCCGCCTATGACGGGGGAGACATCGTGCTGAAAGCGAAGACCGACACCGTTCTGAGCCCGGCCGCATTCCCCGACCTGCTCCTGCACAAAGGTGAGGACGTTATCGTCACGGATGGTACGACCCTCCTCGGAGCAGATGACAAGGCAGGCATCGCTGAAATCATGACCGCAGTGGAAGAACTACTCGCGCACCCCGAGATCCAGCACGGAACCATCAAGATCGGCTTCACGCCTGACGAGGAGGTCGGACAGGGAGTCGAGCGGTTCGACGTGGCAAGATTCGGTGCAGACTACGCCTACACGCTTGACGGCGACCAGTTGGGCAGTCTCGAGTACGAGAACTTCAACGCGGCCGCTGTCCACTACTCGATTGCGGGAAGAAGCATCCACCCCGGCATGGCCAAGGGTATCATGAAGAACGCGGCACTGATCGCCGCCGAAATCACCACCCTGTTCCCTTCCGACGAGACGCCTCGCACGACCGAGAAACGTCAGGGATTCTACCACCTTACGAGCATCGAGGGGGTCTGCGAGAGAGCCGACGTCAAGTACATTGTGCGCGATCATGACCGGCAGCGTTTCGAAGAGCGCAAGAGCTTCTGCCGCGCCATCGTCGACTACCTCAACGCAAAATACGGCGACGAGACGGTTGCCGTCGATATCCGTGACTCCTACTACAACATGCGCGAGGTCATCGAGAAGAACATGTTCCTGGTCGATACCGCTCGCGCCGTGATGGAGAGCCTGGACATCGTTCCTGTCATCAAGGCTGTCCGAGGTGGCACGGACGGCTCACGGCTCAGCTACATGGGACTGCCCTGTCCGAACCTGTTCACCGGTGCGCACAACTACCACGGTCCCTACGAATACGCCGTCATCCAGTCCATGGAGAAGGCAGTCCAGGTGATTGTCGGTATTGCCCGCGCCTTCGTACTCGTGCCCCGATCGTAGCATCCGGACGATCGCCTGAACTGCAGAGGGGCGCCCGTACGGGCGCCCCTCTGCAGTTGTATGTGTGCAATGTGACGCTGGTCAGTCTGCCCCGCCGCGCAATGCCGCCAGGACCCTCTCGGGCGAATATGGCGTCTGATGGAGCCGGATGCCCGTCGCGTCGAAGAAGGCGTTGCCGATGGCAGGAATTGGACCATTGATGCCGATCTCTGCCACGGATTTCGCCCCCAGCGGGCCGTTGGTCTCATAGCTGTCGACCACGATGACTTCCACGGGCGGCATGTCACGACGCGACAGGATCTTGTAGTCGAACAGCGACGAGTTCACCATGGCACCGCGGGCGCTGAACTTGTACTCCTCGGTCAGCGCGAATCCGATGCCGTTTGCCACGGCTCCGAGGATCTGCCCCCGCACCAGGTCGGGGTTGATGGAGATGCCGCAGTCGACTGCTGTGACGTAGTGCAGCACCTGGATCTTGCCGGTCAGTTCATCCACTTCGATCTCCGCGAAATTTGCGGCGAACGGAGGGGGTGAATACGGCGACACAAAGGACTCTGTTGCGGCTATCTGCTTCTGGTTCGTCTCGTAGAATGAGCGGTACCCGACGTCGGATACCGATACCCGCTTGCCGCTCCGCTCGGAGACGACGAAGCCATCCTCCATCCTGTAGAAAGAGAGAATGGGGTCGGGAGACGTGTCGTCACCCTCCACCTTTGGCTCGGCGTGCACGAGCGCTTCATCCAGCTCCTCACCGAGGATGGTTGCCGCCACCTGGAAGATCTGGTTCCGAACAGACTTCGCCGCCTTGAGGACAGCTCCGCCGGACACGAAGGTTGTGGACGAAGCATATGCTCCGACGTCGAACGGCGTGAGGTCCGTATCGCTCGACAGCACGCTGAACCTGTCCGTCGACACGCCGAGCACCTCCGCAGCCAGCTGTGCGAGAATCGTGTCCGAACCGGTCCCGATGTCGGTTGCCCCCATCGTCAGGAAATAGGTGCCATCCTCGTTCAGCTTGATGGACGCCGACGCCATGTCGATGAGTGGAATACCCGAGCCCTGCATGTGCGTCGACATGCCCACACCGCGGACCTTGTGGCCACTGCGGATGCGCTTGCCGCGCTTCTCGTTCCACCCGATTGCCGCGGCTCCCCTCTCCATGAGGATCGGCAGAGTACAGCTCTTGATAGTCTGCGCGACACCCTGCCGACCCTCGCCAAGCGCTTCGAAAATGGGCGAGCCTTCGCCGACGGCGATGACATTCTTCTTGCGCAGTTCGAGAGGATCCATGTTCAGCGTGGCTGCCAGATCGTCGATGGCTGTTTCCAGCGCAGCGTATCCCTGCGTTGCTCCGTAGCCACGATACGCCCCTGCCACGGGTAGATTGGTGTAGACGGCATCACCGTAGAACCGGACGTCCTTTGCCTTGTTGTAGAGCGGCAGTGTTTTGCTCCCCGTGTTGGACATGACCGTCAACCCGTGACTGCCGTACGCGCCGGTATTGCTCAGGACATACATCTTCAGTGCCGTGAAGTGGCCCGCCCGGTCGGACCCGATGCTGACGTCGATCCTCATGGGATGGCGTGTGCGCGCCGAGCAGAACTCCTCTTTGCGCGTAAGCCGGATCTCACAGGGTCTGCCGGTGAGAAGAGCTGCGTATGCGACCAGATCCTCGATGAGCACTTCCTGCTTCGTCCCATAGCCTCCGCCGATCCGGGGCTTGATGACGCGCATCCTGCTCATGGGAACTCCGATGAGCCGCGAGACGATGCGACGCACATGCCAGGGGACCTGGGTACTCGAGACGATGACGACCTTCCCGTAGGGATCGACATATGAAAACGCGGTGTGAGTCTCCATGGGAACGTGCTGGGCATACTGCGTCTCGAATCTCCGCGAAATCGTGACCTCGGACGCTGCCAGCGCCTTGTCCACATCGCCCACGACAACATCGACGTGAGCTGCGATATTGCGGCTTGCGTCATAGGCGCCTTTCGGGTTCTCCGGGTGGATGACCGGTGCGCCGTCCACCATGGCATCGGCGGCGGCGAGAACGGCAGGGAGCTCCTGATACTTCACGTCGACCAGCTTGAGGGCATCCTCCGCTATTTGCCTGGTCTCTGCGAACACTGCTGCGACACGGTCTCCAACGAACCGCACGCGGTCGCCGAACATCTGGTTGTCATACGGCGAGGGCTCGGGCCATCCCTGGCCTGCTGTCGTGTAGAACATGCGTGGGGTGTTCTTGCAGGTGAGCACGAGGTGGACACCCGGCAGGGCCTCAGCCCTTGCAACATCGATGGATTCAATCACGCCGTGTGCGATCGGGCTGGTCAGGATCCGCCCGTGCAGGCGTCCCGGGAAGTCGCGCTCGGCGATGTCATCGGCGTACAGCGGTGCTCCCGCAGCAAGCGCGTATCCATCGAGCTTTGGGACGCTCGTTCCTACGATCTTCGGAGTTGCGGCAGTACCGTCTGTGACGTGGGTGAATCCTTCTCGGCGGATTCTCATTGGTGCACATCCTCGCGCATGGCGGCTGCCGCAGCTTTGACGGCCTCGATCTGCTGTTCGTACCCCGTACACCGGCAGTAGTTGCTGTCCATGCCGAGCCGGATCGCCTGGTCGTCAGGATCCGGGTTCTCGTCCAGCAGGGCCTTGGCTGCCAGGATGGCCCCTGGGATGCAGTAGCCGCACTGGACGGCGCCATTGTGCACAAACGCCTCTTGCAGGGGATGCGGATGTGCCTCGGTACCCACACCACGAACGGTAGTGATGGCATGGCCTGCGGCTTTGGCTGCAAACATCAGGCATGAGGCCACTGGCCGCCCGTCCAGCAGTACTGTGCAGACGCCGCAGTCGCCCGTGTGGCAGTCCCCTCTGACTTCAAGGGTGCCCTCGCGGCGCAGGACGTCCAGCAGAATGTCGCCGGGATCGATCTCAACAGTACACATCGTCCCGTTGACTGTCAGTGTCGTCGTCATCTCATCACCTCTGCCGCGAATTCCTCAAGTCCTGTCAGCGCCGCCCGCAGAAGGTCGCGCCGGTACGCCCCTGACGCACGAAGATCATCTCCGACGTCGACAAGCCGGCCGGCACTTTCGATCACCGGCGCAAACGCAGCGTGGTCGACGGGATGCCCGGTCAACTGCGATGACAACTGCGGACACTCCTCAGCGTGTCCCGGACGTCCACCGACAACGATGCTCGCCTGCCCAATGACGCCGGTATCGATATGGAGGCAGGCAGAAACGTGCAGGAGGGGAATGTCCTGCTCGGTACGGGTGAACCGCCACAGGTATCCGAACGCATCTGCGTTTGCCTTGGGCAGGAGGATGCCCATGACGAGCGCACTGCCGCGCTTTGACCGCAGGAACTCGCGCAACGGGACCGTCCTCTCTTCGTCATCGAGCACGTGAACCTGAGCATCGAGTGCCAAAAGGTGGGGTACCATGTCGTTCCAGGGCTGGTTTCGGGCGACGGCGCCACCGACCGTGATCATGTCCCGCAGGTTGTTGCTGGCTACCCGTCCGGCCCAATGGGCCACAGACCCATGAGCGTAGTGCTGGAGCGGAACGCTGTGCGACATCTCGGTAAGTGTCGCGAGCGCGCCGATGTCGATGCCCTCGTCAGTCTCACGGATTTCCGAGAGCCCGCACCGACCAAGGTCGATGAGCGTCGTCACCCCGGGGTTCCGCCGCAGTACCAGTTCGACGCCACCGCCGACATACGCTGCGGCAGAATCAAGAGCGCGTGCACGCTCGACGGCGTCCCTGCACGATGATGCATAATAGTACTCAGCGATCTTCCCCATGGCATCTCCCCGCACTACTGCTATTCGACGTGGGAGGAGGCGTTGATCTCGTCTTCCTCCCGCTCGGCCTTCTCTTCAGCGCGCTGAATGTAGAACGACAGCTTGAGAAACTCCTGCGACAGATCCACGGCGAGAACCGGTGTCTTCTCGGGTTCGCGGATCACCTGAGGGGCAAAGTTCAGGATACCCCGGATGCCGGCTTCGTGAAGGCTGCGTGCGATGGCCCTGGCGCTGGGACCGGGAACAGCGATGACTCCTATCGCTATCTGCTCCTTACGTACCACTGCCTTGAGGTCCTCGATGGCATACACGGGAACGCGTTCAATGCGTGTTCCGACTTTCGCAGGGTCGTTGTCGAACGCCGCCACGTAGCGAAAGCCCCACTTGTGAATGTTCCGGCTGGCCAGGAGAGCGGTTCCGAGAGAGCCGACGCCGACGATGCAGCACTTCCAGCGGCGCGAGCCTTTGCCGAAGATCGCTTCGACCTCGAGTCTCAGCCGATCGACATCATAGCCGCTGCCCCGCTTCCCGAAGCGTCCAAAGGAGGCAAGGTCACGACGGACCTGTTCGCTGGTGACGCTCATCATCTCTGCCAGTTCCCGCGAGGACAGGGTCTTGACACCCTGCTGCTGCAGAGACAGGAGGCAGCGCAGGTACATTCCCATCCTCGCGATAGTCGCCTTGGCTATGACAGTAGTCTTATCCGTTGTCGACATCGTTCTCCTCACCCAACCGTGAGTACGTCACGACTCGCCGCCTGTACGGAGAACCCGCGCCGCGAACTCCCGAAGCAGGTTCAACAGTATGTTTGAACAGAACGTTCTCTCACGCAACGCGCCAGGGCGCGTCTCTACTCTTCTCCGCACGCCTCCGGTGCGTGCGACTCCCCAAGAGCCTGCTCGAATATTTCGGGGAAGTTGCGCAGTGCCGAATCAAACGCCAGGGGAGCCGCCTGTCCCAACCCGCAGAACGACGTATCCACGAGCAAGTCCAGGAGCTTGTGCAATCGCGACAACGCCTGTGGATCCGCCGTGCGGTTCACCAGGCTGTCAATGATGGCTTTGACCTGCAGGGTCCCCTCACGGCACGGCGTGCACTTGCCGCACGATTCGTGGTGGAAGAAGTGGGCAACCTCGTCGAGGAAGGGAAGCAGGGGAACATCTTCGGACGCGACAAGAACGACGCCCGAGCCGATGGAAACGTTGTACGCCTTCATCGAGGCAAAGTCGAGCGGGATGTCCAGGTACTTCGACGAGAGAACGGTGCCGGCACTTCCGCCTGTCTGGATGAACCCTATGCGCTTGCCGTCTCTGACACCCCCGCCGAAATCTTCGATGATCTGCCGCAGAGTCACCCCAAACGGCGCTTCTACTGCGCCCCTGTTGACGATATCCCCTGACAGCGAGAACACTTTGGTGCCCGTGCTGGACGGCGTTCCGATCGACTTGAACCACTCGCTGCCCTTCTGGAGGATCGGTGGGATGTTGGCCAGCGTCTCGACGTTGTTGATGAGCGTTGGCTTCCCGAAGAGACCCTTTTCGGGCGGGAACGGCGGCTTGCTGCGCGGAGTTCCCCTCTTGTTCTCGATGGACTCGAGCAGTGCAAACTCTTCGCCACACACGTATGCACCGCCGCCGCTATAGACCTCGATGTCGAAAGAGAAACCCTTGCCGAGGATGTTCTCTCCGAGCAGGCCCTGCGCGCGGGCGTCACTGATGGCTTTCTTGACGCGAGCGATAGAGAGGACATATTCCCCGCGGATGTAGACGATGCCAATACGCGCACCGACTGCGTAGCCGGCAATCGCCATGGACTCCACGATGGAGTGCGGGTCACCCTCGAGGATGAGCCGATCCTTGAACGTCCCTGGTTCGCCTTCGTCTGCATTGCAGATGACGTACTTCTCGTCACTCTGTTCCCTGGCGACGAAGCTCCACTTCATGCCCGTCGGAAATCCTGCTCCGCCACGGCCCTGCAGCTTGCTGTCGACAACGATCTGAACGACCTCGGCGGGGGTCATGGACAGCGCCTTCTTGAGCGCAGCGTACCCGTCGCGGGCAATGTACTCGTTGATGTTTTCCGGGTCGATGAGTCCGGCGTTTCGCAGGACAATCCTCTGCTCGCCCTTGATCGTATCCTTGACCGTAGTCTTCGTTGAGGACGAATCCAATGGCCACCCGCTGCGCTTTGCATCAAGGATGCGGACCAAGTCCCCTGTGGCGAGGTTGCCATAGGCGTAGTCATCTATCATGAGTGCGGGTGATGCGCCGCAGAGACCTAGACAGCTGGATGCCTCCAGCGTAAACATGCCATCTGATGTCGTCTCGCCAAGGTCAATGCCAAGCAGCTTCTTCAGCTCCCCGACAACGGCAGGAGCCCCTGCAATGTGGCAAGGTCCGCTGGTGCAGACGCGAATGACGTGCTTGCCCCGCGGTCTGGTCGACAGCATGGTATAGAACGAGACGAACCCGTCGATCTGCGCCGGTGGCGTGCCGACAAGATGCGCCACTTCGCCAAGGACAGCTTGCGGAATGTGGTTTCCATACCGCTTCTGGACCTCGAACAAGATATCCATATAGGACTGGCGGCCGGCGTGATTGGTGCGGTCAGCCTCCACAATGTTGCGCAGAGACAGCTTCTCCTCATCCGAAAGAACCGGCTGTCCTTCCACCACTGGAACAGTACCATTCACCTTCATCATCTCCTCCGCTACTTACAGCTTCGATCGCAGTATTCAGTGTGCAGAAGGTGGTGCGCCTTCTCGCTGTTCGGCTCGCCGAAGAACTCCTTGTAGATCTGCTGCACCTCAGAGTTCTCGTGTGACTTGCGAATCGGCTTGCCGGCATCCTCGCGGTAGATGGCACTTGCACGCTTCTTCTTGATGTCGGGGTCATGGGAGATCGGCTGTCCGCCGCCTCCAAGACAGCCACCCGGACAGCACATGATCTCGATGAAGTGGTAGGGAGACTCTCCACGCTCGATCTGCTCCATCAGCACGCGAGCATTTCCCAGCCCGTTGGCGACTGCAACCTTCAGCGTCGTCCCGTCCAGATCGACGTCGGTCGCCTTGATGCCTTCGAGACCCCGGACATCCATGAAGTCGAGCTTCGCCAGCGTCTTTCCGGTGACGACCTCGTAGGCCGTCCTGAGTGCAGCTTCCATGACGCCGCCAGTGGCGCCGAAGATGACCGCCGCGCCGGTGGATTCGCCGAGCGGCTTGTCGAAGTCCTCGTCCGGAAGATGGACGAAGTCCAGCCCCGCCTCGCGGATCATCTGCGCCGCTTCACGCGTCGTCAGCACGTAGTCCACATCATTGAACACTTCGTCGTCGCGCAGGCCCATCTTGTCCTTCCAATAGTGGAATGCGGACTTCATCTCGGGCCGTTCCTTCTCGAACTTCTTGGCGGTGCAAGGCATGATGGAGACTACGACGACCTTCCTGGGGTCGATGCCCATCTTCTCGGCCCAGTACGTCTTCGTTACCGTACCAAACATCTGCTGAGGTGACTTGCAGGACGACACGTGGTCAAGGACCTTGGGGAAGAATGTCTCGGCGAACTTGACCCAGCCGGGTGAACATGAGGTGATGAGAGGAAGCGTCCCTCCGTTCTTCAGTCGGCCGATCAACTCGTACCCCTCTTCCATGATGGTCAGATCGGCCGTGAAGTCCGTGTCGAAGACCTTGGCAAACCCCATCCTGCGGAGGGCGGCGGCCATCTTGCCCGTAGCCTGCGTTCCTCCCGGCATGCCAAACTCCTCCCCGATCGCAACGCGGACCGCTGGCGCCGTCTGCACGACGACCACTTTGTCAGCGTCGCCAAGTGCTTTCCATACCATCGGGATCTCATCGCGCTCGGTGATGGCGCCGGTGGGACATACCTGCAGGCATTGCCCGCAGTTCACGCATTCGACGTTGCCAAGGCCTGCGTTGAAGAATGTCGAGACCGCACTGTCCGAACTGCGGCCAACAACGTCGATTGCATTCACCGACTGGATCTTGGCGCAGACGCTGATACAGCGCCGACAGAGAACACACTTGTTCGGATCGCGTACAAGGGACAGCGATGTCTCGTCGAACGGCAGCCACTCCTTGCGTGTCCTGGTGAACTCGACTTCGCGTACTCCCAGGTCTGCGGCCAAGCCGCGCAGCTCACAAATCTCGCTCTTGTCACACGTGAAGCAGTCCTTGGGATGATTCGCCAGCAGGAGCTCCATGTTCAGCTTGCGGGCATCGCGCACGCGCGGGGTGCTGGTCAGGACCTCCATCCCTTCGGCAACCTTGACAACGCACGCACGCTGGAGGTTGCGGGCACCTTTCACCTCGACGACACACAGCGCACACGCACCTTCCTCGCTAATCCCCTCGAGATAGCACAGTGTCGGTACGTTGATGCCGGCATAGTCCCGCGCCGCCTTCAGAATCGAGATACCCTCCGGTACCTGGTAGTCCCTTCCGTTGATCTTGACAGTCAGCAGTCTAGTTTCCATGGAATCCTCCGGGTAGGTTACTGCTTCTCGCTGGCATCGAAGCGGCGCATCTCATGGAGCACCCTTCTTCGCCGTGAACAACCTCATCTTCCTGCCAAACGCGCCCGAGCTCCTTCGGCACCAGCTCTCGTAGCTTCAGAAGCCGACACACGGACCTCGCGCCATCATCACGCTATCCTGTGAATTTTATAACAGGATACGATGAAGTCAAGGTGATGTCGCCAACGTCGACGAGCATAGATTCCATCGTGCGAGAGAATGAAAGGGAGCGGTGCAGTACCCGGCTCGGCAGGTCAGGAGATCGGTTTGATGCGACGCGCGATCAGCGAGGACAGCACTCCGCCCAGGATAGCTGTCACGAACTGCGGCCAGCTGAACGAGAACCGGATGAACGCTGCCGCAGGTCCAGGCAACTTCGTCAGTGTCCCGACGATGGCGCCAATGGCGACATAGAGAAACGCCATCTTCGCGGCAGCTCCTATGCCCAGACCGATCCACCGCAGCCAGGAACTGGCCGGGCCACTCTTCCTCGTCACCAGCCAGAACAGTATGACCAGCAGGATGTTCCCTGCCATCACCGCCGGTATCATGGCCGGCGAGGGAAGATGCTGCTGGAACCAGGCAGTGACTGGCGCTGCAACTGCGATGATGACGCCCGCCCACAATCCCGTCGTCTCCGTCGCGAGGAGCAGACCGAGATTCACGATGCTGCCGACGAGGAAGAGGTTGACTATATTGAAGGGCGGAGCAGATGGAACAAGCTCTCGTATCGCGAATTGGAGAGCCATCGTCAATGCGAGGACGATGGCGGCTCTCGTAATGTACCTGGTGGTCTTCACGTGCTCCTCCTGAGTGGGCCTGACCTATTGTGGAGTTCTGTGTACCAGTCTACATCGAACCGGTCCGACGGGCAAGGTGACCCCTGCAAAGGGCGACCACGCGGCACGCCCGCGAAGCGAACAATCATTGACATCGCCTCAAATTGGGGTACAGTTACAAGGATAAGTTTCGCAGAGACAAAGGAGAGTTTCATGCCGATCAAGAAAGCTTCTGTCAAGGATGTCCGCAAGACCAAGACCCGCACTGCATACAATACCGAGCACACAGCCAAGACCAAGCTTGCGATGGACATGGCGCGGAAGTCCGGTTTTGCCCCCGAGAAGGTCGTGGATGCTGTCAAGCAGCTGGACAAGCTGGCACAGAAGGGTATCGTCCACAAGAATACAGCCGCACGCAGAAAGTCCCGCCTGATGAAGAAGGCGAATGCCGCCGCTAAGGCGTCACAGACTGCGTCTTCGTAAGAGTAATCTCAGAAAGTAGCTGTTTCAGGGCCACCACAGCGTTGGTGAGCCCTTTTTTTGTTTCGAATTCGATCGTCTCCAGGCGAGCCAGCATCGACTCGATTTCGCGCAGTTTCATGTGTCCGGCGACCGCAAGAAGCGCGTCCAGCGTGTAGTCGTCCAGATACTGGTGCTGAGCGCGAAGGCACCAGGCCCGCAAGTCAGCCTTGGGGCGCACGCTGGCCTGTGAAATGAGCCGCGCGTTCGCCAATCGAAGGAAGCCCTGTTCGATGTCGAAGAGAATGGTCGTATCGGGCGCTCCTGAGGCAACGAGGTCCCGAAAGGCGAAGACGGCGCGATCATACTTGCGAAGCGAAATCGCTTCGACAAGGTCGCTGGCTGCCGCAGTGTGGGACCGTGGCACAACCGCCCTGACATCGGCCACCGCTATGGGGCCATCCGTCCATGCCAGTAGTCGGTCGATCTCGTTCCGCATGAGGAAGAAGCTTCCCCCGGTACGCTCGATGAGTTCATGCACGGCCCGATCCTCGACCTGTCGCCCGTCGAACCGCTTGCGGATCCAGGAACGCGTCGATGTTGCCGAGATCTTGTAGTTGGTGACGACGTCCGCCGCGGCAACAACGTCAGCTGGAAGCTTGCCGGGATCGGCGAAGAGGACGGTGATCGCCCCACTCTTCAGCATCAATGGCAGCAACGGTCCCAGCCTCTTTGAACACTTGTCTTCTACCCCGTCTATGACGAGGACTTTCCGGTGGTCCCCAAAGCTGGGCGTCGACAGGAACTCGAAGAAAGCGTCGATGTTGTCCTCGCGGCCCTCGAAGTCTGCATAGTCGAATGGAAGCATCGTCGTTGGCACCTGAGAACGAGCGGCTTCCTTTGCCTGAGGCACGAAGTACTCATCACCCGGAGCGAAGACGTACAGCACTCCGGGGTGCTTCCCGCGCAAACTGGCCAGGGCTTCCGTTATGCCGATTTCGCCGGTCTTCTGTGGGCGTCCTTTGGAAACGGGCACACGTCCCCCTATGGGTAGATCTTCTCCAGAAGACGTGGAAATGGAGTTGTTTCACGAAGGTGCGGCAGTTTGCAGATCCATGCCACGGTGCGCTCAACTCCAAGGCCGAACCCGCTGTGCGGTACTGATCCGTACTTGCGCAAGTCGAGGTACCACTGATAGTCTTCGATGCTGAGCCCTTCCTTCTGCATGCGCGCCAGAAGCAGGCCGTAGTCGTCTTCCCGCTGTCCGCCCCCGATGATCTCCCCGTACCCTTCCGGGGCGAGCAGATCTGCACAGAGGACTGTCTCAGGCTTCTCCGGGTTTGCCTTCATGTAGAAAGCCTTGAACGACGTTGGATACCCGTAGACAAACACCGGCTTCTCGAAGTGGCTG
>JAUSAI010000255.1 GCA_030652945.1 Caldisericota bacterium | reverse complement strand
TACCCGATCGCTCTTGAGGGAGCGCTGAAGATGAAGGAAATCAGCTACATCCATGCCGAGGGATATGCTGCTGGGGAGCTGAAGCACGGCCCAATTGCCCTTCTGGAGCAAAATGTGCCAGTCATAGGCCTGCTTCCTCGCGGCCCACTGTATGAGAAAGTCTACTCGAACCTGCAGGAGTCCAATGCGCGCGAGTCTCCGCTCGTGATCCTGGCCGAAAGCACGGATGCCACGGCCCAGGACCTGGCGTCAGACTTTATCCCCATGCCTGCAGTCGACGAGCTGTTCTCACCGGTTCTCTATACCCTGCCGCTCCAGCTTCTGGCGTACTACACTGCGGACAGGAAGGGCTTGGACGTCGATCAGCCGCGAAACCTGGCAAAGAGCGTCACCGTAGAGTAGCCACCGAACCGACTGTCTGCAAGCTGCTACTACCAAGATTCCGCCTTGTGGGGGTCAGATTGTTCTGCTATACTCGGTGCGTGCGCCCGTGGCCCAATTGGATAAGGTGATGGCCTCCGGAGCCGTAGATTACAGGTTCGAATCCTGTCGGGCGCACCAGACGTCCTGGAATTGCAGACGCTCTGGTTCGGTCGTTCGCAGGGGCAGTGATGACACGGAGTAGCCTATGAGTCTTGTCCGCATGGCCGCCATCGCGTACGTTGTTGCCGGGGCAGTCTGGTGGATCTTCAACCTGACGGTCGTTCTCCTCTGTCGCCGCAAGGTTCGCTTCGTGAAGGACTTCGATGATTCCGCTCCGCCGCAATGGCCTCGTGTCTCTCTCATCATACCCGCCCGCAACGAAGAGGACGGCATTGAGGCTGCTGTGCAGACCCGTCTGAAGGACGAGTATCCCGATATGGAGGCGATCCTCGTCGACGACCGTTCTACCGACACGACGGGCGCTATCATCGACACGCTGGCTTCCAAGGACCCGCGCGTCACACCCGTGCACGTCACCAAACTGCCGCCCGATTGGCTGGGAAAGCAGCACGCCATGCAGGTGGGCCTGGAACGTTCGACGGGCGAGTGGGTACTGTTCACGGACGCAGACGTGCATGTCGTTCCGGGTTGCCTGCGGAAGGCAATAGCGCATAGCGTAGCGAACAACCTCGACGTGCTCGCCGTCATACCGGAGCTACGGTCGAAGACGTTCCTGCTTGATGCCGTCATTGCCCAGTTCGTGCGGACAATCGTGATCATGATTCGTGGTTGGGACTTCGAGAATCCCCGTACCAGGAGCGGCGCCGGTTCCGGGTCGTTCACCCTCGTCCGCAGGACAGCATTGGACCGTTCACCCGGACTACAGTGGCTGCGCCTGGAGCTCGGTGACGACTTGGCGCTGGGGCAGATGCTCAAGGCCTCGGGTGCCCACTGTTCGCTTGCGATGGGGCGCGGTACGGTGGACGTTCTGTTCTACCCTACGCTGAGAGCCATGGCTCAGGCGACCGAGCGGGCGGGGTTCACGACGATTGGCCACTTCAGCATGGCCTACATCGTTCCCCTCATTGTGCTGTACGGGGGCCTGGAGCTGTCGCCATATGTCGCATTGCTGTTCTGGCGTATGCCCATATTGCAGGTTGCCGGGGTGGCCCTGCTGATGGTTGCACAAGCCACGTGCATCATGCTGACCACCTGGTGGGGCGGAGGAGTCCTGCCTGCCATGGCGCAGCCCGTCGGAGCGCTCATGAACGGGGTCCTGATGCTGAGGGCGGGGCTGCTGGGGACGTTTCGGGGAGGCGTCTACTGGCGAGGGACATTCTACCCGACCTCTCTCCTGCGCAAAGGAAGGCGCGTGCGTTTCTGATGGGGTCGTGCCGGAAGGCACCGGTTTGACATTGGTCGGTCTGACCCTAGAATCAGAGTCACAGCCATAGAGCTGGAGACAATGACGATGCTGGAGGGTGGACATGCTCACAGGCAAGGTCAAGTGGTTCAACGCTCAGAAGGGCTATGGATTCATCACGCGCGATGACGGGGGCACGGACGTCTTTGTCCACTTTTCTGCCATTGTCAGCCAAGAAGGGTTCAAGTCGCTGAAGGATGGGGATGCCGTGGAGTTCGACGTCGTAGAAGGAGAGAAGGGCCCCCAGGCAACCAACGTATCGGCCAAATAGCTGTAGACAACGTATAAGACTGCGAATACCCCGGACCCTTGTCCGGGGTATATTGCGTGTATAATAGGTGCCGTTACGGCCTCAGAGCCTCAAGGAGCCTTCGTGAAGAAGCTTGTCATAGCAGAGAAACCCAGCGTCGCGGAACAGCTTGCCGCAGTGATTGATCACTGCAAGAAGACCCGCGAGTACTATGAAGGTGACCACTACATCGTATCATGGGCAGTGGGACACCTCGTCGGGCTCGCCGAACCCGAAGACTACGACAAGAAGAACAAGCAGTGGCTGCTGGCCAATCTGCCCATCATTCCCGAGAAATTCAGGTTCGCTGTCCTTGAAGGTGCCGAACAGAGATTTGGCGCACTTCGCAAGCTGCTCGTCTCCGATGAGGTCGAAGAAGTCATCAATGCGTGTGATGCTGGCCGTGAAGGGGAGCTCATCTTCCGCAACATATATAGCCATGCCAAGGCGACGAAACCCTCATCGCGTCTCTGGCTGTCGTCCTATACCGAGGAGAGCATCCGCGAGGGGTTCAGCCGCATAAAGCCGGAGGAATCGTATGATGACCTTGGGCGTGCTGCACTAGCGCGCTCGCAGTCTGACTGGCTGGTCGGTATCAATGCGACTCGTGGCCTGACCCGGCGCAACGGATCACTGGTAACCGTCGGCCGTGTACAGACACCAGTCCTGGCGCTGATAGCGAAGAAGGAGAAGGAAGTACTTGCGTTTACGGCGGAGCCGTATTTCGAGGTGACCGCGAAGTTCAAGGTGGTCCCCCAAGGAGAACCGGTCTACCAGGGGCTCTGGCATCGCGGCTCAGAGTCGCGTCTGAGCGACCAGGGAGCTGCCGAGGATATCGTTGCGCGTTGTGAACGCCGCCAGGGCACTATCTCCTCCGTCGTGCAGAAGGAGAACCGCATGGCGGTACCGTACCTTCTTGACCTTGGGCTGCTTCAGCGGGAGGCAAATACGCTGTTTGGCCTCAGCGCCAGCCGGACACTGAAGGCGGCGCAGTCGCTGTATGAAGAAAAGCGTGCCATCACCTATCCGAGGACGGACAGCAAGTTCCTGCCGAAGGCGCTGAAGAAGGAAGTGTCTATCGTTCTCAAGGACCTTGGGACGGACGAGTACGCGGAGTATGTGAACCACATCCTGCGCGAACGCTGGTCCATGAGAGGGTTCGTTTTCGACGATGCCAAAGTGAGCGATCACTACGCCATCATTCCCACAGGAACGCGCATCGACAGATCCTCGCTGGGGCACGACGAGAGCGTCGTCTATGACCTCGTCGTTCGCAGATTCCTGGCGCAGTTCTACCCTGACGCCAGGTTCATGTTGACCCACGTCGAGACAGTTGTGCAGGGCGAGATGTTTGGAAGCGATGGTCGAGTCCTTCTGGAACAGGGATGGCTGGAGGTCGCTCCGCGCGATGCAGACACCCGGGACCTGCCCGTCTTGCGCGAAGGTGCCAAGGTGCAGACGTACGATATCGGCGCCGAGAAGAAACTGACAAAGGCTCCTCCGCGCTTCACTGATGCGTCCATCATCGCCGCCATGGAGACGGCGGGCAAGCTGGTCGACGATGAGGATGTCGCCGAAGCGATGAAGGAGCGGGGGCTCGGCACGCCCGCAACCAGGGCCGAGATTCTGGAGAAGCTCATTCGGACCGGCATGGTCGAGCGAAGGGCGCGGAGTCTCGTCGCGACGAAGCGCGGTATCGACCTCATTGACCTGCTAGAGACCATCAAGCTGTCCGAACTCGTTCTTCCGGACCTGACCGGCGAATGGGAGATGAACCTGCGCGAAATCGAAAAGGGCTCTCTCAAGAGCGGCGAGTTCATGAAGCGCATTGAGGCGTTTACCCGCCAGATGGTCGACAAGATCAAGAACTATGAAACCGAAACACAGATAGGGGTGGAATCGACGGAAGCAATCGGAGACTGTCCTCTGTGTGGAGGCCATGTGTTTGAACGGCCCGCATCGTACGTCTGCGAACACCACGGGCGCAAGAAGACGGACTGCAGATTCGGCATCCCCAAGACCATCCTTCGCCGGCCGATGTCGAGGGCCGAGGTGACTCAGCTCATTGCTGACCGGAAGACGGACATGCTGCAGGGTTTTGTCAGCAAGCGCGGTTTCAAGTTTGATGCCCGCCTTACCCTGAAGCCGGACGGAAACTTGGAGTGGGAGTTTGCCGGCAGAGAAGGCAATGATCCTGCGTCAGAGGAGATCGTCAACGCTGAAGCCCTGGGCAGGTGCCCGATTTGCCAGGGAACGGTCGTAGAGAGCACCGACCACTACCGGTGCAGCGATACGGGCTGTCGCTTCCAGATGAAGAAGACGTACGCGGGCAAGAACATTGACCGTGTGACTGCACGCAGTTTGCTGGCTGAGGGAAAGACTCCTCTCATCGAGGATTTCATCTCTCGCTACAACAAACCGTTTTCTGCTTACCTGAAGATCGGCGAGAAGGGACGCGTCGAGTTCGAGTTCCTTAATCGACCACGGCGGGCGGGGAAGAGTCCCCGGAAGAAGGGCACGCCAGACATCGTCGCCACGACATCTCGCCCGGTCGCCACGTCCACGGGCGAACGCCCGACAGTGACGAAGAAGACTCCAAGGGCAGCAACGAAACCTTCCGGCAAGGCGGCGGCCAAGCCGAGGAAATCCAATCATAAGGGTGGTGCATCATGATCCCATTCAGTGCCATGTTCACGCTGGACTTCTTCCTGACGCTGGCGTTCGTCGCTGCAGCCGTGACAGCGATGGTTTTCTCCGCTCGATACCATCGGGCAGATGGCAGTAGAACCAGCCTGTTTCTGCTCGTCGCGACAGCGTTTCTGACGGCCTATCAGGTGCTCCAGCTGTTGCTCGGCAGTTTCATTTCCTACTGGCTGGGCAACTACGCGGCACAGAATCCCGAGTTTCAGCTTCCGGCATGGATCAACCCGGCGTTGTCAGTTCTCTTCTACGCGCTGAACTACGGTTTTGTCATTGCGCTCGCACTGGCAGCGTGGTTTGGCATGCGCAAGTCCCGAGCACTGAGATTGGCGGAGCACGAGTCTGTCGAGCCGGAGTCTGGTGAGCCGGTCCTCGAGTCACGTGCCGAGGAAGGCGAGGACGTTGCCGAGCAGGAGTCTGGTAAGCCGGTCGTTGAACCACTCGAGGAGGAAGGCAGGGACGTAGTTGTCGCGGACGGGCGAGAAGCTGCCGAAGACCCTTCGACATCGAAACCAACGGAGACCTAGTCGATGAATCGCGACGAACTCTATCGGATAGTGGTCGAGAGGTCGCCGTCGCAGAACCTGACGAATCACATGCTGGCTGTCGAGGCAATCATGCGCACGCTAGCGGAGCACTTTCACGAAGACGCTGACAAGTGGGGTATCGCCGGACTCGTTCATGATATTGACTATGTGGAAACGAAGGATACGCCGAACCTGCACAGCATCGTCGGGTCGGAGCAGTTGCACATGATGGGCTTGTCCGAGGATATCTGCTATGCCGTGCGTGTCCACAACGAACGTCACCGACTGCCGCGCAAGAGCATGATGGACAAGGCCCTGTATGCCGCTGACCCCATTTCCGGCTTGATTGTCGCCTGTGCTCTCGTCCGCCCCGAGAAGAGGCTGGACCTCGTCGATACGGACTTCGTCATGCTCCGGTTCAAAGAGAAGCGCTTCGCCGCCGGAGCCAACAGGGACCAGATCCTGTCGTGTCAGGAACTAGGTATCGACCTTTACAGGTTCGTGTCGCTGTGCCTGACGGCCATGAAGGGCATTGCTGCCGACATCGGACTCTAGCCCGCACTGCACATATCAAGGAAGCGAGCCCGCGTCACTGCGGGCTTCCTGTTCGTTTGAATCGCGATATACTTCATTGGTAAGTGGCCAACCACTTGTCAGTGGTGGTTCATTGCCGAAAATGATATCTCACATGGAGGCGCCAATGTCGTTGGACGCAGGGCAGTTGTTCTCGGAACGGGCGAAGGGGTTCAGGCCATCAGAGATCAGAGAACTGCTCAAACTGGTGGACAGCCCCGAGATTATATCCTTGGCTGGAGGCATGCCGGACGACCGATTCTTCCCAATCGACAGAGTCATTGAAGCCAGTTCATTTGCTCTCAAGGAATACGGCAAGAAGGCGCTGCAATACGGATCTACCGAAGGGATCAAGAAGCTTCGAAACCTGCTTATCGAACGCATGGCGAATGAGGGAGTCCGTGATGTCGGGCTTGAGAACGTTGTCATTTCGACAGCATCACAGCAGGGCCTGAGCCTTGTCGCCCAAGTCTTCGTCGACCCCGGGGACACCATCATCGTCGAGGACCCATCCTATCTGGGAGCACTGCAGGCATTCGGCAGTATGCAGGCCAAGTTCTGCACAGTACCCCTTGATGGGGACGGACTGCAGGTGGACATGCTGGAAGAGAAGCTCAAGGAATTGCAGGCATCCCATGTGCGCCCCAAGTTCCTGTATACCTGCCCGAACTTCCATAATCCCGCCGGCGTTACCCTGTCGCTGGAGCGTCGAAAGAGGCTTATTCAGCTGGCAAGAGACTATAGCCTGCTGGTTATCGAGGACGACCCGTATGGTGAAGTCCGGTTCGAAGGGGAGCGCCTGCCGTCATTGCTCGCGCTCGGTGGCATGGAACACGTGGTTGCCCTGCGGACGTTCTCCAAGATCAGCTTCCCGGGTTTGAGACTGGGGTGGATCGTGGCGCGCGAGGATGTCCTCAGCAAGATCATTGTCGGCAAGCAGGCGGCCGACCTCTGCTCGCCTACCATTACCCAGTACATCGCATACGAATTCATCAGCAGGGGCTGGCTCGACGAGTATGTCCAGATCATTCAGCGCGAGTACGCGAAGAAGAAGGACGCCATGATCGAGGCCCTGAACCAGTATTTCCCGGCCGGCGCATCCTGGACGAATCCACAGGGAGGCCTGTTCGTGTGGGTGAAGGCTCCGGACTGCATCGACACCACAGCCATGTTCCGTGAGGCCATCAATGCCAAGGTTGCCTATGTCGTGGGCATCGCCTTCTACCCGCATCGCAATGACAATTGCCACATGCGGCTCAACTTCAGCGCCGTGGAGCCCGAACGTATCGTCGAGGGCGTGCGCCGCCTTGGAGACTTGATCAAGAGCAAGATGTAGCAGGGATGCTCAGTCTACGCGAGCCCCCGGCCCTATGGCCCGGGGCTCTTGTTGTGTGTGCGTTCGACAGCCCTTCAGCTTCTCTTGAACACCGGACAGATGTTGCGGAAGTCACAGGAGAAGCATTTGCTGGACCTTCGGCCTCTGAAGTCGCCCCTGGCTATGTGTGAAGCAGCCTTGACCAGGACCTGTCTTGATTTGGCGATGTATTCCTCGGCATCGCCGTTCAGTTCTGCCTTCAGATTCTCCCGCAGGTAGTAGGTCTGAAGCACGAAACGCGCTTCCCTGAATTCGGCATCCTGCGCCAAGGCGGCGGCGTACAGGGCAACCTGGAACCGATGGGACTTGAGCGTCGCGACTTCGCGGGGCCGGGACGACTTGTAGTCGACGATGCGGTACAGTCCTTCAGCGATGCGGTCGATGCGGTCTACGATGCCGGTGAATGGGATGCCATCCACTTCCGTAGTGATCAGGCGCTCGGTATACAGCATCTCCTGCCACGTCGCCTGGAAGATGGGGAAGAAGCCCGTCAAGACGCGCAGGGCTTCCCGGTGGTACCTGGCCTCTGATTCGGGGCTCTGGTATCCCTCATGCAGCCAGACCTCTTCCAGCATCTGCTGGAGCGACGTTCCAAAGAGTTCTCCGGTGCCGGCATAGAGGCACGAGTCAGGACCGACATGGCACTGAAGGAGTCGCTCCAGAACTGCGTGGATGCTCTTCCCGTAGCTGAAGTACCAGTGCGGCGGCGTCTCGATCTTCTTGACGTACTTGAACTCGTATTGCTGGGGACACTCGTAGAACGTCGAAATGCGGGAGTAGCTTAGCGGTTCTGAGAGTTTCTTGTCCACTGGATCTCCACCTGTTGCCGCGTCGCCTTCACGTCCGTGGTGTTGTCGATGATCACGTCTGCATGGCGCAGCTTCTCTTCCAGCGGCATCTGCGCTTCGATGCGGTTGATAGCCTCGTTGCGCGAGAGGTTGTCGCGCGTCATCAGGCGTGCAAGCTGATCCTCCTTGGATGCCCGGACCACCCACACTTCGTCGACCAGATCCTGCCAGCCGGCTTCCACAAGGATGGCTGCATCGAGAACAACGGTGTGGCCGGATTGACGCAAGCGGAGCAGTTCGGCGGAGATCAGCCGTGTCATGATAGGTACCATGATGCTGTTCAGCGTACGGAGCAGGTCAGGATGCCCAAACACTGCATTTGCCAGGCGGCGCCGGACCAGCTTCCTGCCGTCGAACACGCGAGGGCCAAAGGACGTACGCACCTGTTCAAGAGCTCCATCGATGTTCTCCGCCAACACGCGTTTGCCGATAAGGTCGGCATCTAGAATCGTTGCGCCAAATTCGCGGAGGATTTCCGACACCATGCTCTTTCCTGAAGCGATGTTGCCCGTGAGTCCGATGACAGTGTTCATGCGAGATCCCTGAGATTCGGGCCGGCCACGACGTTGGCGATTAGTGGAACAGAAAGGTGAAGCGCAGACTCCATGTTCTTCTTCACAAGCTCTTTCACCACTTCCGTCTCGGACGCGGGACAGTCGAGGATGATTTCGTCGTGGATCTGAAGAACCATGCGAGCCTGGAGCGGCCTGAGGTCCTCAGCAAGATGTATCATCGCCATCTTGATGACGTCGGCTGAACTGCCTTGAATGACGGCGTTGAAGCCCTGGCGAACGGCCTCCTGCTTCTCGGTGCTGTTCGGACTGCTAATGTGCGGGACCCTGCGCAGGCGACCGAGAATGGTTGTGACATATCCAACGCGCTCCGCAGCCGTGATGACCCGCTGGTGGTACGCGCCGATACCCGGGAACCGTTCCATATAGCGGGCGATGTAGGTAGCGGCTTCTTCGCCAGTGATGCCCAGTTGGCGAGAGAGGCCGAATGGCGAGATGCCATAGACGATGCCGAAGTTGATGGTCTTTGCGCGTTTGCGCATCTCCGGGGTCACCGCTGATTCGTCGACGCCGAAGATCTGTGACGCCGTGTGCAGATGAATGTCCTCACCCTGGAGGAAGGCTTGGGAGAGGTTCTCGTCACCGGACAGGTGGGCAAGCATCCGCAAGTCGATCTGCGAGTAGTCAGCGGAGATGAGCACTCCTCCTGGTTGACCAGCCAGGAATGCGCGCTGGATTTGCCGGCCGGCTTCGGTCTTGACAGGGATATTCTGAAGATTGGGGTCGACACAGCTGAGGCGCCCTGTGGACGTGCCGGTCTGCAGGAATGTCGGATGGATCCTGCCGTCAGCTTCCACAAACCGCACAAGTGCATCCGCATACGTTCCCTTGATCTTCGTGAGCTGACGAAGCTCGAGAATGAGAGGGACAACGGGGTGACGGTCACGAATCGCGGCAAGGGACTCGACATCCGTGCTAAGGCCAGTCTTGGTGCGTTTCGACGCAGCCAGGCCCAGGACATCGTACAGCAGGACGCCGAGCTGTTTCGGCGACTGGAGGCTGTACGCGTGCGTCCCGAGGAGGTCGTATGCCTGTCGTTCGATCTCCGCGATGCGAATGCCGAGCTGCGCCCCGAAATCACGCAGATAGAGCGTGTCGACGCGAATGCCCGCGAGTTCCATGCGCGCAAGGACTCCGGCAAACGGCATCTCCATACGAAGGAGAGCTTCCTCGAGACCGTACTGCTCCAAAGCCTTGTCGACACGGTACGACAGTTGATGGATGAGTTCAGCCTGCGCGTCCGCCGTCGCGACAGTCGGAGAAAGGCCGTACGCTGCGGCAATCTGGTCGAGGGGTGAGGCTCCCCGGTCGGGATCAAGCAGGTACTGAGACAGCATGATGTCTCTCAAGTTCGTGGGGATCGTGAGGTCGCACTTCTCCAGTGTTTTCGCCGTCTTCTTGCTGTCATACAGATAGGTTGTCGTGTCGCCCCAAGTCGACGCCGGTAGTGCTGACCCGGTGCCGAACAGGGACGGAGAGTGAACGGTGGAACTCCCGTGCCGCGAGTGAATCGTGATAGTACAACCAGTGCCATCTGGCTCGGGAACCACCACTGCGGCCTGGCGGTCGTCCTGTGTTTCCGTGGGCTGGACACTGGCAGGTGGTGACGACGACGGGAACGGAGGCAGCTCATCCACTGCCTTGGCCGGAGCGGCATCAACGCTGACACCAAACAGCTTGTTCACGCGTTTTGCGAGGTTCTGGAGAGCAAGGTGGCGCAGAATCGGTCCCAATCGCGCCTCGTCAGGTTGATGACGCTCCAAATCAGGCAGCGCGGTCTGTTCATCGAGCGATGACTGAATAGTGACAAGCTCCCGATTGCGAAGGATGAGGTCGCGGTTCTCCGCCAGCAGAGATCTGTAGCGTTCCGGTCCGCCGTCAAGCAGAAGGGCGTCGATGGACCCGTACTCGCCAATGAGTTTCAGTGCCGTCTTCTCGCCGATGCCGCGAACGCCGGGAATGTTGTCCGAAGGATCTCCCCGAAGTGCTTTGACGTCGACGAGCTGGGGC
>JAUSAI010000254.1 GCA_030652945.1 Caldisericota bacterium | reverse complement strand
CGGGATCTTGCGGATGCATATGGACGTCCCCCACAGTTGTGAGTAAACTAGTACTAGTGTCAGCTAGTTCCAAGTAGACTAGTGCTGGGAAGGGGGGCCTTCAATGCAGCGAGAACGAACGAAGAAGTCGCATGTTGATTCGCGCATAGGCTCACGAACCCGATTCTGGATACTGCTGCTGTGTACGAACGTCATCGTAGGGATCATGCTGGTCGTCGTCCTCAGCGTACAGCGAAGAGACACCGGGGATGACTGGAACCGGATGCTGTCGGCCGTCGCGGACGAGAAGGCTTCCGCGCTGGATGGGGACATCCAGCAGCAGCTCGGGAACGTCGTCGTCCTGGCACACACCAGGTCTGCCAGCCAATTGGGGCTTGGACAGACGCCAGTCGTGATCCCAGGGGAACCAACGCTGCAGGACCGCCTGCTCAACATCTTTGAATCGGCACGCAGCAACTACAGGTATTCACAGGTCATGTTGACAACATCGCAGGGAATCCCGATTGTGGCACTGCCGGATGCGCGGCATGTGGTTCCCCACCTCGAAGGACTTGTCGTGACAGCTCTCGCCACAGGCAAACCGCAGTTCATTGACGTCTTCGTGGATAGCGATGGGCACGTTCTTGTAGGATACGTCGGCCCGGTCTTCGATCCTTCGGGTGTCCCGGCCGGAGCGGTCGTGGCACTGGCCGACCCGAAGACGACCCTGTTCGGCACGCTCACTATTGCTGCCCCGCTCATGAACACTGGTGAGACCGTCCTCCTGCGCCGGAGCACCGCGGACCAGGATGCTGGTACCGGCATCGAGATCATCTACACACCCGATTTGGCACTTCCCGTCGGAGACACCGGCGTCCAGGTTCTGAATACCCAACAGTTCTTCTCTTCTGCAATCCAGGGTACTCTCTCGCCGGGATCGTACTCGGATCCTCAAGGGCAGTCGATGATGGGGGTTGCACGGTTGGTCCCGTCGGCCGGATGGGTCATCGTCGCCGGCGTCAGCATGAAGGAAGCCCTGGGCGACTTCGTCAAGACGGGTGTTCTTGAGAGCGTTCTGTC
>JAUSAI010000252.1 GCA_030652945.1 Caldisericota bacterium | reverse complement strand
GCCAGAACCTCCTGGGGAAACGGGTGGATTATTCCGGGCGCTCGGTGATCGTCATCGGGCCGGAGTTGCGGCTGCACCAGTGCGGCCTGCCCAAGCAGATGGCCCTGGAGCTCTTTAAGCCCTTCATCTTCCACAAGCTGGTGGCCAAGGGCTATGCCACTACCATCAAGGTGGCCAAGCGCCTGGTGGACCGTGAGACTCCGGAAGTCTGGGATAGCCTGGACGAAGAGGTGCGGGAGCACCCGGTGATGCTCAACCGGGCCCCTACTTTGCACCGGCTGGGGATCCAGGCCTTTGAGCCGCTGCTCATCGAAGGCAAGGCCATCCAGCTGCATCCCCTGGTCTGTACCGCCTTCAACGCCGACTTTGACGGCGATCAGATGGCGGTGCACGTGCCGTTGTCCATCGAGGCCCAGATCGAGGCCCGGGCCCTGATGATGTCTACCAATAACATCCTGAGCCCGGCCAACGGGGACCCCATCATCAATCCCACCCAGGATATCGTGCTGGGGCTCTACTACCTTACCCGGGAACGCCCCTTCGCCAAAGGCGAGCGGGTGGACATCAACGGCAAGAAACCCCTGCCCTACGCCTCTCCCGAGGAGGTGCGGGTGGCCTACGACCAGGGCGCAGTGCATCTCCAGGCCCGGATCCCGGTGAGGATCGACGGCAAGATTTACCAGACCACGGTGGGCCGGGTGATCCTCCGGGAGATTCTCCCCGAGGGGCTCCCCTTTGACCTGATCAACGGCACCATGACCAAAAAGGAGATCCGCAAGCTCGTCTCGGTGGGCTACCGCACCTGCGGCATCAAGCAGACGGTCATCTTTGCGGACCAACTGAAGAATTTGGGGTACAAGTACGCCACCCAGGCGGGCATCTCCATCTGCATCCAGGACATGGTGATCCCCAGCCGCAAACCGGAAATCCTGGGCCTATCCCAGACCGAAGTGAGCCAGGTGGAGGAACAGTACCAGGAAGGTCTCATAACCGAGGGTGAAAAATACAACAAGGTGGTGGACATCTGGGCCAAGGCCACCGACGAGATCGCCGCCGAGATGATGGCGGAGATGGCCCGGGAGGTGATCGCGGTGGAAGAGCCCGACCCGGATAAACCGGGTCAGACCATCGTCCGCCAGGAAGAGGTGGCCTCCTTTAACCCGGTCTTCATGATGGCCGACTCCGGCGCCCGGGGCAGCAAGGACCAGATGCGGCAGCTGGCCGGTATGCGGGGCTTGATGGCCAAACCCTCGGGTGAAATCATCGAGACTCCCATCACCGCCAACTTCCGGGAAGGCCTCTCGGTGCTGCAGTACTTCATTTCGACCCACGGCGCCCGGAAAGGTCTGGCGGATACGGCTTTAAAGACCGCCAACTCCGGGTACCTGACCCGGCGGCTGGTGGACGTGGCCCAGGATGCGGTCATCACCGAAGACGACTGCGGCACCATCGACGGCATCTATGTCAAGCCCCTGGTGGAGGGCGGCGAGATCATCGAGCGGGTGGGCGACCGGGTCCTGGGCCGGGTGGCCCTGGAAGACATCATCGACCCCCACACCGGCGAAGTGCTGGTCATGGCCAACGAGGAGATTGACGAGGACGCCTCGCTGCGCATCGAAGACTCGGGCCTGGGCCAGGACGAGAAGAAGGGCGTGCAAATCCGGTCGGTGCTGACCTGTCAGACGCGGCGGGGGGTGTGCGCCAAGTGCTATGGCCGGGACCTGGGACACGGCACCACGGTGTCCATGGGCGAGGCCATCGGCATCCTGGCGGCCCAGAGCATCGGCGAGCCCGGTACCCAGCTGACCATGCGGACCTTCCATATCGGCGGCACGGCCTCCCGGCGGGTGGAACAGAGCGTCCACGTGGGCCGGGGCCGGGGAATCATACGCTTTGAAAACTTCGTTGATTCCAAGAAGGAAATCCCTTGCCCCATGAAATCGGCGGTTGACCGGAACGGCAACCTGGTAAACCTGAGCCGCCTGGCGGAGCTGGTTATCCTTACCGACAAGGGGGTGGAGCGGGAAAGGTATCCATTGACCTACGGCGCGCACCTCAATGTGAAGGATGGTGACGAGGTGGCGGCCGGAAAAATTCTGGCGGAGTGGGACCCCTTCACCAACGCCATGCTCACGGAAGTGGGCGGGACCCTCAAGTTCGGCGACATTATTGAAAATGTCTCGGTGCAAGAACGGGTGGACCCGGTCACGGGCAAATCCTCCCGCCTCATCGTGGATCGCAAGGATAGCAAGGATAGCAAGGATAGCAAGGATACGGAACTGCGCCCCCGCATTTCCGTGAAGGACATAGGGGGCCAGACCGTCCGGATTCCCGGGTCCCCGGCTTCGGCCCGCTACTTCATGCCGGTGGGGGCCATCATCATGGTCAACGAGGGCGACCAGGTGTTTCCCGGGGACGTCATCGCCAAGATCCCCCGGGAGACCACCAAGACCAAGGACATCACCGGGGGCCTGCCCCGGGTGGCGGAACTTTTTGAAGTGCGCAAGCCCAAAGAAACCGCCATCATCAGCGAAATCGGCGGGGTGGTGTCGTTCGGGAAGCACGTCAAGGGGAAACGGAAGATCGTGGTCACCCCGGAAGTGGGGAAACCCAAGGAATACCTGATCCCCAAGGGAAAACACGTGGCCGTGGAGGAAGGGGATTATGTGCTGGCCGGCAACCCCCTGATGGACGGTTCCCCCAACCCGCATGACATTCTCAACATCAGCGGTTTGAAGGACCTGGCCCGCTACCTGGTGGACGAAGTCCAGGAAGTATACCGGCTCCAGGGCGTCAAGATCAACGACAAGCACATCGAGGTGATCGTGCGCCAGATGCTGCGTCGCGTGCAGATCACGAACTGCGGTGACTCGTCCTACATCAACGGCGAACAGGTGGAACGCAGCGAGCTGCTGAACACCAACGAACGCCTGCGCGGCGAGGGCAAGATCCCGGCGACCCATGCCGACGTGCTGCTGGGCATCACCAAGGCGTCGCTGTCGACCGACAGCTTCATCTCGGCGGCGTCCTTCCAGGAAACCACGCGCGTGCTCACCGAGGCGGCCATCATGGGCAAGCGCGACGAGCTGCGTGGCCTGAAGGAAAACGTCATCGTCGGCCGCCTGATCCCTGCCGGCACCGGCATGGCCTTCCACGAGGCGCGCAAGGCCAAGGAAGCGATGGACGAGAGCGAGCGTCGCGCGATTGCGCTGCAGGAAGCCGAAGAGCTGGCGGCGGTGCAGATGGCCAACGTCGACGCGGCCACAGCCGCGGCTGCCGCGGCGGGGGATACGGCCGAGTAGGCCCGGCGTCGCTTCGCTTCACACGAGGGCGGCCTGCGGGCCGCCCTTTTTCATGGTGGCCGCCAGTGCCGCGCCTGCGTGATGCAGACGCCGTGCCGGCGGCCCCGTTTGGCCAGACGCAGCAGGGCGCGGTCGTGGGTCAGCAGCCAGCTGGCACGGTGTTTGAGCGCCAGGTCGATGAAGACCTGGTCATCCGGGTCACTGCAGCGCAGGTCCAAAGGCGCCGGGGGCGGACAGGGAAACAGTATTGCGTACTGATCGAATACTGAGAGCGCGCGCTCACTGTCGGGTTTCCACTTTGCCAGACTGCGGTAGGTCAGGGTGCACGCGAGTTCCTCTCGCATCGTTGCGCATGCGAGCCAGCGCAGCGCCCCGCGTTGAACAGCAACGGCAACGGCTGCAACGGAGGGCTCGTCGAACACCAGCCAGTCGAGCACGGTGTTGGTATCCAGCACCACTGCGGGTGGGTCGAGCTCGGGGGAGAAGGGCAAGTTGGGCAGTCGGCTTGCCGATGTGGGCGTCGCGGAATATACTAGAAGGCTTTTCGGCAGACTTTGCCGCGCCGTGCCATGGGCTTCAGGACACTGGACACCCCGTGAATGGCCGCTGATGCCGGGCCCCACTTGACCTCGCGTTGCCGTGATCTTCTCGCGGCGCGCCTGCCACCTGTAGCCCCCGCTGACCCGAAAAGACCGCGTTAGCTTCAAACGGGAACAAGCAACCAATGCCAACCATCAACCAGCTCGTGCGCTTCGGCCGTGAAGTCGAAGTCACGAAATCCAAGTCGCCTGCGATGCAGAACAGCCCGCAGCGCCGCGGCGTCTGCACGCGCGTCTACACCACCACGCCGAAGAAGCCGAACTCGGCCCTGCGCAAGGTCGCCAAGGTGCGCCTGACCAACGGGTTCGAGATCATCAGCTACATCGGCGGTGAAGGCCACAACCTGCAGGAGCACAGCGTCGTGCTCGTGCGCGGCGGCCGTGTGAAGGACCTGCCGGGCGTGCGCTACCACATCGTGCGCGGCTCGCTCGACCTGCAGGGCGTCAAGGATCGCAAGCAGTCGCGTTCCAAGTACGGCGCCAAGCGCCCGAAAAAGGCCTAAACAGCCGAACCCTTGCGGCCGCGCCTTGTGCGTGGGCCGAGTAAGTGAAAGGTCCTGATGGCCTTTCGCGGTGTGCGCGGCAACGCGCGCGCCAACTGAAACCGAAGAAGGAAGATAGACATGCCACGTCGCCGCGAAGTACCCAAGCGCGAGATCCTGCCCGACCCGAAGTTCGGCTCGATCGACCTGTCCAAGTTCATGAACGTCATCATGGAGTCGGGCAAGAAGGCCATCGCCGAGCGCATCATCTACGGTGCCCTCGAGCAAGTCGAGAAGAAGGCCCAGAAGGATCCGCTGGAGATCTTCATGGTGGCGCTGAACAACATCAAGCCGATGGTCGAGGTGAAGTCCCGCCGCGTCGGCGGTGCGAACTACCAGGTTCCCGTGGAAGTTCGCCCCGTGCGCCGGCAGGCCCTGGCCATGCGCTGGTTGAAGGAAAGCGCGCGCAAGCGCGGTGAGAAGTCGATGGCCGCGCGCCTGGCGAACGAACTGCTCGAGGCCAGCGAAGGCCGCGGCGGCGCCGTCAAGAAGCGCGACGAGGTTCACCGCATGGCCGAAGCGAACAAGGCGTTCTCGCACTTCCGTTTCTAAGCACGGACCTGAGCGCCGACCGACGACGTCCCCGGCCGCCTTTACGGGTTAGTACTAGCCCGCAGGCGGCCCCTGCATTTGGAG
>JAUSAI010000251.1 GCA_030652945.1 Caldisericota bacterium | reverse complement strand
AGGGATGGTGTTCAAAACCGGCGCAGAGAAGGCCGTTGAGCGCATGAATCTCGCGACATGAAATTACCGTGCTCGTTTCGATCGATTTCAACACTGCAGAGGTCGATTTCTCGGCCTTTCGAGGCCTCATCCTGGCCCTTGGGCGCGCTGCAGGCGCACTCATCCCTGCGCCCTCTGCAAAAGCCGGTGCCGCGCCATCCACAAGTTGGAGAGTGCGAACAGCGTGTGCAGTTGCGCCGTGTTCTTCATCAGCCCGCGGTAGCGCACCTTCACATGCCCGAACTGGCGCTTGATCACTCGAAACGGGTGCTCCACCTTGGCCCGGATGCTGGCCTTCACATGCTCCAGCTCATCCAGCACGCGCCCCATCGGCGTGGCCTTGTCCAGCGCTTTGCGTTTGCCCGGGCGCATGGCCACATGCCAGTTGGCCTCGATGCCTTGCGCTTCTTCGCGCTTGGCCACGCCTTGGTAGCCCGCGTCAGCAAACACATCGCTCTCTTCACCGTGCACCAGCGCGCTGGCCTGCGTCACGTCATTGACATTGGCCGCCGTGCCCACCACCGTGTGCACCAGGCCCGAATCGGCGTCTACGCCGATATGCGCTTTCATTCCAAAGTGCCATTGGTTGCCCTTTTTGGTCTGGTGCATCTCGGGATCACGCTCGCCGCCGCTGTTCTTGGTCGAGCTGGGTGCGGCAATGAGCGTGGCATCGATGGCCGTGCCGTTCTTGAGCAACAACCCTTTGGCTGCCAGCGTGCTGTTGACGGTGGCCAATATCTGCAGGCTGAGCTGGTGCTCTTCGAGCAGGTGGCGAAAGCGCAGGATGCTCACGCGGTCGGGGATGCGCTCTGTGCCCGAGAGACCAGCGAAGTCACGATACAGCGGCGTCTCGAACAAGGCCTCTTCCATGGCCAAGTCCGACAGGCCAAACCACTGCTGCAAAAAATGAATACGCAGCATGGTTTCGTGTGCGAACGGCGGGCGCCCCGTGCTGGCCACTGGCGAGGCTGCCGCGATCAAGCCAATGAGTTCGCGCCACGGCACCACCAGCTCCATCTCGTCCAGCAACACGGCCTTGCGTGTGCGCCTTGTGCTCAGGTTCAGTCCCAGTTCGGCTTGCTTCTTCATGACGCAATTGTTCCTCGGCTCGGCCCTTCAAACCATCGGGGACTGCACGGGGTTTTGAACACCATCCCTAGCTTCCGCGAAAGGCTTGGCTTCGAGAAACTTTCAACAACGGGTTTCTTGACGCCAACACGGTTGAGCTTCATCCCATAGCCATCAAACACTGTCGCCGTCTCCATGATCGAGACATCAATAGTGCGTCCAAACCCACCGCAGGACGGGCAGGGTTGGGCAGCAAGCGCTGCAGCATCTGCAACATCCTTGGCTTCAGGCAACAGGAATTCGCAGTTTGAGCAGCTAGTTTTACTTCCTACAAGGGTCATAGATAGGCCTCCAAACCTACGCGGTATCGTACGCCGAGGGCAGTGCTCCCGTGACCATCCGGGGCTTGAAGTAGTCCGCTGCTTGTCCAGGCGTAAGCAGCTCGCAGCGCCACGTCTGCGCGCACCATCGACGAGCTGGCCCAGTGCCCTTCGCCTCAAGGCCACGCATGAAAAGGTAGGAACTGGCGATGTGGGCAAACTCCGGCTTCCACAGCTGGGCAAGTGCCTCGACATCGCCGTTCATGTGGTGCATCTTCATCAAGTGCAGGACCTGCACGCCCTTCACTTCCACAGTCCTTAGCTCACCGACGAGCGGAGGCCACACGGGCTTGATGCGAAACCCGTCCCTGTAGTGAAGTTCAACTGCTGCAAACACTGGACAAGCATACAGCCTCCTCGCTGGAAGCCGCACAGCCATTGGGCTTGCAGCCCTGAAGAAGTGTAACGACCCGCCTCTTTTTTGGCCCGTCCTTGGGTAGCTAGATAGTATTAGTCTATCGGTTGATTTTGATCGATATACCCTGACTAAAGGACTTCAAGATGGCTACCAACTCCACCCCCGCTGCAAAAACCACCAAGACCCCTAAGGTCCAAAAGCCGCTCGTGGAACGGCTCGATGACCAACTGGGCCGGATGGTCCTGCAGAAGAAGGTTTCCGCAGACGAACTCCGGAAACTCCAAGAGAAGATCGGGAAGTACCTCACCTTCTTGGAATGAAATTCCCGCTTGGCAGGGTCGTGGCAACTCCGGGAGCCATGGCCCTTTTGGAGAAGCAAGGTGTCCATCCGGGTACCTTGCTTGAGCGCCATGCGACCGGCGATTGGGGTGACTTGGGCAAGGAGGACAAGTGCCTCAATGACCTGGCCGTCACCTCCGAGAATCGGATTCTCAGCATGTACCACGTGCCCGACCAACATCACCGGGTCTACGTGATCACCGAGTGGGATCGGTCCTCGACCTGCATCCTCCTGCCCCAAGAGTACTGAGCGTATTCACCCCACGAAGGGACCTCAACGGTCCCTTTCTCATGTGCCGGGTTGATACCATGCCTGCCAACAAGGAGCGGGGCATGAGCTTAAGAAACACAGTACTAGGCACAGTGATTGGTGGGGTCATCCTCACACCCATCGTGTGGTTGCTTGAGTCGATCAAGAGTGACCTACCAATTTGGCTAGGCGCTTCTGTCGATTTCCTCTGGGCACCCATTGCAGTCCCCCGCGCTGTCGCGTGGATCACCTCACTTGCGATCGGCTTCCTCGTGTTTGACTATTGGTTCACGTTACGTGCAAAGAAGCAAGAAGCAATCAAGGCACAACCCTCAGCAGTGCCACCACCCCTAGTGCCTAGGGAGAGCGCTGCGACAGTCGTTCACCCGCTCAAGCTAGGTGATGATGAAGAGACCGTGTTGGCAGCTCTTGCAAAGTATGGAAATTCAGCGCATGTAGCACAGCTGCTACCACGCACCAAAATGTCAGAATTTCAGTTTGAGACTGCAGTGGGAAGACTGAAAGAAAAGCTGATGGTTTCGGACTCAAAGGGCTACAACGGTCGAGCGATAATCTTCAAGCAAGCTGGCAGAGAGTATGCTGCGAAACACCAGCTTGATACTCGCATGTAGCTACTCTCTGGCAATCGCTCCGGCAAGCAGCGCAGAGCATGTTGACCCCATGAAGGGACCTTCGAGGTCCCTTCACATGCTCCGCATGTAGTCGTACTAGCAACGCTTTCGACACTCACGACGAGCTGCGTCCGCAGCTGCCATGCATGCAGCCAAAGCAACTCCACCAGTGTTGGCCGCGCACCAAGCCCCAGCAGCAGCAGCCGTAGCATCGCAAAGAGCCTTGCATGGCCCCTTCACTAGGTCATTGATAGGATTCCACATCGGCTCCATGACTGTGCCCTCGCCAAATTCAGCGGACTGAGGGTCAGCCACAATTCTGTCTTCCGCCTTGAGTGCGCCTGTGGACAGCAGCCCTTGAAAGATTTCGTCTTGCTGCTTCTTCGTTAAGGCAGTCCACTGTGCCTCGTTGACTTTTAGATCGGCCATATCTTCACCTCGTTGAGTTTGCGGAGCTAGAAAACCTGCCAAGTTGCTCCGAGCCCGGCAGAACAATCAGTCCATGCGCCTGGCAACACCAGACGCCCTGTGAACACCCATTCCATGAAGCTGGTAATGCTATGAACAAGGCAGTTTTGCATATCCGCCAATTGGGTGATTCAACGAGGGGCCACGCGCAAGTAGCTACTCGAATTCGTGCGGCTCCATGCTCTTCTGTTTGATGGGCCGTACGAGGATTGCGCCGATCAGCGCAGCCATGTAGATGTAGCCGCGCCAGTCAGGCGGAAGGAACACGAGCAGTTCACTGTTGTTGGCGATCACCTGAAGGATTTCCGGCAGTGCAAGCCCTGCAGCTGCGATGCGGATTGACCAAGCCTTCCACCAGTTTTCGACGAGAGTCACGATCCGACTCCCAGCTTGCGCTCAACCGACCCAAGGCGTCTTTGAACGTCCTTCATCTCTTCACGCATGATGGATTGGTCCGTAGCGATGCCACGCACTTCGTTGAGGATTTGCCTTTGCTGTTCCACGACGTACGCTTGCTGGACCGTGTTGGCTGACGCTTGCTTGTCAAGGTTGTAGAGGGTCGTGACCATCCACATCGTTGCGGCAGTCACTCCACCCACTGCAATGAGCAGCAGTTTCGTAATGACTGGACCGAGTTCTATGTTGGTTGTGACCATGTTGCTCCCTGAAACTTTCCGCCAATTGCTCTATTACTTATTCGGCAGGTGTGGGAAGCAGGGAATGTCAGCTCACTACTTGCGAATCCAGTTGATCACTGTTGCACCCGGGTCAATGTGGTACCAGCGAGTGCGAAGGTCATAACGTCCAGGCTTCTTGTGATGAGTTCCGTGCAGCCATTCACCACCAGCTGGTGCAAGTAGTTCCATGAACCACAGATCACGTGCGCCATTGCTGTCGTGACTTAGCGCGTTGTGCAGCCCACCGACAAGGTGAGCGACGCCAAGTGCAGGCAGATATGCCATGACGACGAACGTTGGCGAAATGAGCAGCATGGTGAAGAACAGTCCAAACCACAATGGCACGTACCAGCCGTCCACCAGTTGATGAAGTCTCTTCTCTGTACGCAGCAACCTGCGTGCTCTCCAAAGTTCAAGAGGCACGTTCTTGTACGACTTGGTCAGCAACGCCCTAGCGCCCTTGTTGTGCGGGTCGAGGTCTGTGTCTGAGTGCTTGTGGTGTGCAGCATGTGTCACGGCCCATTGCAGCGGCGATCCGTACATGAAGAACACTCCCAGTCCTGCGAACAGTCGGTGCCAGAACGGTGAGGCTCGGTAGGCACCATGACAGAACAGACGGTGATAACCCACGCTGATAGTCAGGCCACCAACGAGCTGAATGGCAAGGATCACTGGGACCCACGCCAACCAACCAGCATGTAGGGGCAACGTCAACAACGCGGCAAGTCCAACGTAATACGCAATCGTGCTCATCCACGCCTTGTGTCTCATGCTCGTTCCTCAGCGAAGATCAGCCCGTACACGTCTTCAACAGCTGTCACCTGTGCTGGATTCAGCAGTTCAAGTTCATCACCAGCAACGACATCACCTGCAGCGGTGCGCAGCGTCCCAGTACAGACGAACAGCAGCGTTCCCGCAGGCAGATCGAGCACATCACCAGCAGGCAGTCGAACCGGCGTCAGCGTTGGCAGCGCGTTGCGGTTCGCACGTGAGTTCACACAGAACCACTCACTGTCCTCGATGCAGGTAAACGTAAAGGTCCCAGCACTCATGTTTGCAAAGTCAAGGCTGAAGCATCCTGCCACGCGTGCTGCTGGTTCATAGCCGTCCTGACGCTTTCCGAGGACCAAGCCCTTCGTCCAGAACGTGATGTTTTCAGACTCTTCAGGCAGCGTGTCGTCAGCGACAGTGACCGTGTAGGTTTCGCCTGCAAACAGTTCCTTGCGATGGACGATCCATCCAAAGACCTTGAGTCGTTCGAAGTAAAAGTGGCTCATACAACCACGCGTTTCCTGACGACGATTTCAGGTGCCTGCAGGACTTCGGCTACTGGAAATGCAACAGGCTCAGGCATCTCAAAGCGACCCTTGCGACCGACCACTGGCAGTTGCTTTGGCGCAGCCAAGTACTCGCGCAAACCCCACGTGCCATGAGGTGCAGCAAGTTCAATCAGAGCATCCTCATCCTCACCCTCCATCGGCAGTCGAACACCAACCTCAACTGGAGTGTGACCCTCTGCGATGTACTCGACGTTCATGACGCCGTTTGCCGTGTCTACGGACTTGATCTCGAAATCGAACGCTCTCATGTAATTGCTCCAAGTCGGGTGCCTGTGTTGACCCATGTAATGTTTGAATTGCCGACGATGGCTGTGCCTGCAGCACCACCGCCGTAAGGTCCGCCGTAGGTTCCGGGTGTGCCATTGGCAATGCTCCCTGCCCCGCCCGTCGATCCCGCCGAGCCCCAGCCACCGCCGCCACCTCCTGCGCCGCCAGTCGCCGACATCGAGCCAGAGCTTTGCGTGGTGCCCGCGCTTCCGCCACCTGCTGCTGAGAACGTGCCCGCCGCCCCAGCGCCGGGTGCGCTGCCGGATGAGACTGAATAGGCAGCGGCGCCTGCGCTGTTCGTGCGGCCCGTGCGCCCTCCGCCACCGTTGCCACCGTTACCCACCACGCTGGTGGTGTTCTTGCCGTCGCTTTGTGCGGCAATGCGCCCAGCGCCGCCACCGCCTCCACCACCTCCGCCACCGATGGTCCCCGAGGTGTTGTCAAAAGTCGTTGGCAGGTTGACTCGCAAAGCGGGGCCGCCCCCTGCGCCGGCCTGTCCGGCGGTGCTGCCCGTGAGGGCGCGGGAGCCTTGCCCGGCTGCGCCACCCATGCCGATGATGAAGGCGCCGGTGGTGTTGACGCTCAGTCCAGAGCCTTCTGGGTACGCTGTTGTCCCGGTGTCGAAGGCATAAACACCCGTGCTGTTCGCGCTCACGACAATGCCGCTGCTTACGGTCACGCTCGCTTGTAGCGGCAGCAATTGGTTCCAGCCCGCAGCTATCGCGGCGGTACGCAGGTTGTAGTTGGCGGTGTCAGAGCTAAGGGTCTGCGTGAAGACAAACGCTCCCGCAGCGCCTGCAAGAATGTTGTGAATGCCCGCCACTACGACAGACCTCCACCGGAAATTACCGCCTCCGACGAACTGAGGAAGACCACCGTAGCGAGTCCACGCTGTGCGAGCGTTCTATTCCCAGTCGTTGCAGTTCCGACAAGGCGCAGGGTCAAACTGGCACCTTGAGTGATCGTCAGATTCGAAGCTGTATCGTTGTAAATCGTGAAGGTGTCACCTGCCGCAAAGACAGCGTTTGGCACCGTGATGCCGCCAGTTGCGTCATACAACGCGCCGCGTCCTGCTGTGGTCGCTGTTGTGGCACCCGTTGAAATCAGCTTGAGACTTCGAAAGCGATCAGCAAAAGCAGTACTCGCAACCTTGGTAGTCGATGTATCAACCGCCTCGGTAACAACGGTCAGATCGTTGAAGGTCTTGGCTCCCGTGACTGTCTGGGTTCCTGTCAACTGAACAAGCTGGCTTGTATCGATGGAGCCTGCTGCAGCCGCGGCTGCAGCTGCACTGGCAGCTGCGTCATCCATGTGATCTAGCGCTTCAGCCGCTGACGTTGCTGCTGCTACCTCGCTAGCCACTGCATTTGTTTCACTCAATGCGGCCTCAGCTGCCGAAGCCGCCACAGCCGCCTCACTTGCTGCAGCATTGGTCTCGGACACTGCAGCTGCTGCTTCGCTTGCTGTCGCCGCCACCTCACTCGCCAAAGCTGCTGCTGCACTGACTGCTGCTGCGTCTGCGAAGTCTTCTGTCAATTCCCGGAATCCAGATGCACCAACCATTGCGGCCGTTGCGGCCGATGCGCTGTCAATTGCGGACTCAGCTTGATCCTCAGCCAAGTCACGTGCGTCCTCAGCTGCATTGCGGTGCACCAGTGCATCCGCTACGAACGAACCTCCGGTTGTCTCCGCCCACCCCTTGGTGACCGCGTCGGTTGGATCAATCGGCGTGCCGACGTTGGTGATGCGCCTGCCAAATGCGTCGGTGCCAGAGCCACCTTGTGCCCTGAGCGTGGTTGCGTCCAACTCCTGCACCATCATGACCAGCCGGTCAAAGTCTCCGTCGAGCACTGCGGCTGGCAATGGGCCGCCTTCGATGTAATCGGTCTCACGAACGAGCGCAATGCTTCGTTCAAGACGGACGATGGAGTCTTCAGGCGGTGGGACTGTGAAGGTGACGTTGCCACCCAGGTTGTTGTCGATGTCGGAGATGACGTAGCCGGATGGCTGCAGGACCTCATCGATAAACACCTTCAGAGACTCCTCGTCGGGAACCTTGAAGGTGTAGGGGAATACTGTGCCGCTGCCTGACGCGGTGTATTCGTTGATCGGAATCTGTTGTAGGACGGGCATGTATGTCTCACCTCTTGTTGTGAGACGTATTTATTCCGAGTCCTTAGAACGCGAGGTCATCCATCGGTACTTCGATGGAACCGCTACCGCCCTGCTGCCATGTCGAACTGCGCTGCCCGAAGTGACCAGCTTTCAGACGGAACGGCTGCGCAAGGACCGTCATTGCTGCAGCGTCGATGAAGTCGTCCTTCTTGCTTTTCCTGTTTGGGTTGAAGTCTCGAAGCTGACCCCAGAAAGGCGAGTCCAGAACGGACCTGTGCGCGTGGATGAAACCTCCCGCAAGTCGCACTTCAAACGCTTGAACGATCCTCAGTTCCTTCTTGATCGTTGCCACTCGCTCTTCACAAGTGACGCCCTTACCAGCTGCACGCTCACGGAAGATGGATGGGAACGCTGCGCCCGGTCCGTTCTTTTCGATGATCACGTGGGTGACATGACACTCCTTCATGACCTCGATGGCTTTCTCAGCCTGCAGCTGAGGTGTGCCCATCAACTTGACTAGTCGATGTAGGTAGTAATTTCCTTCGTCGTCGGTGAAAGTGATTGCCAACACTGAATCGTCTCCAGACGCGGTGCCCATTGAAGGGTCCCAACATGCTGAAACGCCAACAACCCGCTGATCACCAATGCGAGCAAGGATCGATCCGTTGGCTTGATGAACATCGACCTCGTGCTTGTAGGCAGCGATCAGAGTTGGGTCGAGTACGGTGTCTTTTGGGTTGTACGGGACAAGGAGGTACTGCGAAAGGAAGTTGCCCTTCGTGCCTGATGCCGCCTGCTTCTTTAGGATTTCTTCCATCGAGAAGCGTTCAGGCCATGTCGGGTTGCCAGTGAGTTCAGGAAACTCGCCCGCTTCCTCCGTCATCACGGGCACCTTCAAGCTGGTGGCACCACTGCGGAATGGATGGTCCTTGCCAGCCTCACCCAATATTTCCGGGTAGATCGAGTCCCACGTGTGCGGCGTGCCAACGAACAGTTCGACACCCGTCTTAGGAATCAGGATGTGGGTAGGTTCACGAAGCTGGCGGCGAAGCTTCTCCCGCTGGTACTCGGTCTGGACGTTCTCCGAGTCTTCAACGTCGTCGTAGATGATCCAGTCCGCACGGGACCCGGTCATGGAAGATTCGATCGACTTCGCTTGTACTGACGGCGAACGGTTGTCGGTGTGCCCGTGAACGAACAACGTGCCGTCACGCCACGTGTTCTCACCGGAGTTGAGGTGGCCCGCCAACGGATGGCGGCTGATAATGCCCTGCACATCCGAGGTCATGCGCTTGGCCATGCTGTCGTTGCTCGACACGATCAGGAAGCGAAGCGTCGGGTCTTGCGTCAGCATCCACACGATGAAGAGACCAACGATGGTGGACTTGCCTACGCCTCGGAAAATCTGAACTACGCCAGTGCGGTTGGTCCAGTTCTTGTAGCTCGATAGGAAGTCGAGGATTTGGAAGTGGACTGCAGGGACAGCCCATTCCTGTCCGGGCATCTTTGCCCACACCATGAAGAACTGTTGAAAGGTGCATGTGACCTTCTTGGGCGGAGCAGGGTTTGTCGGTAGCTTCAGGATCGATCGTTCGATGGTCTTCTTACTCGTCGCCATCGTTCACTACGTCTGAGGCTGAGAGGTGCCCAAACCCGAGCTTGTGTAGCTCCAAATCGGCCTCGTTCAATGCTTGCTGGGCCTCATCTGTAAGGCCAGCCGACTGCATCTCGTCAGTGGTGATCTCTTCCAGACGGAGTGCTAGGTCAATCGACACCTTGGCGAAGTGAGCCATGGACCGTGCGCGCTGTTCACGGTTCTTCCAAAGAGCGATTTCGAGTTCGTCGGTGTCTTCGGTGAGTGGCTTTGCCGCAGCAAGCGTGATGACGGTGTCTTTGAAGACTTTGGCGCAGACGTGTGCAGTTGCGCGAAGCTGCTCAGGCTCGGTGAGCGAGTCTCGAATGCCGTTCTTGCGCTTGATGAGTGCCGCGTTCCTGTGGTCCGCGCTGAGCGTCTTTATCGCGTTCTTGCGGCCATCGCCGATTTCCTTGGCGACTGAAGCGTTTGCTTGAAATGCTGGCCAGTGCTTGACGAGCAAATCCTTCTCGGAGTTCGGTAGCAGCTTCGTCGCTGGGTTCAGGTCCAACTCTTCACGAGTCAGGATCAAGTCGGAGTTGTGAGGGTCTTTGACGAAGGCGATGAGCATCGCCTCAATTCGCCGAGGGATGCTCGTGAACTGGGTACGCAGGCCGACACTGTTTGGCTGTGGCGCGGTGATGCGATGCTGTTGCTGCGCTCTACTCTGACTGCCGTTGAGTGCTTTCTTGGTTTTCAATTACGTGATGCGGTTGTTGGCATCACGTATTTAGTAAATCGACTACTGATCTGCGAAGCGATCAGCCTTGCGACCACCAAGGAACTCTTCGACGTAGTCGATACCACGACGAAGCCACGCGATGTTTTGACCTGGAAGTGAGCTGCGGATACCGGCGACAGCATTTTTCTCAGGCGCTTCACCATGGATCACATCGCCAATCGCACTGCTGATCCCGGACACCGCCTTGCTTGCCCATCCATACGTTGGCCCAAACAGCTTCTCTGGTGTGCTCAAGTCCTCGAACTTCGGGAACAGTTCGTCTTCCAGTCCCTTCGGAAAGATGCTTCTCCATTCCTCTGCAAGTGGTGAGATGTCCGACCCAGCCAACTTCGATGCATTGTGAAATGCGTCCTGCGCAGATGCCATCACACCAGTACGGGTGAGCACCTTCCACGCCGTCTTCTGCATCGCCTCACCATCACCAAAATACTTGTCCATGTCTGTCTCACGGCCAGTGATGGCGTCGTAGGTGTACAGAGAAGCGAAACCCCAGAAGGAGTAGTTCAGCGTGCCCGTGACAACACGGCTGACTTCACGGTTCTGCAGTGCGGCGAGAAACGTGGACTCATGCGCAGCGTTGTTGAACGACTTGAAGCGCATGAAGACACGACCGGCCAATGTGTCGTTCTGCCACTTGCTGCCGGTACCCACAGATGGCAGGTTGAGAGCGTGTTCGGTTGCTGCGTACACGGATGCCTTGAAGACTCGAACAGCTTCTGCGTCATCCCACTTCTCAACACCAGCAAAGCGGATTCCCTCTGCGTTGTCAGCGTGCGCCTTCAACTGCTTTCCAATTCGGTCAAACATGTCCTCGTCGAGGTAGAACTTGGCAAAGTCCATGCGCGAGGTCGCATCCAGACTCTTCCAGCCCTTGTTCACAGCGTGGATGATGTTCTGGGTGGCTGACACGGAAGCGATGGCTCGACCGGATTTTGCCCAGATGTTAATCATCGACGCCTTGCCGAACACATCGACAACCTTGTCAAGTCCGTGATCGAGTCGCTGCAGGCCTACTGACTTGAAGCCCTGATTCGGATCGAGGGATTGGTTAGCCAATTCGTTGAGGTGCATGTCCCGAACTTGCTGGTTGATGAGTGCGCTGAGCACACCCATCTCCTTTGCGTTCGCCATGATGTCCTTGCGGAAGTCAGAGTCGAAGGTTGCGCGGATGATGTTCCACGTTGTGCGTGCGTGACCGAAATTCCTACCAACGGAGGCGATGTCACCAAGGGATGTAGGTACAGCAGATGAACCAAGCTGCGCAGTACCTGCAACCTTGTTTGCGCGGTTGACCCAGCTCGTGAACGAATTGGAAGTGATGTCGCCACCACCACCCTTTCGCTTGAGGCGGTTCATGACGTACTTCAGCTGCTCGATGTCCTTGTCCTTCTCGACACCGAGTTCACGAATGGCCTCTGCCTTCTTCTTCGGGTCGGTAATCTTGGCTGACACGTCCTCAACACGTTGATTGAATTCGTCTTGCACCCCACGGATGAGGTCATCGAACTTCACACCACTCTTGGCAAGCTCCAGGTCAACGGTGGCTTGGGAGTAGTAGTACAACTCGGTCGATACAACGTCGTCATGCATGAAGGCCACAACATGTCGGTCGTCAACGGCCAATGTACGGTCCTTGAAGATGTTGGCAGGCAAGTCCATGCTGCCCTGCAGCTCACCCATCGAAACGGTGAAGTCATCGCCAAGCAGCTTGTCGGTGACACGTTGCGCCACGATTCGGAGTTCGAGGTACTTTTCGGCGTACACATCCGGGGTGGACGTGTCGATGCCATTGCGCTCAACCCATCCACGAATCAGAGCCTGCTCCCATGCGGCACGATTTGCGAGAATCTTGCCCTTGTCTGGCACGCGGGACATGTAGTAGGAGCCATCGTCGTATCCGAGCTTGTGCGTCTTCGATGAAGGAACCAGCGACTCGTAGTCAGCGACACGCTTCTCAAGCGCAGCCATGCGGACGTTGATCTGCGCATCGTGGTCGGCAATGGCCGTCTTGATTGCATTGATGTCCGAATTGGCCAGCTTATTTTGCTTGGCATTGGTCAGTTCCTCAGCGAATGCAGCACGCTCACTGCGAAGCTTCTTCAACTGCACGGCATCGATGCTGTTCTCGGGCTTGATGACACGCTCGTTCGTGGCGATGTCGATCAGCTTGTCCTTGCTCACCATGGCCCAGTCAATCGAGTCCGCTTCAAGTCCTTGTCTGTTGCCGGTGATGTTCTTGACACCAAGCGTGACCTCATCCATCTGCAGTCCGAACCCTTCGGCATCGGCCATGTAATGCTTCATCAACTTGCGGTAGGTGTGTGGCGTCACCTTGTAGTCATCACCAACGGTTGGATCAAGACGCTTCAGTTCGCTGATGATGGTCCGCGTGTCGTACGTGCCGTTCTTCACCTTCGCAATCCACATCGATTCGAGGCTCTCGTTTGCCGTGATCAGTGACGTGGTCAATTCCGCATTGCGTTGGCCGGCTCCGATTTCGACAGGCACCGTGTTCGCAACCCCACTCAAGTTCTCGGAGGTCGCAAGGTTCTGCCGCGCAAGCAAGTTGACGGCATTCCTCGATGACTGGAATGACGAGGTGGACAGACGCTGGTTCGCTGATCGAGTCAGGTCGCCCAGGAGCGCAAAGCGTGTCATCCACTCAGGCAGTCGCGCCACCTTCGAGTCCATCAAGTTTCTGTTCGCAGCACGAGCTGCACCAATGGAGTCAGCGCCGTAGCCTTGCTGGATGGATTCGTTGAGCTGTGTTGGCTGAGTGGTCGGTGGCGTGTCCGACCACGAGCCAGTGCCGAGCTTGTTGGAGATTCCTTTTGCGCCTGCACCAAGTGGAGCACCGAGGATGGCAGCGCCAGCCACGTTGAGTGCTGATTCTTCCCATGTGCGGGTGACTTGCCGAGAGTGCAGCAATGGCTCAGTTGCGGCAGTACCGATGACCGCACCTGCTGCACCCTTGAGTGCAGCCGTACCAATCGTCTTTGCTGGTCCAAGTCCGATGTAGTTCAGCGGGTTGGTCAGGCCAACGGTCATGTCGGTGGCAATGCCAAGCGCCCAGTGCTGGTTGTCCATGATCTCTCTGTTGGCACGTTCCTTCTTGGCTTGCGACAGGATGTTCTCTGCATGCTCCTTGTTGCGTGCGCCTGCCACTAGCGACCAATCGTCTTGCTGATACTCCTTGTAGTCGAACGATGCGTCGTAGGGATACTCGGTGACGGAGCGGACCAAGCTAGGCTCCCAGATGGACTCCTGCGCCCAGGTCGCTTTCACACCATCGACAAAGCCTGTACGGGTCTTGGCCTTCGCTGGTGCCGGAGCAGCTGGATCGTTCTCAGCCGTGCCCCATGCCGTTGTGTCGAGGATTGCCATTTAGTTCTTGTCTCCGAATTTGTCCATGAGTGGTCTGTTCTTCAGCGCATCAGCGTTGCTGCGACCACGTAGCTCTGCAACACGGTCGTTCTCCCTCGCCTTCTCAGCCTTCGCAATGTCAGCAGCCATGGCCTTCGTCTTGGCTTCTTGAATCACTGCGCCGAGTTCTTCCTTCGTTGTGTAGAAGACTCGGTTGTTGTCGGTGAGACGCTTCATCAGGCCGTCGTCGCCCTTGATGTAGATGTCGTAGGTCGGGACTTGCTCGCCGTTGTGCGAACGGATTCCTCCGTAGACAGGAAATACTTCCTTGCCGACCGTCTCTGGGAAATCCTTGTTGATGAGGGCTGTTGCGATGTCCTTCGAGCCGGTGAAATTGGTCAGCGGGTACTTCTCGATCTTGTCGCTGAACTTGGAGACACCCCACGTTCTGTTCTTGGCAAGGTCCTGCCTGAACAGATCGCTTGCAAGTTTCTCGTCACCGCCTGCTCGTGAGTACGCATCGCGCCATTGGTCAAGGGCTTCCTCCTGCATGCCAATGCTCATCCTGTCCGAGTCGAAGCCAGCTTCCTTCATGGCCTTGAATGCGATTTCCTTCGGCTTCTTGGCATCTGCCTGTGAACGAAGCTTCTTCTCGACGTCGGGCGTCTGACGTGGACGCGTGAGGAAGGCAAGTGCTTCTTTCGGCGACTGCCCGTTGTCCAAGCGGTTGATGACGCCTGCGTACTCGTCCGGGAGTTCCTTGTAAAGGGCTTGTTGTGCCTTAGACGAGTGGTTCTTGATCGCCATGAGGTTGACGATTCCACGTGCGTTGATCTGTGGATCAGGGTTCGCTAAGTCGTTGCGAATGGAGCCAATGACCGACGTGGGAACTGCACCTGCCTTTGCCATGCCGTCAAGGTGTTCAGGCTTGAGCATGTTGTTGTTGGCGAAGAACGAATCGAGCGTGCCGTTCTTCTTCCACACTTGATCGAGCGAGCCACCACTTACAGCCACGTCGTTGTTGATGCGCATTTCCGCAATGGTCTGGCGGGTCTTACGTTCACTGGCAAGACGCTCTGAATGGCGTCGTTGCTGGCTGATTTCGTCGGAGACCTTGTCGTAGGCCAGGTACGCCTTCTTCACGGCTTGCGGATCGTTCATGATCGCTGGGTTGTTGATGAGCTTCTGGAACTCGGAGTACGCAGTGCGCTCGGTGAGCTGGCCTTGTCGAGCCTGAACTCCGTAGTGCACGGACCACGTGTCAAGCTGGTCTTGGACCGCATCGAGACGTTCCTTGTTCTGCTGCTTGACCACTGCGTTGTGGTCACTGATCGACTTCTTGGCAAAGCCGTCGATGTACTTGTTTCCCTTGTCGATGAGCAATGCCTTTTCCTGTTCGGAGAGTGGCAGTTGGGCCACCACGTTACCGAAGCGGAACTTTTGATCATTGATGCGCATGGACACTTCACCAGACTGTGCGCTCTCAGCTGTGATCTCGCCACCCGTGAAGGATGCAATCGGTGACTTCTCGATGGTGTCTTGGAAGCCGGTAAGGGTGGCCTGTTCAAGGCGCTTGATGGCTGCTTCACGCATGACGACCGCGCCGTGTGCGCCGTAGATGGCGTAGGACCGAGGATCGCCGTAGCGCTCGACGATGTTGGCTGCGGCTTTTGCCACGTTCTCGGGCGTAGGGTTCAGCGTGACCGTATCAATGATGAGACCATCACTCTTCTGGTCGTTGATCTTGGCTTCAGTGACGACCCGTGGCTTGATGACTCGCTCGTGGTACTCAATGCCACTACGCGTCTTGTACTGCTCGATTCCAAGGTCCGCATTCTTGACGACACGCTTGTGACTCAGGCCTGTATCGATCTTGACCTTGTCGATTTCGATGTCGCGCTCAAGAGCATAGAGGTCAGCTTGCTCTGTAGTGGTCTTCTTCGCAAACTCGGGATCGGCCTCAAGACGATTGCGCAGGGCTGCATCACGCTTCTCGATTTCGAGGAACATCAACTTCGCTTTTCCGTCCTCCTCCGCCGCTCGAAGGCCATCGACTTCTTCAAGCGTGCTGATGACTGCACTTCCAACTTGCTGGAAGGCACGTGCTGCTGCCTCGTACGGTGCGCCCGCATTCGGATTGGACACACCACCTACGCCACGCTGCACTGAAGCCTGATTGGCAAACTGTTCACTACGGTTGCCGAAGATTCTGGTTGGGTCTGGACCGGGGTCGCCTGCACCTGGAGTGAGTGGAGACGAGCGCGTGTTGTCGGGAATTCTGATCATTTTGTTGCCTTGTAGTACGCACCGCCAGCCTGCGCGACGCCGCCAAGAAGCGTGCCTGCGGCTTGGAGACGGGATGCGCGTTCGATGCTTGATGCGCTGCGATTCGCGGCAAGCAAGTTGTTTTGTCCGGCTTGAGCGCTCATCTCGCCCTGATGACGAACGGATACCGCTTTGTTGACGCCGCTGTAAAGGGCTGCGAGCGTGTCTGACGCTGCAAGCGTGTCGAGCTGGTCCATTGCTGCTTGCGCAGAGCCTTCACCGATGACGACGCCTGATCCAGACTGAGCAACCAACATCTGTCCACGAATCTGCATTTGCTGCCTGCGAATGTCGTGTGCTTCCTGTTGAGCGGCAGTCATGATGTCGTCCGCCTCCATGTTGCGGAGTGCACGATCAAGCTGACCTTCGTAGTCGGCTGCATTGCCAGCGATACGAGCTTCAATGCCATGTGCTTTTCCTGCGTCTGATTGAGCCTTTGCTGACATCGCGGACGAGGCGAGGCCGACTACGGCGATTGCTGCTGTTACGCACATTACTTGTCCCCCCTTGGCACGTGCATGGAGAGCACGGCGCCGACCTTTTGGAAGCCAACAGACTCGAAGAGCTGCACGACTCGTTCCTGTTCGAACCCAGTGGAGTTGGCAATGAGGATTTGCGATGCACCTTTGGCCTTCGCATCCTCAACATATGCCTTCAGAAGCGAGACTGCCGCTCGACTGCCCCGGTGCTGTTCTGTGATGAAGAGCGCAATGTCTGCAGACTGCTTGTCGTTGCCGAAGAAGTGCGGCCAAATCAGGCCCGCAAATCCGCCAATGACCTCACCGTCTTTGACGAGGGTGTGCACGATGCCCCAGTCGGACTCGATGAGGTTGCGGAAGTATTCGTACAGCTTTGGCTCGTCGAAGTCGTATTCCCTGAAGATGCTCTCTCCGTGCATTTCTCGGCCCATGGCCACGAATGCTGGAATGTCTCCAAGATCTGCTTGTCTCACGTGCATTGATTGTTCCCACGTTGTTCTGTGAGAACTATTTAGAGGGACGCGTCAGATCAATTCACTGCACCGCGCACGATCACGCCAAGCACCGTTAGAGGCGTCGGGTTGTCGGACTGGATCAGGATGTTGTGAGGTGAAGACCAGCCGCTTGCGCCGTTGATCTTCTTGTCACCTGTGAAAGGGTCTGGTGCAGAGTCAAGCCCGTCACTCAAGCTTCTGGGCAGGACTTCAACACCATTGACCTTCGCTGCGACGCTCTCGAAGAATCGCACGATCACATCAGTAATCATCACCCTCTTGCCTTGCGAAGTTGCGTTCGCATCCCCGAATTCAGGGTGTAGCATTTCCAGCGTCATGGTGAAGGGCAGACCAGCGAGCACGGTTGAAGCAGGCCGCTGAAGCTCGATCTCCCCGTCTTCGTTGACTGTGCGCGGTGGGTGCACGACTCCATCAGCGACGATGGACAGTGTTTTTCCGACGAGGTGGTCGAAGCCAGGAACGGTGGCGATCGGGGTGCCGGCGTAATAGACGCTGCAATCTGAATAGATCGTATCGACGTCCTCATAGTCAAACATCTCGACGTAGCGCTTCTCTACGCCATTGATGGTTCGCTTGACCACGAAGTACACGTCGTCAACACCGGCGCCCGGCAAGGATGCAACAGATTCAAACAAACCATCCGTGGTGTGGCGTGCCCAAGCAGTCGTCTCGTAGTCACGAGCAAGGGTCAGGGACAGTAACTGACCGTCGCTGCGGACAATCCATGCGATGTAGTCTGGCGCAGCTGCGAAGGTCATATCAGTGAAGGTGCCAGCGCGGGACATGTGCTCAGCGAAGATGGTGATGTCCGGAGCGACGTTCGCATCCTCCGTCACCGAGTAGCTGATGGCACGCAGCTTCTTGCCGTCACGTTGGGCGAAGACAACCTCTCGACCTATGCGAATCGGGCGGACTGCTGAACTTCCGTGGCGTGTGTGATCCTTGACGCTGTTCGATGCGATGCCAGACACTGAGGAGTTGTTGATGCCTGACAAGCTGAACTCTGTCGAGGTCGTCATTGGCATGATGTTTCGTGCTCCCACCAAGTGCTGAATTGCAGCGTGGTCGTTGCTCAGAATCTGCAAGATGACACCATCGTTCTCACGATTTCCAACGGTCATGTTGAGGAAGTCGCCAGCACCAGAGCCCCAGACGTGCTGTGGATATTGCGGCGATCCACCAAAGTACAAACGTTGGTCGTACGATGCGACCGACTGTGGGTAGTTGCCAATGCGCCAGTAGGCAGAGGCGGCACCCGACACAGACCCGATGACTGACCATTCTTGACGGGAGTCAGATGCGAATGTGCACTTGATGGTCCAAGTCTCGGTGACTGCTGGACCCGGCATTCGGGCCACGGCTGCGATTTGTCCGTTGCCGGGTGAGACGCCACCCGTAGGGCCAGAGATCACACCAATCACGCCAGCAACGGTGGTGACCGTGAACTCCTGATCTTTAACGAACTTGACACTTCCGTTGATGAGCTTGAACGTGATGAACGCGTTCGAGAAGGTCACATCACTTACCGCGTTGTAGATGAACGGGATGTTGGCGAGAACCCAGTTGGTGTCGGAGATTCGGGACAGCTGCTGTGGGTGGTGCGCCTTGTGTGCAAGGAACATCGTGTTGCCTGGCTGCGTGTAGCGTATGTCTGCCAGCTGCGATTCGGTGTACGGGCTAGTGATGGAGTAGCGCACGCCCGGCGATGTCTCGATGAACGCCCCGTCCTTGATGAACTCGATTCTCCCGTCGTTGAATATCAGGAGAAACTGATTGGTCTCGTCGAAGGTGTAGGGAATCGGGCGGGCACGTTGGCTGGAGTTGCGCAGCTCACCTATGAACAGACTGCCACGGCGCTTCGTTGCGCCACCATGAAGGTAGGTGTAGCTGTTCTCTTGGGTCTTGAGACCCTTACGATACGCTGGGAGGTCGATGCGGGCTAGGAGACGAGGCGAAAGTTCACCAAACTCGAAGCTCGTCTGGAGTGAGTCCAATACGGGCATCGCTTAGAACCTCGCAGCGTAGACAGCTGAGTTGCTGTCATCCATTGCGTCCTGCACATCCTCAGTTGCGTCGATGTGCTTTGCAATCTTCAGCTTCTGTGAGGCAAGGGACAGCATCAACTCGGACATCGAGGCTTGGCCGACGAGGCCGTAGGTCATGTCGCCAGCTAGCTGATACGTGAACGCGTCAGTAAAGGTGGAGTCCCATTGCGAAGGGTCTTCGACATCCCGCACGTACTTGATCCTGCAGACCTTCTCGTCACTCAAGACACGACGACCTTGGACCTTGAAGTTGCGTGCGTCATGGACCTTGAGCAGCCGAAGAAAGTCGGCAGGCAGCTGGAATGCGTACTGGAAGTCGTAGGGCGTTTCGTCCGGAATTCGAGCCAACTCGACCTCATGGACTGCGAAGTTCCATGGGTGAGCACGAAGCAGTGCTTTTCGAGTGTTGGTGAAGAAGGTGACAGCCTTCTGTTGCTGCGGTGTCCCCTCGTCGAGTGCGGTGATGCTGAATTCACCGATGCGAGAGAGTGCGATATTGATAAGTCTGACTTTGCCTGCGTCTTGGTCCATGCGGCCACTCCTAGTAGTAGCCGGTATTTATTTGGACGTAGACAACGAGCAGACAGAAAAAAGGGACTCCCTTTCGAGAGTCCCTTGATGCTCAAATGAGCTTGAGTCGTTTACTCGTTGGTCGTCATCTTGACGATCTGCAGGTTGTCGATAACAACTGCGCCGAGTGAGACGGTCGTGTTGATCAACGTCGAAACACGCTGTGGAACGTAGTTGATTTCGGTCGAGACATCCTTACCCATTGCGACACCGACTGCCTTCTTGTTGAAAGCGAAGCAGGTACGTGCGGCTGTTGCCAGAGGCAGACGGCTGGATACGATCCAGTTCATGCCAAGAGCCTTGCCGATCCCGGCGTTCATGACCGCTTGAACTTGCATGTAGTCAGCAGACGTGAGTTGCTGAATTGCGAGTGCTTCGGACAGACCCTTTGGAGAGACAACGAAAACACGGTCTTCGAGGTCAACATCGTTTGTGTTGAAGAACGTGACGGCTTCGAGCAACTTTGCGTAGGTGAGACCACCTGCAGTCGTTGTCAGCGTCGTACTAGCTGCCGCCATCGCGGTGATGATCACGTCGTCGATCTTGCGGTTGATTGCCGCGACCGTTTCGATCTGGTATTCCTTGATCTGATCGACGTTGGTCTTCAGTTGGTCGAACTTCTGTGCGTAGATTGGCACTTCGTGATCGGCCAGCGTAGCCGTGACCACGGTTGAAGTTGCGTCAAGGCCTGTGACTTCAGCCGAGGAACCAGCTGCACGCGTTGCGGCTGCAAGGCCAGCGAGCTTGTGGAAGTCGTACGTTGATCCGCCAACGTTGCGGTGCAGACGGGTTTGACCCATCAGCTTTGAAGACATCTGCGACGCTAGGTGATGGACGTCGTCGGAGTACTTCTTGTTGAATGCTGCTGTAATTGATGCGGACATTTAATGTCTCCCTTGTTGTTGTTCTTGAGAAAAGTGGTGTGCTTGTCTCCAACAGAGGGAGGGCCTATCGCGCTGAATGCAGCTGGGGCCGTGGGCTTATCCGTGCTTCGTCGATGCCCGTATTTATTGAGAGCGCATGAAAAAGGCCCGCAATTGCGGGCCTTGGTTTTGTGGATACGAGTGACGCCTAACCGAGCTTCTCGTAGAGCTTCAACATCTGCGCTTGCTTGGCTGGATTGCTCATGTAGTCGGGTTCAGCACGTAGTGCATCGATCTGCTGTCGCACTGATTCGCCAGCCGCTTGTGATGGGCGCTTCGCAATCGAGTCTTCAGCCAACTCGCCGCCCATGCGTGCAAGCAGCTTCATGACGGCTGGGTGATTCCAGACGGGATCACTCAGGTCTGCGTCCGACGGTGCGAACGTGTCGAATGCCTTCCTAGCGATGACTGCGTTGTGCTCGAAGTCAGCGCCCCATTCCGATTCGAGTGCCTTCTGTGTGTTCTCAACGGTCCATGTTCCTGATAGTTCGCTTTGTCCAGGCAGGTTCTTGGAGTACGTCTCCATGAGCCATACGTACTGCTCCTTCGTCACGCCCTTCGCAAGGGCCGCTTCCTTGAACGCGTTGGTGCGCTCTTCATCGACTTGGAAGCCTTCACCGAAGTCGAATGAATACTCCTCGACGCTGGCTGCCGGTGCTTGCGGTCGCTTGTGGTACGCCTTCTCAAGTTGTGAGTAGGACTTGGACAGCTTGTCTGCGTCGATGGAGCCGTCTGGCTTGCGGAACTTCGCAAAGCTGTCCTTCTCGGGTTCGGCCTTGACCTCTGCTTGCGTCTCGGTGGCTTCGACTGATTGGTCCACTTGTGAACCGCCCCGGGTTTCGTGGAGGCCGGGTGGTTTAAGTCAGGCAGCAGTTGCCGCCTGATTGGCGAGATGCCGGTAATAGTTTGCCTCAGCTTCAGCCGGAGGTATGTAGCCGATGGGCTCAAGCAGCCTGTGGTGGTT
>JAUSAI010000234.1 GCA_030652945.1 Caldisericota bacterium | reverse complement strand
ACCAGGTCGGCCAGCCCCTTGAGCGCAAACCATGAAACGTCGGCAGGAATGATGGCGCAATCGCTGGCCAAGAGAGCACTGCGGGTGAAGAGGCCCATGGCGGGAGGCGTATCGATCACGACCACGTCGTAGGTATCAATGACGTCCAGCCACGTACCGACCGCATGAAGCCGGTCCGTCGAGCCGTGGTCCTCAAAGGCCCCCAAGCCGCTGTCCGTTCCAACCAAGTCCAGGTGATCACTGACGGTAAGGGGCTCTGGTCTCTGTCCATGAAAGAGCAGGGATACGTTGTTGCCGGCCGGCAATTCACCGCGAAGGAAGCAGCTGGTCAGGTTTGCCTGCGGATCAAGGTCGATGGCCAGAACCTTCTTGCGGTCCGCTGCAAAGAGCGCGGCAAGGTGGAACACCAGCGTCGTCTTGCCGACGCCGCCCTTCTGGTTGGTCATGACGATTCTCACGTTTCCCCCTTGGACACGACTTCGACGTGTGCTGATTATATCACAGGTGCATTCGCTTGCACGACCGTTGACGCGTCTCGCAAACATCTATACTGAAACTGTGCGCGTTGATGTGATGGACAGCCTCAACAACTGCATCACCGACTGCGAGCATGGCAATGCGGTCCGCCTTCACGGGCGGATGCATCCGGTGGCTGGCGCGGGAGGCTCCCGATTCTCGCTTCCTGCGGCCGGAACCAAGTCCTACCATCATGGAGGAAGCACGATGCTCAGAAACGCCGACATCTCGACTGGGAACAGCGCATGATTCTTGTCACGGGTGGCGAGAAGTCCGGCAAGAGCACCTACGCGATGAGAACTGCCCTGGCTCAGGGTCCCCGCCGCGCCTTTGTCGCGACCGCGGAAGCATTTGACGACGAGATGAGGTCCCGTATCGCCCGCCACCGGCGAGAGCGTGGTACATCGTTCGAAACCGTCGAAGAACCCATCGAAGTGCCCGCTGCACTTCGCAGACTCGCCGGCTACGATGTCGTCCTGGTAGATTGCATGACGACCTGGCTGGGAAACCTTCTGCACTACGGACGGGACCGCGAAGTCATGGCGAAGGACCTGCTTGCATCGTTGTCAGGCCATGAGATCATTGTTACGAACGAGGTCGGCATGGGCATCATCCCGCTGGAGCCGTCGACGCGCTTGTACGTCGAGGACCTGGGCAGATTGAACGCTGCTCTCGCAGAGCGCGCCGACCGTGTCGTGTTCATGGTCGCAGGTATACCGCTCGACCTGAAATGATCGGCTGTACGTCGTGGCTCGTCCCGGGGACCTATCTCCAGAACGCTCGACTCGCAGTCGGACTGGTCGACTACGTCGAACTGCTCGTCGCGACTTGGGATAGCGAGACGCATGCCATGCTCGACGCCGACGTCCCGGGATTGCTCGACCTCGACCTCCAATATACCGTGCACCTCCCTCTGAGCAACGCGGACCAGGCCTGGCAAGCCATGCACTACTTCGAACAGCAGGACTTCCCTGTGCTCAATTACGTTCTGCATCCGATGAACGACTGGCGGGAGTACTCCTGGAATGACCTCGTCGCACTCGAGAACCTGAAGGACGTCGTAGAACCCTTTCCACGCATGGTCTTCGACGTCGGGCACCACCTGCTGGGTATTCCCGTCCCGGAGCATCTGCGAACGCACGTCGTGGAAGTCCATGCGATGGGCGTTCGCGACGGGAAGGACCACTTGCCGCTGGACAAGGAGTCGGCTTCCGCCATCGAACCATGGATCAACGAACGAACGCTGTTGACAATGGAAGTGTTCAGCCTGGATGGCCTTACTGAGAGTCTCCAGGCCTGGAGAACCCGCTATGCTTGACGAGCCGAGGCTTGCCCTGTCGTTCCTTAGCCGCATCCCCGCAGGGGGGAAAGGTGACGTACGTCACATCACCCGCTACTTCACGCTGGTCGGGTACTGTGCGGGAGCGGTGTACTGGGCCGGACGGCAATACGTGCCCGGTGACCTTGGAGTCATCCTTTCGATCACCGTGGGCTTCTTTCTGTTTGACCTGTTCCACTTCGACGGACTGCTGGACACCTTCGATGGCTTCCTTAACCAAAGGGGACGCGAGAAATGCCTGGCAATCATGTCGAAGAGCGATACCGGACCATTTGCCGTCTTCTTCTCCTTCTTCTACTGTGCGGCGCTCTTCCTGGCGTTCCGATCGTCGGCGCCCCTGTCGCTGGTCTATATGAGCGTCATCGGCCGCTTCTCCATGTGCGTTCTGCTTGCGACGACTCACCCGGCGAAGCCGGGCGGCCTCGGTGCTCTCGTGTCGCCGTATGACCAGCGTACGACGCTGCTGAACGTGGCTGTAACCCTTCCGCTGGCAGTCCTGGATCCCATCAGGTGGGCCGTTTCCGTCGTTGTCGCATCAGCCATCGGTCTCTTCCTTGGGGCGGTCTCCCGCCGCAAGATCGGAGGATACACCGGCGACGTCCTGGGAGCGACTTGCCTGCTGGCACAACTTGGCGTCATCATTGCCAATCTCTACGTTCCGTAGCGTCACACCTGGAAGGCCCACTCGGCTCTTGGAACGGACGGGCACCGTGCTACAATAATCAAGAATACTACCATGTGGGGGACCCATGAGCATTCTGGACACCATTCGAGCGCGCGCTGCAAAGCTGCATAGAACGGTCGTTCTTCCTGAGGGCGACGAGGAACGCAACCAGCAGGCTGCTGCCATCATGACGCGTCTGGGACTCGCCAAGGTCGTTCTCGTCGGCGATGGAGCATTGGTTCGTTCGCGCGCGGAGCTCAATGGAGTCAATCTGGCCGGCATCGACGTGGTCGACGTCGCGACATCCCCGAGACTGGGCGAGTTTGCTGCGCTCATCTACGAGAAGCGCAAAGCCAAGGGGATGACTCCCGATCAGGCGGCGAAACTGGCCCGCGATGCGATCTACTATGCCATGTGTCTGCTCGAGACAGGCTCCGTCGATGCCCTGGTGACTGGGGCAGTTCATTCGACGGGGGACATGCTGCGACCCGCTCTGCAGATCGTCGGTACTGCTCCTGGCAGCAAGACGGTGTCTTCCATGTTCCTCATGGTCATGCCAAACGGGAGGATGTTTGGCTTTGGCGATTGCGCCGTCGTGCCGGATCCCACTGCCGATCAGCTTTCAGACATTGCCATTGCGACCGCTGCGACGTTCCAGAAGCTCACCGGCATCGACGCAGTCGTTGCGATGCTGAGCTTCAGTACCAAGGGCTCAGCAACACACGAGTTGGTGGACAAGGTCGTTCAGGCAACGAAGCTGGCACGCGCAAAGAGGCCGGACCTTGCCATTGACGGCGAGCTTCAGTTCGATGCAGCGTATGTACCGTCGGTGGCGCGTCAGAAAGCTCCCTGGAGTGTCGTGGCGGGCAAAGCCAATTGCTTCGTCTTTCCGGAGCTCAATGCAGGCAATATCGGGTACAAGATCGTTCAGCGCCTTGCGGGCGCCGAAGCCATAGGACCTATTGCTCAGGGGCTTGCCAAGTCAGCAAACGATTTGTCGCGGGGCTGCAGCGCCGAGGATATCGTCAACGTCTGTGCTATTGCACTGCTGAACACGCAGGAGCAGGAGACATCTTCAGGCACCGTGTGCAAGATCAGTGCGCCGCACGTGTCCTGATTGCACTGCCGGCTCCCGTGACCGCAGAGGGGTCGGCGGCGTTTAGTCCGTTCCATACTGTTGTGTGATGTAGGGGAGTGCGTGGCGTGGAAGATGTACTGAACAGCGCAATCAACCGCTACCTGGTTGACCACGAACAGCAGATGATGTGCGCTATTTCAGGGGCACTCGCCATCCCGTCGGTCCTCGACCTTTCGACGGTCGCGCCCGATGCCCCCTTCGGCCGCCCCATCGAAGATGCCCTTCGGTACGTCCTCACCGTCGCGAACTGGCTCGGTTTTCCTAGCGAGAATGTCGACCACCTGGTCGGCCGTGCCAGGTTCGGCGGATCAGGAAAGGAATACGCAGTCCTGTCGCATCTGGACGTCGTCCCCGCCGGAACCGGCTGGACAGTCCCACCGTTTGCGGCAACACTACGAGAAGGCCGTCTGTACGGACGTGGCTCCATCGATGACAAGGGCCCAGCCATTGCGTCAATCTTCGCGCTCGCTGCAGCGCGTTCCGCCCTCGAGACAGCCTGCATCGAGCCCTCTCACGCCATACTTCTGCTCTTCGGAACCGACGAGGAATCCGATTGGCGCGACATGGAGTACTACCGCGCCCATCACGGACTGCCGTCCTCGGGATTCAGCCCGGACGGTGACTTCCCTATCGTCAATGGCGAGAAGGGGATCCTCGGGTTGCGCCTTGCCAGCATGAAAGGGACCGGCAGCATGTTGAAGACTGCCAAGGGTGGAACTCGCGTCAATGTCGTTCCACAACACGCCGAGGCTGTGATCGCCGCGGCGCAGGACCGTCTGATGACGCTGCTGGACGTTGCTGCGACCAGTCGGAGAGATGACGGCTTCATCGTCAACGCACGCGGTAGCGGCGACGAAGTCACCGTTAGTGTCGACGGGTCTTCTGCACACGCGTCGACGCCGGCCAAGGGGAAGAATGCCATAACACGGCTGCTCGGCATCCTGGACAGTGCCGGCGTGCTCCAGGGGCTGCCGATGCTGCAATTCATCGCGCGTTCCGTCGGCATGGACTGGACTGGCCGCGACCTCGGCGTCAATCTGTCGGACCAGATTTCCGGCGGCCTGACGTTGAACGTGGGGGTCCTCGACTGGAGTGACGGCGCCGGTTCCATCGACATCGATATCCGATATCCGCTGACGAGCTCCAAGAGTTCGGTCATGGGTATCCTTGGGCCTCTGCTCACAACGACGGCGTCGGCCGTCACTATTCTCGACGACACGCCTCCGCACTTCGTTGCCCCGTCGTCATCGCTCATCGCGACCCTCGGGCGTGCCTATCGTGAACACACATACGCTGAACCACGGTGTGTCAGCATCGGGGGCGGCACGTATGCCCGTCTCATTCCAGACGCGGTTGCCTTCGGCCCGGCATTCCCTGGCCACCCGACGACGGAGCATGGCCCGGATGAGTACATCGAGCTCGACGACCTTCTCGTGGCAACACGCATCTATGCATCTGCCATGCTTGCCCTGCTGACAGGGCAGGCCGATACTCTGGGCGGCCGCACGGTGGTATAATGGAAATCCACAATTCCGTTCGTCAAGGAGACAGATGAAAAAGCCCGCTGAGAAACACATCGTGACGACCGAAGACCGCAGACGCCGCAGTCGGCGGACCAACTTGGGCTTGATGGCCATTGCCGTTGCATGGGTCGTCATCATGCTGGCCACGCACGACACGCATTTTGAGCGCTGGCTCGGCGCAATTGTTCTCTTTCTTGTCGGGATTACCGGCTATTTCGGCATCGGCACGTATCGAACGCGCTTCGGGCTGAAGAAGTAGACGTATCGGCGCTGGAGCGGTTTTCAGAGGAGGGGCACGAGCCATGAGAGTAGCGATCGTAGGGGGCAATGCAGCAGGAGCGAGTGCAGCTACTCGTCTAGCCCGTCTGCGGCCCGACTGGGATATCGTCGTATTCGAGCGTACGCAGAATGTCTCGTTCGCTAACTGTGGATTGCTGTACCACATCGAAGGAGTCATTCCTGAGCGTTCTCAGTTGTTTGTCGAAACCGCCGAGTCGCTGAAGGCCAAGTATCACCTGGATATCCGCCTGCGGCATGAGGTCGTCGGTGTCAATCCGTCTGCCCATTTGCTCCAGGTGCGTGATGCAGCGTCCGGCGCGACAATGGCCGAATCGTATGACAAGCTCATCCTTGCAACCGGTTCCGAGCCGGTACGACCAGCCGTCCCGGGCATCAGCGGCCAAGAGGACATCGTCACCATGTGGACGGTGGCGGACATGGACCGCATCATCCAGAGAATCACTTCCGGCGTCAAGTCCGTGGCTATCGTCGGTGGCGGCTACGTCGGCTGCATTCTATCGGAGGCTTTGCGTCAGCGTGGCCTTTCCGTCGCGCTCATCGAGGCAGAGGCTCACATCCTCCCCTTCCTGGACGCAGACATCGCCAGCTACGCGCAGGAAGAGATGGTGTCGCATGGTGTTGCCCTGCACGTTGGCGACACGGTCCAAGGTTTCACACAGACGCAAGGAGGAGGACAGCAGTTGCTGCTGCAAAACGGCGTACGCCTGCAGGCAGATCTCGTCGTACTGGCAGTTGGCGTGCGGCCCAATGCTCATCTCGCCCAAGATGCCGGACTGGCTATTGGCGAAACCGGCGGCGTTCTGGTCGGCCCAAATCTGCGCACGTCAGATCCCGATATCTACGCTGTCGGTGATGCCATCGAGGTATCACACGCGGTGACCGGCCAGCACATGACGATGGCTCTCGCAGGCCCCGCGCATCGCCAGGCTCGGATCGTCGCAGACAACGTCGCGGGGCTGGGCGAGGGGTGGGAAGAGCACTACACCGGCACACAGGCCAGCATGGTTGCCAAGTTGTGGCAGATAACGGCCGGCGCCACTGGAGCCAATTCTGCACAGCTCCAGCGCCGGGGAATCGCGTTCCGCTCGGTGCTGATTCATGCTCCCAGCCACGCGAGCTACTACCCAGGCGCTTTCCCCGTTCACATCAAGCTTCTGTTTGGCACCGATGGCCGGATTCTCGGCGGGCAGGCAGCCGGCCGCGATGGCATTGCCAAACGACTTGATGTTGTTGCCACCGCCATCTATTTTGGAGGCCACGTCGGTGACTTGGACAACCTGCAGCTGACGTACTCCCCTCCAATCAGCACTGCCCG
>JAUSAI010000223.1 GCA_030652945.1 Caldisericota bacterium | reverse complement strand
TGCCTGCCCTGGCTGCGACCTTCCTGTATCTGGCGTTCATCGACTTTCCGCCAAGCGCCAACAGATCGTTCGTCATGCTGTGCGTGGTCGCGGCGAGCCGAGCTCTCGGTCGCCATACGGGGAACCTCGAACGCCTTGCGTGGGCGGCTCTCACTCTTGCGGTCGTCGACCCGCTTTCCTTCTTCGACATAGGACTCCAGCTCTCGTTCGCCTCTGTCGCAGGCATTGTCTTCATCGGCGAACCCCTGCTCCAGCACGTGATTCGCTGGAGGTTCCTGCCGAAGGCACTGGCCTCGACGCTGTGCACAACCATAGGCGCATCACTGCCTGCCGCCATTCTCGCGATTCCGGTGTTTCACTCCGTTTCACTCGTCGCACTCCTCGCAAACATCACTGCGATCCCCGTCGTCGCACTTCTGCTCCCGGCGTTCCTCGGTTGGACGCTCATCTCCTGGGTGGCCGCCCCCGTGGGGGTCCTTCTTGCCCCGCTGTTCAATGCTGCCGCGGCAGTCCTGTTCTGGTGGCTGCAACTCTGTTCCCACCTGCCGGGAGCGGCACGGAACGTCGCACCCCCATCGTCCGCTACACTGACTGCAGCCGGCATCCTGTTCTTCGGCATCGCGTTGCTGGCTGACAACCGGGCTCGCATCCGTACGTGGCGCCACCCGGGCATCGTCATCGGTTCCCTTGCCGCAGTGACGACCGCACTGTGGGTGTTCTCGGCTCCACGGACTGACGTCCGCATCACCTTCCCGGTGGTGGCTCAAGGGTCGGCAATCCTTGTGCGGTGTTCCAGCATCGGGGACTGGCTGTACCTCTCCGGAACTGATGCCGCCTCAGCGCGCCGCGCGGTGCGAACAGTTGCGGCAATGGGTGTCAGTTCACCGGACGGCGTCATCTTGATCTCCGAACAGGTCGACCGGCCCGAACAAGTCGACGCGATCCTCTCCACCATCGCGCCCGACTCACTGTACGTCTATCCGTCCATGGACAGCAAGACCTTCGATGCGGGCCGCACCAGGGTTGAAGGGATGCCGGCCGATCGGTTCCTGAAACTTCAGACTGCCGAAATCGAACTCTGCGTGACGCCGACGAGCCCGGACACTTCCACCTTCTCGCTCGTGACCCCCGTCATCGCCGGTTCCACAGACGGTATGCTCGAACAAGCCACGACTGCTCAGATGAGGTTCGCCTACGACAGTGCGCTGAGAACACTGCGCATCATGACGGGTTCCGGAACAGCGTCCTACGCACTTGACGCTGTCGGCTGTGTGAGTATCTGTGCGCGTGGCAGCAGATCCTGGGTTGCGCGGGACACCGCACCCTGATACAATGGGCACATGACCAGCAAAGCAGTATTGGTGGACGGCAGTTCCATCCTGTATCGGGCGTTCTTTGCCATGCCTCACCTCAGCACCGCAGGCGGCACGGCGACTGGCGCTATCCTTGGCACGGCTACGATGCTGCTCTCCATCGTGGAAGAGGAACAGCCTGCGTTCGTTGGCGTCTTCTTTGACCGCAAGGCCGCCACCTACCGACACGAGATGTTCAGTGAGTACAAGGCCAATCGTGAGTCCATGCCCGAGGAACTCGTTGGGCAGCTGCTGGATCTCAAGGAGCTCATCGCAGCATTGGGCATTGTCACCAAGGAGAAGGACGGGTTCGAGGCAGATGATTTCATCGGCATCTACAGCAGAGAAGCGCGTTCCGCCGGCATTGCGTGCCTCATCTACTCGGGCGACAACGACCTGCTGCAACTGGCGGACGAGAATACCACGGTCCGCATCACCGTCAAGGGAGTCAAGCAAGTCAAGGAGTACTCACCTGCTGTCATCTTGCAGGACTTTGGAGTGCGCCCGCCCCAACTCGTCGACGTCAAAGCACTTCGGGGAGATCCTTCGGACAACATTCCGGGCGTTCGCGGCATCGGCGAAAAGACGGCACTGAAACTCATTGGGGAGTACGGGTCCATCGATGCCCTTCTGCTTGACGGCGGACCCGAACGCTACAGATCTCTGCTGGCGGAGAACCGCGACCTCATCCTTCGTAATCGGGAGCTTGTCACTATTCAGTCATCGCTCGATGAACAGACCGGGCTGCCTGATTTGGAGCGTCATCAACCTGACGAGGCGCGATTGGGCCCGATTCTGCGCCACCTTGCTCTCCAGAACCTCGCAAGACGCGTGAATAAGCTGTTTGGCGTCAGCGTTGATGCTACTCCGGCCAAGGTAGTGGATGAGTTGCCTCCGTTCCCGTCGTCGTCACCACCTGCCCCTGTCCGGCCCGCGGAAACACAGGACGACCGCCAGGCCGCAGTGGTGGTTCCCGAAGCAGATGGGACCGGCTGTACGATCACCATTCACTCGCGGCACGGGAGTTCCACCGTTCACTCTCCGTCCCTGTTCGGCACCGGGTCAGCACTACCGGTATCGACTTGGGGCGACACGACAACCTATGTGTATGACAGCAAGAAGACAGTGAAAACACTGGAGAAATGCGACCTCAGGATCCCGACGAACCTGAGAGACATCATGCTGTCTCAGTACCTGCTTGATCCCGACCGGGGAGCCTCACCCCTTGACCAGATTGCCGCCGCGTACGGCCTTTCTCCAACTGTCGAGACGGCGGACGCGCAGGCTGAACTCATCCATCAACTGTCGTACCGTGTCGACAAGGCTCTGGAGCAGTACGGTCTCGAGGAAGCTCTCCTTCGTATGGAGATGCCGTTTGCTGGAGTCCTTGCGCGCATGGAACTCGCGGGCATTCGCGTCGACACGCTCTATCTGCGTGATTTCGGGGCGCAGCTCGGCATTCGCATCGCGGAAATCGAACGGCAGGCATACGACATCCTCGGGACGCGCGCGTACAGCCTCCAGTCGCCGAAACAGCTCGGCGTCCTGTTGTACGATGTCCTGGGTCTGGCGGCGTCGAAACGCACCAAGACTGGTCTCAGCACGGATGTAGAGTCCCTTGCCGCGATTCGTGACCGTCACCCCGTTGTCCCTCTCATTCTCGAGCTTCGTCAGCTCACGAAGATCAAGGGAACGTATGCGGACGCACTTGTGCGGTTTGTGGAAGCTGACGGCAGGATCCATCCGACATTCCTGCAGACCGGCACGTCCACGGGGCGCCTGAGCTGTGTCGACCCCAATCTTCAGAATATCCCTGTCAAGACCGAGGCCGGCCGGCAAATCCAGCGTGCATTCCTGGCTGGTCAACCAGGAGGAGTGCTCATCTCCGCAGACTACTCGCAGATCGACCTGCGGATGCTTGCCCACCTGTCAGGTGACGAGAACCTCTCCCAGGCCTTCCTCCAGGGCGAGGACATCCATCTGCACACGGCATCACAGATCTTCGGCGTCGACGAATCGGCCGTGACCCCGGAGATGCGCAAACGCGCAAAGACCATCAACTTCGGCATCGTCTATGGCATCTCGCCATTCGGCCTCTCTCGCCAACTGGGCATCAGTGGCGAAGAAGCCGCTACCTACATCGCCCGCTACATGGAACGGTTCCCGGGTATCGGCGCGTACCACCAGCGGATCATTTCGGCTGCGGAGCGCGTTGGATATGTCACAACCATTCTCGGTCGCCTGCGCAGGGTCCCGCACATTGGCAGTCCGAACAACACCGAGAAGCAGGAGGCCGTTCGCCAGGGCTTCAACGCCGTCATTCAGGGCAGTTCAGCCGACGTCATCAAGATGGCGATGATACATCTTGCTGAGGACCTCAGGCCGCTCCAGGCTCGCATGGTTCTTCAGATCCACGACGAGATCATCCTCGACTGTCCCGCGTCCGAGATGGAAGTCGTGAAAGAACTTGTGAAGAAGAACATGGAGTCTGCGCTTCACCTCTCCATTCCGCTGGTCGCCAACGTCGTGGCCGGTCCGAATCTCAGGGATCTCGCATGAACACTGTCATCGGACTTACCGGCAACATCGCTTCGGGAAAGAGCATGGTGTCGGACATCCTCCGCGAATTTGGCGCAACGATTCTTGATGCTGACCTTATCGGCAAGCGCGTGTTGGCGGAGAACATCGATGGAGCTCTTGAGCGGGTGCGTACGTCCTTTGGCCCTCGCGTGTTCGACGGCAGGAAGCTGGTCCGGCGCCGCCTGGCAAATGCAGTGTTTGGGCGTCCTGACCTGCTCCGTACGCTGAACAGCATCATGGTACCTATCATGACACGGCTGATCTCCGCCGAACTGCT
>JAUSAI010000214.1 GCA_030652945.1 Caldisericota bacterium | reverse complement strand
CCGATGATCTCCCCGTACCCTTCCGGGGCGAGCAGATCTGCACAGAGGACTGTCTCAGGCTTCTCCGGGTTTGCCTTCATGTAGAAAGCCTTGAACGACGTTGGATACCCGTAGACAAACACCGGCTTCTCGAAGTGGCTGGATATCTGCGTCTCCTCGTCGCCGCCGAAATCGTCGCCCCACTGAATGGGAGACCCGGCTTTCTGCAGGACCGCGACCGCCTCATCATACGAGATGCGCGGGAAGGGTGTCGATATCTTCTCCAGAGGAGCGAGGTCGCGTTCGAGGATGGCCAGTTCCTCCTTGTTGGTTTCCAGAACTCGCCGGACAATGTGCGTCACGAACTCCTCCTGGATGCCACAGTTCTGCACCCAGTCACAGTACGCCATTTCCGGCTCTACCATCCAGAACTCCGTCAGATGGCGACGAGTCTTCGACTTCTCGGCACGAAACACCGGGCCAAAGCAGTAGACTCTGCCAAATGCCATGGCATTCGCTTCGTTGTACAGTTGGCCACTCTGCGACAGGTAGGCGGGGATGCCGAAGTAGTCCGTGGAAAAGAGGGTCGCCGAACCTTCACATGCATTCGCAGAAAGGATCGGCGCGTCCATCAGCAGGAACCCGCTGTCGTCCAGCCAGTCGCGAATGCTTCGGACAATGGTGGCCCGGACACGCATGATTGCCCACTGCCGCTTCGAGCGCAGCCACAGATGTCGATTGCTCATCAGGAAATCGACACCGTGCTCCTTGGGCGTGATCGGATAGTCGATGGCCGCCTGATGCACGTCAATCTTGTCCAGATGCAGTTCATAGCCACCGGGGGCACGTGGCTCCTCGTGGACGGTCCCGCTCACAGATATGCTCGACTCCTGGGTAAGGTGGGTCGCCGTCTCGAACACGGCGTTCTCGACATCCGCCCTGGCGACGACGCACTGCATGATGCCACGCCCGTCCCGCACGAGAACGAATGCAACTTTTCCACTACTCCGGCTGTTGTAGACCCACCCGTCTATCGTGACGGACTGTCCGACATGGGCAGATGCCTGGTCGATGTACATGTTCATTTCTCCTTTTCTGACAGCCCATGCGCGCACGCTGTGTGGTTGAGATTAGCTCCGCAGACGATGCAAAGTCCCCTGCAATCCTCGTTGCAGAGGGCAAAGCGGTCAATTCCCATGAGCAGATTCTGCCGGACAACGTCGGACACGTCGAGCGACCCGGAATCGAGCACGAAGATGTCTTCCTGGTCGGGCTCCTGCCCCTCCGTCAGGTAGGTTTCGTCGACCTCGACCTCGAGGTCTGAGTCCACGGGGTCAAGACAGCGGGCACACGGTTGGCGTACTCGCGTTCTAAATCCACCAGCCATCCGGTATCCGAGGCCGACGTTGGCCAGCGTGAACTCGCCCTGTACCGGCTGCAGGAGCTGTATATCACCAAGTTCGCCTACCGTGTCTTCGAGGAATTCGAACGTGCCGGTCTCCCCTTCTTCAAGATTGAGTTTCTTGAGCTCCAGTTTCATGTGGCCGGCCCTCCCGCAGGAATTGGCTCTCCGAGTCCCTGACGGTCTCGGTGAGACGTTCGAGAATCTGTTCAAGCTGCTGGAGCATCTTGAGGGAGTACTCATCCGCCTGCTGCTCAGTAAGCTTCCTTGCCTGCACCGCCTCGTCGATCATCTGCTCTTTCTGCACGGCCGCACCCTTGACAATGCCGCTCTCAGCAACGAGGTCGTCGTGCACGTGTTGAGCCTCTTCAATCAGGCGGTTGCCCTGCCTTCTGGCATCGGTGAGCAAAGCGTCACGCTGTTCCAGCAACGCACAGGCGTTTCGAACCTGCTCGGGGTACGCTGTGCGCAGATGGGCAACGGCGTCCACCAGTTCAGCGTCCCGTATCAGACGATAGCCGAGAAGTTTGGAACTGCGCTCACGGACTTGATCGATGCGGTCGATAGCATCCTGCAGCGTCAGTTTGTCAATCATTCGTGGCCTCCAATCGCTCGCGACAATCCCGCAACAACTTCCTCGGCTACCGCGTCCGGCACCAGCGCCCGAACGTCACCACCTGCGCGGTGTATCTCCTTCACGAGCGAAGACGAAACAATAGCGTAGTCTTTGGAGCTCATGAGATACATGACTTCGACATCCGGGTCCAGAAACCGGTTTCCCCACGAGAACTGCACTTCGCGTTCGAAATCTCCCACCTGGCGAAGACCTCTCAACATGACACGGGCCCCCACCTTTCGCATGAACCGCACCAGCAAGCCGTCGAAGCCTTCCACCGTCACGTTTGACAGGTGCCGGGTTGCCTGATGCATCATGGCGACGCGTTCATTGAGAGACCAGACGGGGCTCTTCTCCGAGACCGCTGCCACCGCGACGACCAACCCGTCGCATAACAGCGACCCTCGTTCAATGATGTCGAGATGCCCGTTTGTGACAGGATCAAACGTGCCTGGATATACGATAGTCTTCATGTTTGCCACATACCTCAAGAAAAGTGTAGTCAAAAGAAACCCGTTGGAAAGCGAAGGGGAGGGGCGCCGTACGGCGCCCCTCCCCTTCGCGTGCACACATCACGCCATCAAAACCTTGCTGAGGAAGCTCTGCGTCCGTTCCTGCTGAGGATGGTCAAAGAGCTCTTTGGGTGTACCGGACTCGATGATGAGGCCCTGGTCCATGAAGATGACACGGTCCGCCACTTCCCTCGCGAAACCCATCTCATGCGTCACGACAATCATCGTCATCCCTTCGTCTGCAAGCTTGACCATGACTTCCAGGACTTCGTGGATAAGCTCGATGTCGATAGAGGACGTCGGTTCGTCAAACAGCATGAGTTTCGGATGCATCGCAAGTGCCCGCGCGATGGCGACGCGCTGTTGTTCCCCTCCACTCATCTGCCCCGGCTTGTACGCGGCCCTGTGTGAGAGTCCGACTTTGGCCAGAAGTTCCATGGCCTCTGCTTCTGCCGCCGTCCGGTTGCCTTTCTTGACGACGACGGGGCCAAGCGCCACATTCTGAAGAGCAGTCAGGTGTGGAAACACGTTGAACTGCTGGAAGACCATGCCGATGTCCTCACGCAGTCGGCGGATGTCCGTCGACTTCGGGTCTACCAGTACACCATCGAATGTCACCCTCCCGGACGTCGGCGGCTCGATCCAGTTCAGACACCGAACGAGCGTACTCTTGCCGGACCCGGATGGACCCATCAGGACAAGCCGCTCCTGGTAGTCCATGTCGAACCCGACGCCCTTGATGACCTCCAGAGAGCCGAACGACTTGTGCAGGTCCTCGACGTTCAGGATCTTCCCTGCCTGGTGCTGATCCACGGGCATGTCAGTCCACCCTCTTCTCGAGATTGCGCGACCACTGCATCACCGGCGTCGTCATCAGCAGGTAGATGATGGCAGCTCCGATGAGCGGCGACATCGGGTTATACGTGCGGGCACCGATGATCTTGGCTTTGAAGAGCAGGTCCTGCATCGAGATGAAAGCTACGAGGGACGTATCCTTGATCAGCGCGGCAAACTCGTTGGCCAGCGGTGGAAGAACGCGCCTGAATGTCTGGGGCAGAATGACAAAGCGCAGTGCCTGGAGACGGCTCATGCCGAGCGAAAACGCGGCCTCACTCTGTCCTTTGGGAATGGACTCGACCGCCGCTCGAAAGACCTCTGCAATGTACGCCGCGTAGCAGGCTGCCAGCGAGACTGCAGCAGCGGGAAACTGTGGCAGGTTGATGCCGACGATCGGCAGCGCGTAATAGACAAGAAGGATGATCAGGAGTGCCGGCGTTCCGCGCACCACCTCGATGTAGAGGCGTGTGATGGCGCCTACGACTTTGCCGCCGTACATGTTGAGCAGACCGACGAGCAGCCCGGCGGCTGTCGCAAACACCATGGACACGACGGTCAGCGCCAGCGTTGTCCCTGCCCCCGCAAGCAGGAACGGCAGGTTTTCCCAGATGATCGACCACTTGAGCATTTTCTGCTTACCCTACGACGCGAAGCCTATTCGGGAAGATATGGTGGCTCTGCAAAGAAGTACTTGCGATAGAGTGCCGCGTAGGTCCCGTCTGCGACAACCTCGCGGAGGGCCTTGTCGATGTCATTCTTGAGTTGAGTGTCGTCCTTGCGCACCGCAATGCCGTACAGCTGGGTCAGATCTTCGCCGGCGATCGACGTGGTGTTGATGACCTTCAAGTCGAGATGCGCGCTCGCGTAGGTGGTGCAGACAGGGTAGTCGTTGACGACTGCGTCAATTTTGCCGTTCTCGAGGTCGAGAGTCGCAAGCTGGATGTCAGGGTAGGAGTTGACTTTGACGCCTCCAATGAGATTCGCCGAGGTTTCGCCGGTCGTTCCTGTCTGTACCCCGACTGTCTTGCCGACGAGGTCTTCGGGCTTGGTGATGGTGTTTTTGGAAGGGTTGTACATGATGCCCATGTCGGCACGATAGTAAGGAATCGAGAATGCGACTTCCTCCAGGCGATCGGGAGTGATCGTCATGGCGGCACAGACTGCATCGAACTTCTTTGTCTGCAGGGCGAGCAACAGCCCGTCAAAAGCTCCACTCGTCAGATTGCTGGTCCTGCCCAGCTTCCCGGCGATTGCCTCCATGAGCTCCACGTCAAACCCTGTTGGCTCGTTGTTGGCGTCGGCATACTCGAACGGCGCGTAGGTGGGATCAGTCCCCCAGTTCAGCGCTCCACCCTTACTCTTGCAGCCGACCATGGCCACAACAGCGACCATGACAATCAACAGACAACAGATCGTACGAATTGGTGACGTTCTCTTCATGTCTCTCTCCTCCCGAATTGACAGCCACTCCTGCTCAGAACCCAGGATTGACGGCGGTGACTCACACTGTAGATAAACAGCGCTATGCTATAGATTGTGCAGTGTACGAAAAAAGTAAAGCATACCGGCCCGATCCACCGTGCCACTGTGGCGGGCATTGCCGTCTTGATCATCGGGCTGCTGTTCTTTTCGGTGGCGCTGTTCCTGAAGCTGAGGGGGGCTCCCGATGGGTGGCCGGTCGTGGCCCTGGTTGCTGGTGCAGGCTCAATCGGCCTTGCGGGTCTCAGCCTCATGGTGGGTTTGCTGGTGGAGCGCCAGCTTCCCGAGAACGAGAGGCCGGACGAAGTGCCGACCGGTGACCGGTAGTTCGTCGAGGAATCCGAGTTTCCTCATTGTTTTCACATTCGAACGTCACGGCCGCTTGCGTTTTCTGACCCCACCCTATACTTCACGCAACCAATCCCACCGACCATCCGGCCGATGGCCCTGTTGGTGGCGTTACGGCAAACGCCGTAGTGCGTCTTCATATTCTAGCAATAGGAGAGCCAGACATGCACGCAATTCGTACGTCCAGGTGGGGTGCAGTATTCAGTATGCTGCTCGTTCTATGCTTTCTTCTCGTGGCTTCCGGATGCCGCCCGGAGGTCGTCACTACTGACCTCGAGCGCGTCAAACAGGATGGTGTTCTGACAGTGGGCAACGATACGACCTATGCT
>JAUSAI010000212.1 GCA_030652945.1 Caldisericota bacterium | reverse complement strand
GTCCAGTCATAAGGCAGGCGCTCATAGAGGGATGGCAGGATGACGTGGGCATTGCTGGTCCACAGGAGGGTGTAGCCATCGGGCGCAGATTTGACGACGAACTCCGACCCGGTCACGGTGTTGCCACCGGCGCGGTTTTCGACCACCACCGGCTGCTTCCACATCCTGGAGAGGCCTTCACCCACCTTGCGGGCGATGAGATCGGATGCTCCGCCGGCACCGTACGGAACGATCACCTTGACGGGCTTTTGCGGAAAGGCGTCGTTGGATAAAGCGGGAGAGGCCAGCAGTGTGGCGCAGACGAGCGCGGCTGCTGTACGAAGAACTTTCGTCGAGTGCATGGTTGTCTCCTTTATGGCCCGGATGGTAGGAGTGCCACCCGGAATGGACAACAACTGGGCACGTTTTCTACATATGTGAAAATCAGAACGGCCCAACTGAAGCGCTTGAACCGGGAGAGCCAGATGAGTGTCATCAAGTCAGCCCAGCGTGTGTGCGAGATATTCGAGTACTTCCACGAGACGCGCAGGTCCCTGGCGTTAAAGGAGATCGTCGCGAGGTTCGACTACCCTGCGTCGAGCTGTTCTGTCCTTCTCAAAAGCCTGGTGGAGCTGGGATATCTCGAGTACGACGCAGCACGGCGGACATACCTGCCCACCATGCGGATGACATCCATGGTCACGTGGGTCGAACGCGCGCGATTCGGCAACGGCAGTGTCGTCGCCGCCATGCGCCGGCTTCACGAGATGACCTCTGAAACCGTCAGTCTGGGCGCACAAAGCGATCTGCACGCGCAGTACGTGTTCCAGATTCCCGGTGTGTTGCCCATACCGTACCCGCGGCTGCGGCAGACCGTTCGCCCCATCGAGCGCTCTGGCCTGGGCTGGCTGTTGCTGAGTTCAAAGCCCGATGACGAAATCGAGCACCTCCTCAAACGGATCAACTACCGCAGCAGGAAGAACCAGGACCGCATCCAGCTCGCGGAACTTCTCGAGAAGGTCGCAGAAATCCGCAAAAAAGGTTTCGTGTTC
>JAUSAI010000209.1 GCA_030652945.1 Caldisericota bacterium | reverse complement strand
GTCCAGTGTGCGGGTCAGGCCGTTCACTTCCATGTTCCTGCTGCCGATGGTGAGGAGAACATAGATGGAGGAGGGGGCGATGGCCCGAGCGCTATACGTCACCGTCAAGGTCTGGGAGGTGACGTTGCCCAAGTTGTCGAGCGCGATCAGCTCTATGGTGTTTGCCCCTTGGACAAGACGAACGGTGGTGCTGAATCCGCCCGCCACATCGGCCATCACCGGCTCATCGTTCAGGGTCATGCTACGGACGCCGCTGCCGGCATCCCACACGGTGCCCGCAAGAGTGAGTTCTCTGCTGGACGAACGTTCAGGAACGGGCTGGTCGAGCGTGACGACAGGCCCCTCCGCATCAGCATTGATGACGGTAGCGACCATCGCCTGCTTGCCCGCGCTGTCCGTTGCGATGGCTTGAAGCGTATTGGCCCCGTTCTGAAGACTGACGCGGAACGTCTGCCTGCCAGGAAGAACTGTTTGTCCGGCCAGAACGCCGTTGACCAACAGGCGCACGTCGGCAAGTGCACGGTCATCGGATGCTTCAATGACAATGTCCGCTGTCTTGCCGCCTACCGTCGTCCCTGAGATGGACGGAGTCACAAAACGAACGGACGGCATCATGTCAATGGTGACGGGAGCGGCCGGTTCCGCTTCGACGGCCTCGTACACATCGACGTACGCCCACAGAGCAAGAGCCGCGTCAAGCGTCCCGCCGGCAGACACCTCGATGGTGAGCTGTTTGTCGTGATAGGCGGACAAGTCTACCGTTACGAGCTGCCAGCCAGTCCACTCAAGGTTCGAAGATGGTCCAAATGACGTCGTCGACCATGAGGCGATGACAGTGCCTTCATCGTACAGCTTTACAACGTAGGAGAAGTTGTCGAACGGTGGATAGTCGTAGCAGTAGACGTTGTACGCGAGGCTCAGCTCGTGCATCGTTGCCGTGAACAGCCGACGAATCGTGTTCATCCCCGGCGTCTGGCCGGCCACTACCGGCCGCGGCAAACCCAGTACCGCCATCCACTCTCCCCAATAGGGAGCAGTGAACTGGTCGGCCTGAGACACCCCAACGTAGTCCGGCGCGCTGACTACCGTCCATCCGTCCAGCGTGCCCCTCTCAAAGCCCCAATTCCCCACAGGCTGTATCGCACTCGTGTTGATGAATGACAGTCCCAGTACCAACATGCAAGCGACACTGCATGCTACGATCTTCCTCCGTTGCACCATTGCCATCCCCCACATTGGAATTGACATGCTAGTGATCAACTACTGTCGGTCATGGTAGACGCTTTCGCGGACTCTTCAAGTGGCGTTGCGGAGGACCCGTGCCCGCAGCCGCCGGTTCCCACGGCCGTGATGCCGATGGTCAGGCCCAGCCCTGTGTAAGTCTCCATCTCTCCTCCCAGGACGAGCAACGCACTCCTTCAAGGCCACCGGCAAGGAAGAACCCCCGGTGGCACAAGGCCACCGGGGGCAGGTGATGGTGAAGTATGGAAGACGTGGCTACGGCCAGTAGGTCAGGGAGATGGTCTGGGAGATTGGTTCCCAGGCAAGGTCGAGGCCGAGGTTCTCGGCGAGAGCACGGAGGGGAAGGAAGGTCCTGCCGTTCTTGATCTCGGGTGCAACGTCGAGAGTGATGGGAGCGCCGTTCACGAGAGCAGTCTTGCTGCCGATGGTCAGGGCAACAGTACGGCTGCCAAGCAGGACGGTGGCGGTCTTCGTGGAAGGATTCCACTGAACCGTTCCGCCAAGCACCTCAACAAGGACACGGACAGGCAGGAGGGTGCGACCGTCCTTGATGAAGGGAGCGGCGTCCAGTGTGCGGGTCAGGCCGTTCACTTCCATGTTCCTGCTGCCGATGGTGAGGAGAACATAGATGGAGGAGGGGGCGGTGACGCGAGCGCTATATGTCACCGTGAAGGTCTGGGAGGTGACGTTGCCCAGGTTGTCCCTGGCCTCGATGACGATGTCGTTGACACCCTTCTTGAGGGTCAACGTCTCACTGAAGGAACCATCGAGGAAGGGGACGATAGGCTCTCCGTTGATGCTCAGGGACGCCAGGCCGGAGACCGCATCAACGGCGGACCCGGCAACGAGCAGTGTGGGCGAGGTGACCGAGGACGGAAGTGATAGATTGATGAGTGGTGGTCTGGTATCGACCACCAGGGTGATCGCTCGCTCGGTACGGTTGCCGTAGCTGTCACTGGCTACGATGATCAGTTCGTGCCGACCGTCCGTGAGGCTGAGCCTGATGCGGATTTCCCCACCCGGATAGGAGCCACCAATACGCTGCCCGTTCTCAAACACACCGACATCAGCAATCGACGTATCGTCAGTGACAACCAGATGCAGGTCATACGGCGACCCAACAGCTGACTGGGGAACGCCGTCCGGCAGTTCGATGACCGGAGCCATGACATCGGGTCTCATGAAGGAAGCCGCAATGGTATGGTCTGCTGTGATGTTGCTGAACGTATAAGTCATTGTGGCGCGGTTCGTCACGGAGACTGGTGCTCCGTCGATGACCACGCTGGCAATCAAATTGCCAGCATCGGCCGTAATGATGAAGCTCTTGGACGTCCCCTCGACAACCGACATGGTTCCCGACGGCACGATGGTTCCACCCTGCCCTGCTGTCGCCTTCAGCGTGTAGCTGACTTTGGGGAAGGAGTACAGAAACAAGTCGTCGAACGCAGGCTTGGAACCTTGAGCGTTGCTGTAGCCAAACTCCCACGTGAGCCCGGACACAATCACCAGACCCGAGCCAAGTACGTACTCCGCCAAGGTAGGCTGGAGCGAACTGTTCTGGAAGATGACGCGCGCGCCAATGGGAAGCACCGAGAAATAGGTATGGCTGGCAGACGTACCGGAGAATGGAGAAGCGAGCGGAATTCCATCGGAGAGCTCACCGGTAGCAATGGGATGTGCAGGGTCCACGACACTGTTGACTGACGAATTCTCGGGAGCCTTCACGGCTCCTCCGGGAAGCGGGGTCGTAAGGTTCCCGCTTTGCCAACCCTGATCACAGGCCGAGAAGACAAGATGTCCCCCTGCTTCCACCCATGCCGTCAGCTCTGCGGCATGCGTAGCGTAGCCATTGTAGAATGACGTGGGCTGGTCGCTGGCAACGTAGACGTTGGCGTAGTCCGCAAGGTCCAGGTTCAAACCAAAGTCAGACCATGTCGCCACCACCGGCGCATAGCCGAGCGATGTCAACAGAGTAATGTGTGACGAGAACCCCCACGGATTCACATCCTGCATGACAAGAACAGGGACGCCCGCAGGAATAGGAATAGCATTGACGGCACAGGGAGCCGCAAGTACGATTCCGAGCAGAACGAGCACAACGACGAGCAGTCTTCTTACAGACATGATCTCCTCCCAATCCAGCAACTGCACTACTACTTGAGGATTATGAGCAGTGCCAGTACTTTGTCAAGGTGGCTTCGTCCTGGAGCGATGGCGCGATGCACTGCCTGGTCCAGGGCAACAGCCCCTTGCCACACCAGGCGAGGGGCTTCTTCCTACGAACAAACTGCCCCCGGGGTAAGCCGGGGGCAGGTGATGGTGAAGTATGGAAAATGTGGCTACGGCCAGTAGGTCAGGGAGATGGTCTGGGAGATTGGTTCCCAGGCAAGGTCGAGGCCGAGGTTCTCGGCGAGAGCACGGAGGGGAAGGAAGGTCCTGCCGTTCTTGATCTCG
>JAUSAI010000186.1 GCA_030652945.1 Caldisericota bacterium | reverse complement strand
TGATAAGTTCTGAAAGTTACGGTGAGCGACTTGGGGAACCTATGAGAACAAGAAATCGTCAGTTACCAACAGCGTGGAGGAGACGTAATAAAGCCGCACGCTCCAGCCATGGGTTGAGGTCGCTGGACAAAATATTCTTGACAACTGAAGATACCGCTGACAGTTCATGTCCGGGGATCAACGATATTCAGCACGTTCTCGGGGAGCTCCTGACCATTCGCGCGAAGATGGTTGCGGAGATGGTCAGGTCCCAGCGATGTCTCGATGAGATTCACATTAATCATCAGAAGAGCGCCCGGAATCTCCTGCATTACCTTGCCCTCCGGTGTCACGACCTTCGGCCTTTGCAACAGCGATTGGCCGAGTTAGGGCTGTCCTCGCTCGGGCGCGCCGAGTCACATGTTCTGGTTACGGTCGACGCGGTATTAGGAGTACTACACCGTCTGAAGCACCGCTTCTGGCAACCACCTGCGGAAGAAGCTGACGTTGTTGATTTTGCCAATGGTGAACGACTCCTTGCCGAACACACCGAATGTCTTTTTGGCCCTGCCAGCCCAGGGCGCGGGGTGCGGATCATGGTTACCATGCCGAGTGAAGCAGCGGACAATTTTTCACTCATTTACGACCTGCTCCAGCAGGGTATGGATTGTATGCGCATCAATTGCGCTCACGATGATGCTGCGGCGTGGTTACGAATGATCGAGCACCTGAAGCGGGCCGAACAATTACTGGGCCGGTCCTGCCGGGTCTTTATGGATTTGGCAGGACCAAAACTACGCACCGGGCCGCTTGAGCCGGGCCCGGCAGTGGCCAGGATCCGACCCTGCCGAGATATCTACGGAAAGGTTACCGTCCCGGCACGGGTATGGCTGACCCCGGAGAACTCTCCCGAGTTGCCTCCCTCGCCGGCGGTTTCCCTCCCCGTACCGCCATCGTGGCTGGCTCGCCTGCACCCCGGTGAACGATTAAAACTCACCGATGCCCGGGATGCCAAGCGTACATTCACGGTCTTTGAGGTAATGGACAGCGGGTGCTGGGTTGAAGCGAGCCAGACGACTTATGTCGTCCCCGGCACCGTCCTGCAAAAAACGATCGGGACCAAGGGGGATGACCGTAAGGCCCAAGTCGGCGAGTTGCCGCCCGGTAAAAAAGCCATTTCCCTGCAACAAGGCGACCTGCTGATCCTGACCCGCGACCTCACACCGGGATGCTCCGCAATCTGGGACAGTGAGGGGCAATTGCTGACCCCCGCCCTGATCGGTTGCACGATTCCAGAAGTGTTTGATGACGTCCGGCCAGGAGAGTCAATCTGGTTCGATGACAGCAAGATCGGCGGCGTGATCGAAAAAGTTGAGAGCCACCGGGTACTCGTCCGGATCACCCAGACACCAGTGAACGGCGGAAAGCTGTTAGCCGGTAAAGGGATTAATCTTCCCGAGAGTGATCTTCGTCTCGCGGCCATGACCGCCAAGGACCTTGAAGATTTGTCCTTCGTGGCTGAGCACGCTGATGTCGTCGAGCTGTCCTTTGCCAACTCCGCCCGAGATGTGGAGCTCCTCCAGCAACACCTGGCACGGTTGGGTGTTCGACAGCCTTCCATTGTATTGAAGATCGAGACACGGCGTGGATTTGACAACCTGCCGGACATGTTATTGATGGCCATGCGGGCGCCTTGTTGCGGGGTAATGATTGCCCGCGGAGATCTGGCCGTCGAATGCGGATTTGAGCGCCTGGCGGAAGTTCAGGAAGAGATTCTTTGGATCTGTGAGGCCGCCCATGTGCCAGTAATTTGGGCCACGCAGGTATTGGAAACCTTGGCCAAAGAGGGGATGGCATCACGCGCCGAGATCACGGACGCGGCGATGGGTGACCGTGCCGAGTGTGTCATGCTCAACAAGGGGCCTTATGTGGTCCACGCAGTGCGGGTTCTGGACGATATCCTGCGGCGGATGCAGGGACACCAAACCAAGAAGCGGGCCATGCTCCGGGAATTACGGTTGGCCCACATGCTGCCTATCAAGATAGGCACTGCACCAAGAGAAAAATAGC
>JAUSAI010000185.1 GCA_030652945.1 Caldisericota bacterium | reverse complement strand
GATCCTCAACAAGCGTGATCTGAGCGGCAAGCTTGCGTTCCAGCGCATGTATGAGGAGGTGGCCAGCTCCCTCCGATACACGATGACCCTCGACGGCAAGCGCAAGGTCCTGACTGGCGAGCAGATTCGTGCCCTCCGGCAGCGTCCCGACGCCCGACTGCGCACACGCGCCATGAAGCTGTACTTCACCACCTATGGCAGGAACAGCCTGGTGCTGACGAGCATCTACAATGCTCTCCTCAAGGACCACCAGATCGAGTGCGACCTGCGACACTACGACCAGGCCATGGACATGCGGAACCTCGACAACGAGCTGGACGCAGCGGTGGTCAACACCCTGTCCGACGTCACCAACGCGAACGTCGACATCGTTCAGCGGTACTACCGTCTGAAAGCCCGCATGCTGCACCGCGGAAAGCTCAACATGGCTGACCTCTACGCTCCCGTGACGGACCGGAGCGGCATGTTCACGTGGGACGAGTCGAAGCGCATCGTCCTCGACGCGTACAGAGCATTCGACAAACGCGCGCACGACACCATCAAGGAGTTCTTCGACCACAGCTGGATCGACGCGCGCACCCTGCCCAACAAGACGGGCGGTGCCTTCTGCACCTTCGGCGTCCCCGGCACTCATCCCTTCGTGATGCTCAACTTCACCGGTACGAGCCGTGACGTCCAGACGATGGCGCATGAGCTTGGCCATGGGATGCATTCCATGCTGTCTGCCAAGCAGACCATGCTGAACCGGAATCCCATCCTTCCTCTTGCCGAAGTGGCGTCCGTGTTTGGCGAAATGCTCGTCACCGACCACCTGCTGGCGCGCACAAGCGGCGCCGAGGAGAAGATCGCGCTGTACGCTGGCAAGCTGGAGGACACTTTTGCCACTGCCTTCCGGCAGAACATGTTCCACTGCTTCGAGGTTCGTACGCACGCCCTGGTTGCCGACCACTCGCTCTCCTAGGATGACCTCGCTGGTATCTTCAGCGAGGAGGTCTAGCGCGTCGTTGGCGACGCGGTC
>JAUSAI010000164.1 GCA_030652945.1 Caldisericota bacterium | reverse complement strand
GATGAGCGCTGTCGTCACGTTCACCATGACCGAACTTGCCACGACCGAGGTTCAGAGGGCGCTCGCCTTCATTGCCGTGTCCCTGCCGATCATGGTCGGATTCACTCTGCTGCTGTGCAAGACGAAGATTGTCGGCCTGAGGAGCAAGCTGGCCATCGTGGTCGTCGTCTTGCTGCTAGGCTTTGTCGCCAGCCGTTCTATCACGGTCAACGCGCATGCACGCCAGATTGTGCATGACACTTTCGCGCCGCTGCTCCAGAAGCAGTACATGGTCGGAGACACCGCCACAAGTGCAGAGCCATGTTTCGTCCTCTATGACCTTGATGCCAAGGAGTTCGACTTTGCCAGCAGTCGCTCGTCTGCCTACTACAGCATGGATGTGGACAAGGTCAGGTCGATCGTCTTCTACAGCAAGACCAGGAGAAGTGTCGGTGATTGGGTCACAGCAACTGGAAACAGCACGGTCGCGAACGCCGTCTCCGAATTCATGAAGGTGACGGTCGTGGACGTCAAGACATGGTCTGTGATCGCCAGCGCAAGTTTTGAGGGTGCCGGGACGGTTCAGAAGGAGAAAGGGAACTGGATACGAACAATTGCGATTACCGACAGCCGGATCCAAGGTTATCTCAACAACCTGTTTTCCAACACAGACGGATAGCCGTACGGGGGTACGGCGGGATGTGATCCCCATGCCGGAGATAGTCGCCGGGACACCGGGCCTGGATGTCCCGTGGAACCAGCCGCGAACGTACCACTTGCGAGCCTCTTTAACAGCTGACCCCAACGACAGTTTGACCCGACATAGGAGCGCCTGAGATGCAATTCGAGCTGGAGTTTGAGCGGATAGACAGTGTCATCGGAGTCGCACGTTCGCGCGGGGTGGAATTAGTCTTCGATACGGGACATGGTATCGACAAGCAGGGACTGTGGCCGATGGAAGTGCTGGTCGCCTCGCTGGCAGGGTGTCTGAACCTCGACCTTGCTTCTGCCATGACCGAAGCCGAGTACTCTGTCGACCGGTTGACCATGGAGGTCACAGGGCACCGCGACGACAGCATCCCCTGTATCGATACGGCGTCGTATCACATCGACGTCTGGTCGCCCCGGTTGTCCCAGAAGGCTGCAGACGAACTGCTGGCCTACGCTTTGGGCAAGAGCACTATCTACAACACGCTGGCGAAGGCCATCAAGCTGACCGTTACCGTAGCCGTTCATCGTTCGTAGGGTAGAACACGCGCCATCTTCGCCCGTCTTGCGACTTTCGGCAAGACATGGTTGCCCGTCGAGGGGCCTGCTGACAAATACTCTGCCACTTCGCGATTTGCTCTCTCGTACGGCCGATGTCCCGTGCTATACTGCTGCCAAGGCGGTGATGCTCATGAAGAGAATGCTCATCATTGTTCTGGTTGCATTGCTTGTCGCCAGCACCGGCTGTGTGCCCAGCGTGCTGCGCTCGGATCAAGGGAAT
>JAUSAI010000163.1 GCA_030652945.1 Caldisericota bacterium | reverse complement strand
GCTCACCGTGGTGCTAACAACGTAGTGGTTCGTCACTACTGCATTGAAGCTGTTTGTTCCGCGATAGGTGATGCAAAGAGTGTCTCCGTCCATCATTTGCGCGGACACCAGTTCAAAAGATTTTGGGTTCTTCATGCTGCTCTTCAGTGACTTAATCACTGCAGCCGCGACTTGAAACTGCCGCTCCTTTTCCCGGTCAGCTTCAAGCTCGGCAGTGCTTTTTTGTCGAGGCTCAGGGGTGTTGCTGTTGGCGTAAATCACGACGATCGTCACCGCGAGAGCTGCCCACACATATCGGACGATGTTTTTGTTGGTCTTTTGCCCTGGAGGTGCTGTTGCGCGCGCGGGTGCTCCACAGTGCGGGCATGCGGCCGCTTCGCTGCTGAGTTCTTTGTTGCATTCGTGACAGGAGACCAATGCCATTACCTCTCCTACTCAGGCCGCTTTGGCTGGAGGGGGAACGCTATCACGTTTCCCGCTTTCATCAGCCGGTGACACGTTGTTCTCTTGGCTGGCCGCCAAATAGCGCAAGTACTTGACGGCCTCCCTTCTTCGCTCGTGATTGAGTGTTTCAAGCAGAGTTGCGGCTTCCAAAAGCAGTGGGTCGTACGGCAGTGGTGCTGGTTCTGCGACTGAGAAGGAGATCTGCTCGCCGTCATGTTCAGTGGCAGACCCCTCCATGAGCTCAGAGACCGATATGCCGAGCTTTCTCGCTACGGCAGCCTGATTCCTGCGCTTTGGAGCTGTCTCGCCTTTCTCCCATTGCTGCACAGCACCGCGCGACACCCCGACGGCGTCAGCGAACTGCTGCTCCGTGAGGCCAAGGGCTTTGCGGCCCGTGCGGATTCGATCTTTTGTGGGCACGCCTCCCATGGTATGGATAGATGTTCTTGCAATGATAGAAAAACTATCTAGAATCGGCAGCATGGAACAAGCGTTGAATCCTGGACTAGAGCGTGCCATTGGCGTGGCAGGCGGAATCACTGCGTTCGCTCGCGCGCTCAAGCTAAGTTCTCACTCGGTTGTGCAGCAGTGGCGGATCAACAGGGTGCCTGCAGAGCATTGCCCAAGCATTGAGGGCATGACGGGAGTGCGCTGTGAAGAGCTTCGCCCTGATGTGAATTGGGCTGTTCTGCGTGGTGCGCCGGTGCAAGAGGGAGGCGTCGCACCTGGCTGCGGTACCTCGAAAGAGGTGACGCATGGCTGAGATTCCGGGGCGTGGGCCGTACGTTGAGGGCGATGTCGTGTGGTACGACGGGCGGCACGAGGAAGGGCCTAACGGAGAAATTCTCCTCTGGCATGGAGGGGTAATGCTATTTCCAGAACGCCAATTTGGACCAGAAGCTCCGACGTGCGTCCGTCTGTGGCGCGAACCACCTTCAACTGGCGCTCTGGCGTCAGCGGCACGCGTAGCACTTGTTCCCTTGGCATGCTGCCGACGGGCGCTTGCGTATCTCGGAAGTCTGCGCGTATGGCCATGAGGATGACTTCTCTTGCCAATTCTCGAAGCCGCGCAATGGGCATGGTGTACATGACGCCATTGCCGTCTGTATCCCGAATCGTGAATGCGGCTGTGGCTCCGTCGTCCGAGAGAGTGACGTCCTCCATAGCCGCCCATTCGCGAGATTTCATGGGTCTGCCCTTTCGGTGCTGTGGTTGGGGTGAGAGCCGCCACTT
>JAUSAI010000158.1 GCA_030652945.1 Caldisericota bacterium | reverse complement strand
TCTCACGGAGAACGCAGGTGTTGTGAACATCGGCATCGAAGGAATCATGCGCTTCGGCGCGTTCTTCGCGCTGTTCGGCGCGTATGTGAGCCACACTCCCTGGGTCGGCCTTCTGGTAGGAATGGCAACCGGTGCAGCCGTCGGCGCACTGCATGCGTTCATCACCATCCGCTGGAATGGAGACCAGACTGTTGCCGGGACCGCTGTCAACGTTATTGCAATGGGCTTGATGACCTACCTGCTAGAATACGTCTTCAATACGACAGGCTACTCGCCCCAACTGCAGAACTACTTTGGCGCGGCCGAGTATCGCATTCAGCTTGCATTCCTGAGCAGTATTCCGATTCTCGGCGCCTTCGCCAACCTCTCCTTCATGATCTGGCTGGGGCTCATATCCACCGCCCTCCTCCATGTTCTGCTGTACCGTACTGTACTCGGCCTCCGCATCCGCACGGCCGGCGAGAACCCGAGGGCAGCGACGACGCTCGGCCTCAACGTGTTCAGATTGCGCTGGTTCGGCGTCATCGGTGGTGCCGTCCTGGCCGCCATGGGAGGCGTAGCGCTATCCGTCAGTTCCTTCTCGGGCTTCAGCGACACCATGCCCAACGGCATCGGATTCATCGGCATCGCCGCCATGATTTTCGGCAAGTGGACGCCGTTCGGTGCACTCGGAGCTGCGATGCTGTTCGGCACCGGACAGATTGTTCAGTCCATTATCGCGGTGACCGGCATCGCTCCCAAGCTGGCACCGGGAATAACGATGATCCTGCCCTACGTGCTGACGCTGGGTGTCCTGGCAGGTTTCGTCGGCAGATCCGTCGCTCCAGCGGCTGACGGCCTTCCATACTACAAAGAACAGCGCTGACATTGAACCAGAGCGCCGCCGGAGGATGAGTATCTCCTCGTGGCGGCGTCTCGATTTGAGACTCCGAGGAGGCGTATCATGAGCAATCTGACGGGTGAACAGAAGATGCAGTGGGCGTTCCGGCATATGCCGATCCTTTCCGCCATCGCCGACCGGTTCTCGCAAGAGTTGCCGTTCAAAGGACTCAACGTCGTCGTCGCCCTCCATCTCGAGGCCAAGACTGCCAATCTCGCCTACGTTCTGCTGAGGGGAGGAGCTAGTGTCGCCGTCACAGCTTCGAACCCCATCACGACGCAGGACGACGTCGCTCAGGCGCTGGCAGCACGTGGCGTCATCGTCTTCGCCAAGCGAGGCGAGACGGAAGCTGAGTACAAGGAGTATTTTGGCAAGGTGCTGGCAACCAGGCCGAATCTGATGATCGACGACGGGGGCGACCTCGTCAACGCCGTCCATTTCGAGCACCCTGAACTCCTGCCAGACATCATCGGAGCGTGTGAGGAGACGACGACCGGCGTCGTCCGGGATCGCGCCCTGGCGAGAGCCGGCAAGCTTGCATTTCCTGTCATAGGGGTCAACGAGGGACTATGCAAGCATCTCTTCGACAATCGGTATGGCACTGGTCAGTCTGCATGGGACGGCATTCTCCGCACGACCAACGTGAACGTCGCAGGCAAAGTCGTGGTCGTCGCTGGTTACGGATGGGTCGGCAAGGGAGTTGCCATGCGCGCCCGTGGACTCGGGGCACAAGTCATCGTCACGGAAGTCGATCCCGTCAAGGCTGTCGAAGCACATCTCGAGGGATACCGTGTGATGACTATGCTCGAAGCCGCGAGGACAGGTGAGATCTTCGTCACCTGTACGGGTGACGTGAGAGTCATTGCGCGCGAGCACTTCGACGTCATGCATGACGGCGCCATTCTGTGCAACGCCGGGCATTTCGACGTGGAGGTTGACGTGCACTATCTCAGAGACACGGCCACTGAACACGGCATCGTTCGGCAGAATATCGAAGAGTACGTGGTCGCCGGCAAGCGCTTCTATGTGCTGGGTGAAGGCCGACTGGTCAACCTGGCATGCGCGGACGGTCATCCCATC
>JAUSAI010000151.1 GCA_030652945.1 Caldisericota bacterium | reverse complement strand
TCTCGTACGGCCGATGTCCCGTGCTATACTGCTGCCAAGGCGGTGATGCTCATGAAGAGAATGCTCATCATTGTTCTGGTTGCATTGCTTGTCGCCAGCACCGGCTGTGTGCCCAGCGTGCTGCGCTCGGATCAAGGGAATGTCGAGGTGACTGCTCCAAGACGCAACGACACCGTGACCTTCACTCAGCAGACGGATGGCAGCTGGTATGCCGACGTCAATGCTCAGGGAAAGGCCCGTGCCTTCGAAGCGGGAGTCAACTGGGAAGCATTCCAGCAACTGTCATCGGATACGCTGGTCGACTTGGGCAGTGGGTACTTCATGGCTGACGGCGGAGCCCCGGACTTCGGACCATTCGACACCAACCTCCACCTTGTCAGTTCGGCAGAGAATCCGGCCCCGAAAGGTGAGGGGATCATACGCATCTTCCTTACCAGCATGAAGGATGGCAGTCAGCTGGACATCGTCGACGTCAAGGTGAAGCTCACCACTGCTCCGTGAGCATGGCGCGTGAGCCTTGTGAACAAGGCTCCACCCTTCACAGTCTAATGGGTGCTTCCGGAAGAAGCCGCTTCAGATAATGGAGGAACCGATGAAGAGAACTCTTGGAATAGCAGGAATGATTCTTGTCGTCGCACTGGCAATTGGCACTATCGCCACCGTTCCCGCGGTGCGCGCCGATGAAGCAGGCACCGTCGTTGCCGCAGCTGACAACCCGGCCGTCACGGCGAAGATCGCAACCCTCAAGGGCATCCGCACGCAGATCCAAGCGACCGTTCAGACCATCAAGGCCAAGGTCGAGGCTGCAAGAACGGCCGGCAAGGACCTGACGCCCTTCAAGGCGGAGCTGCGCAAGCTTGCCGTCAATGTACGCCAAGTCACACGGCGTCTGGAGAGGGTGCAGATCAACCGCGACGAACTGAAGGCTCTCGCCGACCAGATCCGTGCTCTGCGGACGCAGATACAGGAGAAGAAGAAAGCCGCTGCTCCCGAGGCCGAAATCACCGCTTTGCGAAAGCAGGTGAACGAGCTGCTGAAACAGCATCCGAATCTCGCAAGGATGATGCGCAACCGTCGTCCGGGTACCATCGAGACTCGCCTGGACAACGCCATCCTTCTGGCGCAGAAACACCTCGCTACCCTTCAGGACCTGCTGGCGAGACTGCCCTGACCGTCCCCTGACCGTTCTCCTATCCATGGTGGGCGTACGGCACATGCCGTACGCCCACTCTTTCTATCCCTGACCAGCTGCGGAGCTTCCTGTGCCCGCTTCGCCTACTCCTTCGGATGCTGTCTGCTGACGATGGTCCGACCCTTCCACCGACCTGCGTGTACCAGACTCCCGAACAGCGAGACGAATGCGACAACGACCGTCACGACCTGCCCCGCCGGCCACGTCACCGCAAGCCAGCCCGGCAGACGGAATCGGATGGCGATGACACCCCACTGCAACGTCGCCAGCGCGACGCACCCCACCGCGACACGCAGGCTTGCTGCCGTCACGGTCCAGATGCCGGCAGCCCATCCCAGGATTATGACGAGCGGCAGTGCATAGGCCATAAGGACGAAGAGCCAGATGAATACGAACAGGGGAACGTTGTGGTAGAACACCGCAAAGAGGTTCTTGGCAAACCCCCTGAACGACTCGACGAACCCTTGGTACATGCGGCAGTGCACCCGGTCCATGCCGTCCACCAGCCTCCACCTGTATCCTGCGGATTTGATCACGCGCGCGAGGCCGATATCGTCCGCGGCGGTACTGCGCACACTGCCGAAACCACCGACCGATTCCAGCACCGAGCGGCGAAACATCATGTATTGACCAACCGCAGAAGAGAGCAGGGGCGTGCGCAGGTGAAACGCCAGCAGGAGCGGCAGCAGCGCGAAGAATGACCACGGGACAACGGGTACTATCAGCAGTTCGCCAACCGATCCGACGTGTTCCTGCGGCAGGGCGGACAGCATGTCCACACGCCCGGCCAGCATCGCCGCCACGCCGTTGGCGACTGCCATCGGGTGGTGCCACGTATCGGCATCCACGTACAGCACATACTCCCCTGTCGATGCCTCCAGCAGCTGCTGACACGCCCAGTGCTTGCCCATCCAGCCGGCCGGCAGATCCGCCCCTCTGAGGACTCGAAGGCGGCGGTCGCTTGCTGCGAGGTGCTCCAGGATGCCAAGGGTCCCGTCTGTCGAACCATCGTCCAGCACGACGACCTCGTAGTCGGCGTAGCGCTGGTCCAGCAGGGAGAGGACGCACCGCTCGATATTGCGCTCTTCGTTGCGAGCCGGAACGAGAACCGAGACGCGAGGAGTACGCGGCGGAGCATCGTACGCGCTCATGCGCCGCAACGTGAACCAGTTTGCCAACTCGATGACACAGGTGATGGCGAGAAACCCAAGCACGGTCCACTGCTGGGAACCCCAGAGCGCTGTCATGTCAGGCGTGTGAATGCCGCAGGGGCAATCTCAGCTGGCCCCGGTGCCTCACGACGAGGATGACGCCATTCAGCACGGCGGCTGTGATGGCGGGCAGTGAAGGATAGGCCCACACCAAATAGACAGTCACGACTGCCCATCCAAGTACCGCTGTCCATCCATCCTTGAGGCGAAGCAGGCCCATGAAGACGACCAGCAGTGCTCCGTACAGGAGGGGCACTCTCCATAGCGTCAGGCCGGCCCACACGCCAAAGGTCACTGCGATGGACTTGCCCCCGTGTCCCCGCAGGAACGGCGAATATGCATGCCCGAGGACCGGCGCCATCATCAGGGGAACAAGGGCCCAGCCACTGACGCCGCTCACCCAATAGGCCAGGCCGACGGGGACCCATCCCTTCAATCCCTCTGCCAGGATGGCCAGAAGACCAACGACTGCCCCCGATGACCTCCACGCGTTGATGGCCCCAGGGTTGTGATCGCCTACCTGGCGTGGGTCACGCCGCGTCAGGAGACGTGCGATGATGATCGCAAATGGCACTGCCCCAAGAACGAAGCCGAGAGTGACCCATAGGATGATCTGGAAGGATGAAGCACGGGCCGCCTCCAGCAGTGGCACCGGTCCACGCAATGCCTCAATCCACCATTGCCGTCCCATGATCCAGCCTCCGCTCCTTGGGCACCCCGTACCATTGCCCCTGCATCTACGCTCTTGCAGACACGATATCAGTGTACCGCTTGCGCCTGTTCGAGCAACCAACGCGGCCACACCGCTGCCCGTGAAACGAAAGGGGGCAGGCATGTGAGCCCACCCCCAACTACGCTGGTGCAACCCGGGGAGTCTACCCGATGACTGCCTTCTCGATGAGCAGTTCGCCCCTGGCAAAGCGGCGGAAGTTGTACGGCTCGATGTCGATACTGGGTCTGCCATCTGCGATGTACTCGGCCAGCAGCTTGCCGACGACGGGAGCCATCATGAACCCGTGACCCGAGAAGCCGTCGGCTTGGAAGAAGTTGGGCACCTCGTCGACGGGACCCAGGATAGGGTGGGCGTCGGGCGAGACGTCGTAGTAGCCGGCCCACTGGCGCATCAGCTTCACGCCAGCCAGCCGCGGCATCACCTCGGTCGCTTCCTGAGCAAACTTCGTCAGGAACTCAAAGGTCGAGTCGATATCCGTGGCACTCTTCTCGCCGGTATCCGTGCCGCCGACGATGTTGCCGCGGTGCGTCTGCAGGAAGTACAACGCGTTCTTGACGATCATCGGGCCCAGGAACTGCTCCAGAGGCTCCGTCGCCATGATCTGGTGCTTGTCCATGCGAATGGGAAGGTCGATGCCGACCATGGCACCCAGTTCTCTGGCGCCGACTCCAGCAGCATTGACGACGTTCCCGGCAGTGATGTTGCCTTGTGTCGTGTGGAGGGTTGTGATGCGGTTGCCGGTCTTGTCCAGCCCGAACACTCTGGTCATGGGCACGATGTCGACTCCCAGCCTGCGCGCTGCGCGCGCATACCCGGTGACCGTGTCGAACGGGAAGCACTGTGCGTCCCTGTCGTGCCACTGCCCAGCCAGGAATGAGTCGGGATCAAGCGCGGGGCAGATGTCCAGCGCTTCCTGCTTGTCGACGAGGCGGCTCATGACGCCGTACTGGTTCTGCAGGGCGATGTTGTGTCGCGCTCTCTCGACCAGCTCGGGCGTATCCCAGAGAAATAGGTAGCCGCCCGCCCGGTAGTGCACCTCGAAGTCCAGCTCCTCGGCAAGGTGCGACCACATCACTTCGGCTTCGCGCATCAGCACGATCTGATCGGGTCCCGTGAACTGTGCTCGGATGCCGGACCCGCAGCGGC
>JAUSAI010000145.1 GCA_030652945.1 Caldisericota bacterium | reverse complement strand
AAGCGTCGCCAGCGGCTGGTTCCTTAGTCGCCGCTCCCTTGGTGCGTATGGCTACAACTCTCGGCGGTGGGAATACACGGCTGGTTACCTATTTGGACACAAGCCTGACGGCCTGCCCCCAACCGCAGTCACTGAGGTACTTTTGGCACTATGAGGATGTCCCGGAAGTTCGGGCTCAGACCTGGTGCGGAGCTGCTGACGCCCACATCTCTTACGTCAACGCCCATACAACACCGGACTGGCATCTCCCCTACATCCTTGAATCCTGTGTGCCCGGGGTGGAGTGGCACTACTCCCATGGCCTGCGCTACGGCGATAGGTATTACAGCTTGGGCGACGGCCAACCTTCGCGCGACATCAATATGCTCTGCGAGGTTGCAGACCAGATTGAGCCGGCGCCACCACTTCCAGAGAATGAAAACAACAGCTTTGGATGTATGCGGGAAGGCAATCCGATTTCGCCGTCAACCGGGGAAAAGAAGCAGGTAGAAAGCGACTTCCTGGACAGCGGCGCGCATCCGCTGCACCTGTTGCGAACGTTCCGCAGTATCTGGGCCACTGGCTCGCCCCGCACTGGCACGGACCCCGGAATGGGTGGTGCCTGGACGCATAACCACGCCATTTCTCTGAATCTGAAGGATGGCGTGGCCTCCATCACGGCTGGTGGCGAAGGGGTCTACACGTTTTCGCAGCAAATGGTGGACGGGCGCTTGGCGCAAGTGCGAAACCAATTCGGCCGCTCTTTGTCGTTTGCCTATGACCTCCGCGGCATGCTGGCTAACGTCACCGCACCGGATGGTCAAATATTCCGCTATGCATACGACACCGGGACGACGCTCAGTCGGGTCAGCTATGCGGACAGCACATCCCGAAGCTACCTGTATGAAAACGGGAGCTTCCCATTTGCGCTGACCGGCATCATTGATGAAAAATCCATCCGCTTCGCAAGCTTTGCCTACGACGGGCAGGGAAGAGGCATTCGCACCGAGCACGCTGGTGGCGCAAACCGATATGAAGTGGCATATCAACCGGATGGAAGCTCCGCAGCAGTAACCGACCCGATCGGTACGGTCCGGCTCAAGCACTATGCGCAGCGTCAAGGCAAATCCGCGGTGATCGACTCGGACCGACCGCCTGCTATCGGTCCGGCCATCCGAAGCCGCCAGCAGGCCAATGATGGCTTGCTGATCTCAGAAACCGACTTTCTCGGTGTGACGACAGAATACACATGGGATAGCTTGCGCCAGCTGAAACTCTCGGTGACCAAGGCGGCAGGCCGGACCGAAGAGCAGGCCCGGAGCACGCAGTGGCATCCCACATTCCGTCTGCCCGTGCTGGTCACTGAAGCGGGCCGCAGCGTTGCGTACACCTATGACGCAAGGGGCAACCTACTCGACACCACTATCACCGACACGGCAACTGGCCAGACACGCAACTGGGCCTGGTCCTGGACCGCGCAAGGGTTGCTGGCAAGCGAGACCGATCCGCGAGGCCAAGTTTGGAACTTCGAGTATGACGGCGTTGGAAATCGCACCCTGGTCAGAGATCCATTGGGCTATGAGTCCCGCTACACCTATAACGGCGCGGGCCGCCTTCTAGCGGAGACTGTTGCCAACCGCGCTTCAACGAGTTTTGTATGGGACTCGCGAGGAAGACTGACAAGCCGGACGACTAGCGGGGAAACCACTTCGTACTTGTACGAGCCTAACGGCCTGCTTGCCAAGGTCAGTCTTCCCAACGGCAATGTGGTGAGCTATGTCTACGATTCCGCGCAGAGACTAACCTCGGTCAGTGATCTTCGCGGCGCTTCGGTCCAGTACACATTGGACCGAGCGGGCAACCGCACCCGGGAAACTGTTAGCGACAACGCAGGCGCTATCGCGCTGATCACCACACGAGCAATCAACAGCCTGAATAGGGTGGAGTCCATTGGTGGCGCATCAAGCCTGAGA
>JAUSAI010000133.1 GCA_030652945.1 Caldisericota bacterium | reverse complement strand
CGTCAGCCTTGTTTACACTTTTCTTGGCAAGGCCCGGTTCGGCGCTGTCGAGTGGCGCGGAGCTGACTATCTATGATCCCGTTCGGTGAATTCACCGCATGGAGCAAGGAATGAAACATCGTATTCTCCGGATTAACATTGCGCTGTTTGTCATGCTATTTGGCCTCATGTAGTGAGAGCCAATCATTCCCGTCTGGACATGCTACGATGTCCTTCAGCTCTGCTGAGTTCATATCCAAGCGTTACGGATGGGAGTATGGCTTGCCAGTTTATGCTGTTGCAATATTTATTTCTTCCAGCCGGATTGAGGCAGATCAACATTATCCGATCGACGTGATAGGTGGAGCGGCCATCGGTATCGTGAGCAGCTATCTCGTTACCCGGCCCTACAAAGGTTGGAATATTCAGCCGGAGGTCGCCTGATGTAGGTTGAAAAAAACGGACACCGATGTTTTGATTTTAACTATAATGGAGGTGTCACAATGGGAAAAATTCCAAATGACCGGTACACAAAAGAGTTCCGGGAAAAGGCCGCCCGATTGGTGATTGAAAATGGAATATCTACTGGAGAGACAGCGAATCATCTTTTTTTGCCCAAAAACACCCTGGAAGCGTGAGCAAGGGCTGCCGAAGAACTTCCGGTCATGCCAGCGCCGTCACATTCAATGCCGAGCAGCCCCGGAAACGACCTGCGCGGACAGTGCTGGCTCGCGGCCTGCAGGCGCGCGTTGCCCTTCTTCGACGTCATACGATGCGAAGACTTCGCGAGCCGTTCTGGTTTCCGGCAGCACATAGACAATACCATCCGTCCCGGTAAAAGCCGGGCGCACTACCTTCTCAAAGAACTTCGCCGGAACATTGATACAGCCATAGGAGATACGGTTGTCGAGCGGCGTCGGAGTGGCCAGACGCTGCAGGCGGCGCTCCGCGGGTTTGGTCGTGATCACCGGATGCATGGAGATGGCGCCGTCGTAGTCCACCCAGAGAATTTCCTTGCCGCGCAGATTGCGGTCCAGTGCGGCCACGAAGCGGCCAGCCGGCGTCGTCCGCTCCTGGGGACGGATGGTTGACAACGGCCGGTCGCCGATGCCGGGAATGGTGCCATCACCCTGCGCCAAGCCGAGCAGCGCCGGGGCTGTACCACGGAGACGTCCGTCCGCATTGAATACAAAGACCCTGGCGTCCGTCTTATCGACAATCGCGAACGGCATGTTACGATTGTCGCCCGAATCGACGACCCAATCTGCCACATGCCGGGCCTCGTGTGACGCACGCTCCTGTTCGAAGTTCGCCCGTTTGGGACGATGTGACATTAGGGGTTGCATCTCCATGGTGGATGGGACTGCTGCGCCTTCATGGGCAGTCAAGGGGCGGCTCAGGGTGGATAATGGCGCAGCATCGTCCGACGCTAATACCTGCTGGGGGGTAAAATTGGCGGCCAGCAGGCCAAGATAGAATCCTTTGACTATGATCGCCGCGACCGAACGCACGTTTGCCGAACGTTGGAGCGGCATCATTTCCAAAAGACGCAGACCGATTCTCCTTCTCTTTATTGCCATAATATGTTTTTCCGGACTGCAGGAGATCAAGCCTGCCGGTCACGCAACGGGCTGGCAGGCCTTACAACTTTCCGCAGCCGATCCCCATCGGCAGGTTATATTTGTCTCGTAAAACCGCAGATGGCCCTGGCCCGCATTTTCTTATCAATCAGCGGGCCAGGGCCAATGGTTCCTAATTGCGGTCTGCTTTGCGCGGACGAAGGGGCGGCGCGTAGACCGGCGCCGGCGGCTCGGGCACCACTATGACCGGCGGAAGTGGGGGGGCCAGCTGCGCCTCGGTCAACTGGGCGACCGGTATCAGTACGCCCGTCCCTATCACTGTGAGATTCAAATCTTCACCCTGCGGTATCACTGGCACCATTAAAACCGGTGGTACAACCCGCGGCAACACCGGCAGCACGACAACGGGTACCGTCTGGATCACCGGCGGCGTCACAGGTGTCGGTGTCGGTCCCGGTGTCGGTCCCGGTGTCGGTTCGGGTGTCGGTTCGGGTGTCGGTCCCGCCGCCGCAGTGATATCCCCTGTTGTTCTCTGATCACTAGCCCCGCAGCAAGGAGTCGCGAAGGCAAAATTATTGGCGTCCGCACCACCAAGGGTATAGCCGCTAAAGGTGATCGTTTTATCCGTCCCTACCGCCGCAGTATCGAAATTGGCAGTGCCAGAGCCCTCCAACGTGACGCCGGCAGGACTCCCCTTCAATCCTGAGAAAGTTGCCGTGGTCGTACCATCATAAACCTTGTCAGCCCCATCCGGAAACACCAGCATGTATTGGGTCAGTGCACTGTCGACCAAGATGAAGTTTGGTAAATAATTTGTCGGCGCCGAGTACGAGGTTGGATTATAATAAAGAGTGACGGGTGCATTCGGCCCTGTAACGCTTGGGGAGATGCCTATGACCACCGTACCGCCGGCAACACCCGGGCCTGTACCAGCATTTCCGGCACTCAACACCAGGCCAAGAGGCAGGCCAAGGCTACGCACAGGATCACTGGTACCTCTGGTAAGCGTAATTTCCCCATTCACGTTAACATCGTGTCCGGCACACAGAGTCATATTACCATCAGTCGTCGTAATGGCCCCCGGTGTCGCACTCAAATTTATATCGTGTCCGGCGCCCAATGCAAGGCTGCCATTGGTCGTCGTAATAGCCTCATTCACGTTGATATCACGATTGGCGCACACCTTCAAGTTTCCCTCAGTGGCAGTAATAGCCTCATTCACGTTCACGTCCCGGACGGCATTCAAGGTCAGGGTCGTTGGATCTTCAGATGCCGACCAGGTGATAGCCTCGTTGACGTTGATATCGCCGTTGCCTTCCACAGCGCCATCGTTACTGGAGATAGTAACGTTCGTTGTAACTAAGTTACCGCTGAGGGTAGAGCCGGCAATGTCGCCATCTGTACCAATGGTAAAGTCCTTCGGATCAATCAGCCAGGTGCCGCTGTTGCCCTGAGCGGATTGAGTGGTAACAACGACGTTGTCGGCAACCTTGACATGCGCCGCCGAGGTTTCAATAAAACCACCGCTACCACCATTCGGAGCCGAGGCATCCAGTTTACCGCCGACATTCACCGTTCCGCTTTGCATGTCACCCATGAGCATGATCGTGCCGTTGTGGTTCTCGATGGTCTGGGCTTGGATCACGCCGGTGTTGTTCACCGCGCTCTGCAACAGGTTCCCCGCCGCCTTCGCGGTCAACAGAACCTGTCCGCCATCGGCCCGGATCAGGCCGCCGTTCTGGGCCAGGGCGTTGACCGCACCTTGGTCCACCGTGACATTGAGCAGACCGTCCCCGGCTACATCAAGGGTGACAGCGTTGCCGGCGGCAAGCGCCACCGTGCCGAGCCTGGCCGAGATGATTCCTTCATTACTGACATTGGCGCCGAGCAGGGCCACATAGCCGCCGTCGGCGTTGATCGACCCCTGGTTGCGAACCGTAGCGTTGCTGCTACCGGTAAACTGGTATCTGCCGGCCATGAAGTCGCTGTCGGTGAGGGTGAGGGTGGAGGCGACCAGACCGCCCACGTTCACTTGCGCCCCCTGGCCGAACAGGATGCCGTTCGGATTGAGCAGGAACACATGGCCGTTGGCCGACAGAATGCCGAGTATGCTCGAAGGATCTGCGCCCAGCACCCGGTTGAGTGTTACCGAGCTGCTGTCGGGCTGCACGAACCGGACCGATTCTGCTTGGCCGATGTCGAAGCTCTGCCAGTTGATGGCCGCGTTCGGCGTCGACTGGGTGATGGTCGTGCTGCCCGGACCACTGTTGATGGTAGCGTCACCTGCCGATACGACGCCACCAGCGGGCAGGGCGTAGGCGTTCGTTGCCAATAACATCATCGCGGGAATTGTCAGGGCGGTCACGGCCAAGAGAGCACCCCTCGCCACCACGGTTGCGCCGGATGACGATTTTTTGCCAGCGCTTTTGGCGTTTTCGGAAACTGCGACACAGTTGCCGGTACTGTTGTTCCAGATCAATCGGTAAATGCGGTTCATTTTGTCACTCCATTATTTCATTAAAATACTTGAGAAGCACGTGTTTGTTTCACTCACCCTGCTGCTCAAAAATATTTCACGGCCTGTAGCCAGATTTGACCTGAGGCGTCCGGGGCTGCCGTTGCCACCTCATTACCCAGCTTGTGGGCGTAACACACATTCACCATAAAATTATTGTAGTCCGCCCAGGTGAACCCAACCCCCGCTCCGCTCAGAGTCCTGTGATTATCTCCGTCCGTCCAGGGATCTTTGTTGATGGTTCCGGTGCCGGTATCGGCGAAGCCGATCAGATGCATCTGGCCCGGCATGCTCTCCCAAAGCATCGGCAGCAGCAGCCTCGCCTCCAGGGTCGCCACATAGGCCTCGTCCGAATAGCCTTCGCCTACCGGATAGGCCCGCACCGCGTAGGGGCCGCCCAGCGCCATCTTCTCAGAGATGTCCAGGTTCTGCGAGGCGAACTGGCCGTTGATCCCGGCGTAAACCCCGATCCTGTCGGTGATGCTCTGCAGCCGCGCAACATCGTACCCGAGCTTCTGGAAACTCCCGTTGGTTTGCGCCGTCACCTCATCCACGGCCAGCGCCTCAGGAGTCTTGATATCGACATTACCCGCACTCACTGTGAGTGAAAAGGTGTTCAGCCCGCCACCAGCGAAACGGTCCCGATGGTTGCCGGCAAGCCCTCCCATCCCGACCTGGACATCCTTCTCGGTAAGCTGCGTTTCAAACACCTTATCCCGAAAGATCTTGTCATCATATTCGGCCAGGGCGTAAAGATTAGTGTTGCGCGAACGGATCAGCGGATAGTTGCCGTAGATGCTGGCGATCTGGGCTGTGCCGTGGGCATCAAGGTACTCAAACTCCTCGCCCAGCTCGTAGTCCATGGCGGCGTAAGCGACCCCCGCAGTTGCCTTGCCCAGCTGTATCTGGTAGGAGGCGCGGCCATAATTCATCCCGGAGCCCGAAGAGAGAGCGCGTACGCTCAAGACATCTCCAAGACCCAGCGGGTTGTTGAGGTTCACCGTCGCCCCTATACGGTACCTGCCGGTGTAGTAGAAGCCTGCGTTGTCGGCCTCGATGCTCCCTGTCACGCGCTGCCCCGGAGTCAGGTCAACGTTCAGGTCGGATGTGCCCACTGCAGCGCCGGGAGTGAGGGTGGATTTCACGTTCACGCCGGGAACGTCAGAGAGCAGCAGGAGGCGGTTCTCAAGCGGGGCGATGGCAATCGTGCTCCCCTTTTCCGGGGCATCGAGCAATCCGTTCGCCAGTCCATCGGAAAGATTTGTCTGGTTGTTCAGGGTGACGTTGCCGTATTGGCCCTCAAGCACGGCGATCGTCACGACTCCGTCCTTGATCTCCTGGGCGGGCAGGTAGGCCTGGGCCACGAAAAAGCCATTCGCGTGATAATGGTCGGCAATCTTTGAGGCCATGGTGCGCAGCTCGGAGAGCGTCAGTTCATCACCCGGAACGAACCCCGTGATCGCGACCAGCTCGGCTTCGGAATAGAGCGTCTGGCCGGTCACCTGCAGCGAATTGACCACAATGTTGACCTTATCCGAATCCGGGATGGCCGGCGCTTGGCCCTGTTCGACCTGGATTCCAGGCATTGGTCTTTGCGGGATGGGTGCGGGCGGAACCTGCTGAATCTGACCGCCCGCGCCTGGCAAAAGCAACTCGGCGGCAAAGGCGCTTTGATTCAATAGCAATAAGGCAACGGCAAATGATAACTTTCTTTTCAACATAACGTGTCCTCGCGTTGTGGTTGTGTACTACGACAAACTTCACCGATTAGCCCAGATTGGAGCGGGTATGCTCCACGTTCCGACCACTTACCTTGTTCACCTGTCAGAGCCGATCGGCCCTGACAGGTACCAGCGGCGCTGCAACTGTCGCCCTGGGCGACTGATCGCAGCCGTGATAAACCTGGAATTTTGCAGGCTGTTACTAACAACCTTCGATGGCAGCCTTCTTCGTGGTTTTTGTTTCCTTAATTTTATCTTCCTCGACGGTCATATTATTGACCATGCTCTTTACGCCACGAACGTCGCTCACCAGTTTGGTGGCGAGTTCCTTTTCAGCCGCGTTCCTGGCCTTGCCACCCAGGGTGACCACGCCATCCTTGGTCTTGACAGTGGTATTGAGGGCGCTGGTCGAACGATGATAGAGCAAGGTCGTCTTGACCAGGGCGGTGATGGATGCGTCGTCAATCGCTTCGCCCATGGTATCAATCTTCTGCCCCATTGTTTTGGCAGCTGGTTCCCCGGCAGCAGCTGCCACTGTCATCTCATTTTTAACGGCCTTGACGCCTTCCATATCCTTGGCGTATTCGGCGGCGAGATCCTTCTGGGCCATGCTGGTGGCCTCACCGCGCAAGGTGACGGTACCATTGTTAACGATAACCTCAGTCTCGGTGGCGCTCAAGTTCCGATGGAACAAAAAGGTAGCCTTCACTTTGGCCACGAGCCACGCGTCGGTATACACGGCATGGACTTCACCTTTTTCTTCCAGCTTGTTGTCCACGCTGGTAACTCCTGGCAGGCTGGCAACAGTCTCCTGGGCCAATGTCTTGTGAGCTTCACCCGAAACAGTCCCGGACAAGGTGGCAACGCCATCCTGGGACTGGACTTTAATGTCATCACCCTTGAGGTAGGTCCTGAATACATACGATTGTTGTGCAGATGATTCGATGCGGTCATCTGTCTCGGATGCGAACAGACTGACATTACATAAAAACAAAGAGGCCACAGTTACGATCAGGGACAAACGAAACGTTGTTTTTTGCATGGTTCTTTTACTCCTTACTTTGGTGTATTTTTTTTATGGTTCCCGCAATATCTTTTTCAGGTACTGCAAAGCTGAGAACCCTCTCTTATTTCCCATGAAACCGTGACAAGGGTATCAGCCCGGAGACGCCAGACGACAATCACCGTGCCCTTATTCACTTCTTGGTATTGAGCAATTTCTGTGCCATGTTCCCGATATCAGCATGATATCACCCATTGTCCTGTTTTCTGGGAATAAATACTGGAAAAGGATTGAGAGGGCTGTCAGCAAGAGCCGCATGGAAATGGTCATATTTAACCAGTGGTCGTATATGACTCATTTTCCGGTCTGTTTGGTATTGCTGAATGGGAGAGGATATGTGATTCGCAATGTGCGGTTCCTCTTGACTCGTTATGTTGAAAAAAGAGGAGGGTCGGCTGGGAGGTGACAAGCGAAAGGTTTCGGGCGTAAGGTCGCTGTCTGGCTGAGATATGTCTGACCTCAGCTCTCTGGACGATTTCTGGAGAAAAGTCTCAATTCCCATTTTTTTTTTTGAAGATCCACTTCTGATATTCCTGTAAATCAATAAAAAAACATGATATAAAATCAGTTATGCTTATTATGCTTTTTTAAGCATGTTGTTAGTCGATCGAGCTTCAGCGAATGTCTTGCCGATGAACACTTGAGGTGGCATGATAAAAGTGGAGAGTGACACCAAAAAATCTGCGGGCGATGCCTCAATGGTGCAAGCCTGTGCGGAAGTCTTTGACAACATCATGGGTTCGATCCGTGAGCCTTTGGTGGTGCTTGATGCTGACTTGAAGGTGGTAAAGGCCAATCGTTCCTTTTACCAGATCTTTGCAATCAAGCCAGATGAGACAGAGGGAATGTCGATTTATGATCTTGGCTGCCGGCAATGGAACATCCCGGAGTTTCGGAGATTGCTTGAAGAGATCCTTCCTGAACATGCCGAATGCAATGACTTTGAAGTGGAACATACCTTTGAGATCCTTGGCCGCAAGGTATTGCATGTAAACGCCAGGCGGATTCACACAACACCGAGCCAGATCCCTCTGATTCTTTTGGCCATTAAGGATGTGACGGACCGGGAACATCAGAAAAGAGATCTGGAGGAGCTTGTTCAGGCGCG
>JAUSAI010000136.1 GCA_030652945.1 Caldisericota bacterium | reverse complement strand
ACGGCTGCACCGGTTGCCATTCCTACCAGAAGGCCGACCCAGGGAGTGTGGCTCACATACGCGCCGAACAGCGCGAAGAACGCGCCGAAGCGCATGATTCCTTCGATGCCGATGTTCACAACACCTGCGTTCTCCGTGAGAACTGCCCCGAGAGCAGCAAAGAGAATCGGTGTCACGTAGTCCAGCAGATGCCCGATCATCCCATTGATGATGGTAAAGTTCATACCGCCTCCTTGCTCTCAGGGGCTGCCTTGCGCAAGCGTCGACGCTCCATCAGCTTCACGAGGTAGAAGCGTACGGCGACCTGCAGGGCGATGAAGCCGACAGCAAGGCCCTCAATGATATTCGAGAATGTCTTGGGGATGCCCGCGACCTGCATCGACGTGGCACCAGTGCGCAGAGCAGCGATGAAGAGGCTCGACAGAATGACCCCAAATGGCTCTCCCTGACCGATGAGGGCGATGCCGATACCGGTCCAGCCATATCCCATGATGGCGGTATTGGGGAACTGGAACTGCAGGCCCAGGATGAAGAACGCGCCACCGAGGCCAGACAGCGCACCTGCAAGGAACATAGCCTGGACGATGCGCTTGTTCACATTGATGCCTTGCGCCCGGGGAGCCTCCATGCCAAGGACGGCCGTATGCCCGATGGCACGGATCTCGTAGCCGATGGTGGTCTTGTACAGCAGGAACCAGGTAGCGTACGCGGCAACCAGTGCAATGAGGATACTGGTGTTGAGTCTGGTCGGCGGCATGATGCGAGTCAGCTTGGCTGTCTCCGCTATGTAGTACGTTCCCGAGATGAACTTGGTCGCAATCGGCGCCATGGGGCCGAGGACGAGCCATCCCGTGATGAGAAACCATGCAGTCCAGTTCAGCATGATAGTGCCGATGACTTCGTTGACACCACGCTTGACCTTGAGGTAGCCGGCAAGTGCAGCCCAGCAGCCACCGGCCAGCATGGCAAACAGAATGCAGACGGCGGGGTGGATGACGCGTGGAAGGTGCGCGAATGGACCCCAGTAGCCGATAAACGTAGCTGCGATGGCGCCTACCCAGAACTGTCCCTCCGCGCCGATGTTGAACAGACCGGCCTTGAAGGCCATGGCGATGGAGAGTCCTGTCGCGGAATACAGGGCGGTCTTGAGCAGGAGCTCGGCAAATTCGCGTTTCCACGACGCAGAGCCGGGTATGAGTCCCGAATCGCCAAACAGCAGTGCGTAGGCTTCGAATGGGTCTCGGCCCGAGACTGCTATGACGACCATGCCCAAAATGAGGGCGAGCGCTATCGAGACCAGCGGGACAAGGATCTTCAGGGGGTCGCCCCGTCCATTGCTCTGGCGGTCGAACCCAAATGCCGAGCGGATCCAGCGTACGATGTTCCGGTTGTCGCTCATGACGCCACCTTTGTGTCGACTCCGACGCCCAGCATGAGCAGTCCAAGAGCCTCTTCCGTCGTCTTGTCCGGCGTCGTCTCCCCGACGATGCGTCCCTCAAAGAGGACGAGGATGCGGTCGGCAAGCCCCATGATCTCTGACAGCTCCAGCGAGATGAGCAGGATGGCCTTGCCCGCCTGCTTCTCTTCGAGGAGCTTGTGGTACACGAATTCCGTGGCGCCGACGTCGAGACCGCGCGTAGGTTGGGACGCGATAAGGAAGTTGTGCGGCAAGGACAGTTCACGTGCCAGGATAAGCTTCTGCTGGTTGCCGCCGGAGAGCGAGCCCGCCGTGTCGTAGATGTCGCCTGGCCGGATGTCGTATTCGCGTACCTTGCCTTCAGCGAACTCAGCGATCTTGTCAAAGCGCATACCGCCTCGTCCGTTGCTGAATGGTCTGACGAGGTGCTGTCCCATGACAACATTGTCGCGCACAGTATAGGGCATGACCAGCCCACGGCGTGCACGGTCCTCGGTAATGTAACTCATCCCCTGTTTCCGAAGTGCTGCGGTTGTAACAAGACGCATGTTACTGCCGTTGAGTTCCATGGAGCCGGAAAGTGGTCGCGTGAAGCCGATCATCGCATTCACAAGCTCATCCTGACCGTTGCCCTGTACGCCCGCGATACCGACGATTTCACCGCCGTGTACCTTGAAACTGACGCCCTTGACAGCCTCGAATCCACGGTTGTTGCGGACATGGATGTCATGACAGGCAAAGGCCTCTGCTCCTACGTGGGACTCGACGTGTGGAATCTCGAGGACAACATCGCGGCCGACCATCATGCGAGCCAGCTGTTCCTCGCTGGTATCCTGCTTTTCGACGATGCCCTGCAGTTTCCCACGGCGCAGGACAGCGATTCGGTCGGCGATCTCCATGACTTCCTTGAGCTTGTGGCTGATGAAGAGAATGGTCTTGCCTTCCGCCTGCAGTTTCCGCATCGTAATGAAGAGTTCGCCGGTCTCCTCGGGGGTAAGGACAGCTGTGGGTTCGTCGAAGATGAGGATCTCTGCCCCGCGGCGCAGGACCTTGAGGATTTCCACACGCTGCTGGGCGCCGACAGGAAGGTCGCAGACCTGTGCTTCCGGGTGTACCGAGAGGGAGACGCGCTCCGAGAGATCGCGCACTTCACGTACCGCACGCTTGTAGTCAAAGAAGATTCCCTTGTGCGGTTCGTCACCGATGACAATGTTCTCGGTGACCGTGAAACGTGGAATCAGCATGAACTCCTGGTGGACCATCCCCATCTTGAGAGCGATGGCATCCTCGGCCGAGCGAATCCGAACCGGTTTCTCGTTCACGAGTATCTCGCCGCTCGTCGGCGAGTAGATGCCATAGATGATGTTCATCAGGGTGCTCTTGCCGGCGCCGTTCTCGCCGACGATGGCAAAGATCTCACCCTTTCGAACCGCGAGCGAAATGTTGTCGTTCGCGAGATTACCCGGGAACATCTTGCACACGTTTCTCACTTCAAGTGCATTCATCGCTCAGCTCCCCCTGGAGTGCCAAAGGGGGGTGGGTATCCCCACCCCCCTTGATACCATATTGACTGGTTACGTGATGTCCAGGTCTAGTAGGACGTAGGGGCGACCCATGCGCCGACTGCGGCGGGGGCTGGGTCTTCCGGTGGCGTGACGGTTCCGGCGATGATCATCTGGCGCAGATTCTCGATCTGGGCAATCTGGGCGGCAGAGAGGACGTCACCGACGTGGTCAGCGGCCCATCCAACGCCACCGTCCAAGAGCGAAAGGGTGATGACGCCCCCGGTGAAGGTGTTGTCGACGATGGACTTGGTCGCCATGTAGACTGAGTAATCGACGTGCTTGATGGCACAGGTCAGCGTTCCGTCAGGGTAGAGGTTGGGGTTCTTGCCCATGTCGACGTCGACACCGATGCCCCACAGTCCCTTGCCGGGTCCGCCGGCTTCCTTGATAGCCTCGAACATGCCGTTGCCCGTTGCGCCGGCTGCATGGAACAGGATGTCTGCGCCGCTGGCGATCTGGGTCTGGGCAATCTGCTTGCCCTTGGGCTGGTCAATGAAAGAGTTGGCATATACCTGGGAGACGGCGGCACCGTTCTTGCCAAACGCCGTAGGATTGGTGGTCTTGATACCGGCAAGGAAACCCGCCTGGTAACGGTTGACTGGAGGTACGGGTACGCCGCCGATGTAGCCGATCTTGTTGGTCTTGGTCGCCATGCCGGCAATTGCGCCGACAAGGTACCCGCACTGCTCTTCCTTGAACAGGTAGCAGACGAGGTTGGGCAGGTCAGGAAGCGGAGCATAGGTGACAGGATCGGCCGGGACAGCGTCAATGAGCATGAACTTGGTGCCCGGATACTCCTTGGCGACTGTGTAGACCGCGTCCGAAAGCATGAAGCCGACACCGATGATCATTGTGCAGCCTTCATCGGCCGCGAGCTTGGTCAAGTTCGGGATGTAGTCTTCCTGGCTCTTGGACTCCAGGATGACCGGCTGGATATTGGGAATGGCAACAATGCCCTTGTCAGTAAGGTCGGGGGCATAGTCTTCAAGGCTCTTCGCATAATCGGCATCCGAAAGGTCGGAGTAGCCGCCACCCTGAACATACGCCTTCTTGGCGGCCCAAGTTTCGAGCCCGCGCATGGCGGAATCGTTGAATGACTGGTCGCCACGACCTCCGACGTCGGTGACAAGACCGATCTTGATTGCGGTTGCGGGTTCTTCCTTCTTGCAGCCAGTGAAGACAACGGCGACAAGTGCGACGACGAGTAGAACTGACAGCAGCTTTCTCATGCACTTTCCTCCTTGTTCAAATGTCGATACAACGCCATTATACACCAATCACCGCCATTGCAAGACGGTCGACGAGTCGCTTCTCAAGAAGAATTGCAGGTTCTGGAGTGGCTGTGTGACCATTCGGAGACATGAGTCTCGGTTGCAGCAGCAACACTCAGCCGTCCACCACGTCCTGGTGCTCGCGCTGACCGAGACGCCAGTGATAGAGCCACACGGGCAACCCAACCAGCACCCCGACGGCCGTTCGTGTCAGGCTCTGGATGGCATAGATATTGCGTTCGGATACGAGCGCGCCGTCCGGCTTCTCCGGCACGACAGGCATCAGCATCGGAATGGCAAAGGCACGGTAGATGCTGGAGGCAAGGTTCACCAGATTGAACATGACGATGAACAGGCCGATGGCAGAGAGGAGGTAGATGTAGAGACGACGGATGAAGTCGCGGCGCGGTGACTCGACCGGCGCAGTGATCTCAGCGGCCGCTTGCGTCGCGGACTCTGTGGCAGGACTCCTGCCGACGTGATGGCGGGACTCCTGGATGATGCCCCAGTGGTACAGCCAGACAGGGATACCGACAGCCACGGCCGAAGCGAACGACAGCAGCATTGCGATCTCGTTCTGCATGTTGTCGGGGGTGATGAGCTGGAAGACATACATGTTGAGCAGGTTGGTGAGTGTGCCAATGACGCCTGTCAACGCCATGACGATTCCCACGACCGTGACAAGATAAAGATAGATGGTGCGCACTACGTCACGCTGTTTCATACGTGCCTCCCTGTACGGGCGCTATCGGCCTTGAGGGGCCAGGCACCAGGAGGAGAGCCAGCTCAACGCCAGCTGGTCCTGGTGCCCAGTTACATGCCTTGCGGCATCCCTCGCCGATATACTATGGGAAGACTTGTGGTTATGCAAGAAGTGTGAGGATTTGCGTCGCGCAGGGACTGCGTCGGCTTCACTTGAGCCAAGGATGTTGCGGCAGGGGCAGGCTTGAGGGTGGAGTGTTGGCGTCGCCACCCTTTGTGGTATCATACAAAAGATAGACTTGACAGTACAAAGGAGCAGTGAGCAGTGGTTCAGCTAGGCCAGAAGGAATTCGAGGAACTCGTGCTCGTCGCCCTCGTTACGTTGCCCGAGGAGTTCAGGACCGCCCTGGAGAACGTCGACGTCGTCGTCGAGAGCTTTCCTCCCAGGGACGTGATTGCCCGGACCGGCGTGCGAAACGGATTCGGCCTGCTGGGGCTCTACCAGGGAGTACCGCTCAAGAACCGCGGCCCACACTACAGTGGTTCACTGCCCGACAAGATCAGCATCTTCAGAGTACCCATCCAGTCTTCCGTAAATGCAGTGGAAGACCTGATGCAGTTGGTTCAGCATGTCGTCCTTCACGAACTCGGGCACTACTTCGGGTTGAGCGACGACGACATGCGCGAACGGCGCGGCAGTCTTCACTAGTATCGCAGTACAGCGACCCGCGGCTTGCGGGCAGTATTCGTAGGAGAGAGGAGCCATACGATGGACGTACGCAGAATTGCCGTATTTGGCGCAGGGGTCATGGGAGCAGGTATCGCTCAGGATGCTGCGGCGCACGGCATTGAAGTCTTGCTGCTGGACAGGGACGAACAGGGACTTGCTCACGGCCGACAGAAGGTCGAGCAAAGTCTGGACGAAGAGTTGTCGCGCTGGGGTATCACAAGTTCGGAGAAGAAAGTCATCCTGTCCCGTATCCGGTTCACGCTGGACCGGCACGACGCCGCGGGCGTGGACGTGTTCATCGAGGCCATTCCCGACGATCTGGCCGCCAAGCAGAATCTGTTCGCTGAACTGGAAAAGGAATGTGAGAGTTCCTTTCCCGGTCACACCATCTATGTCAGCAACACCGCCGTTCTGCCTATCACCGACATCGCGGCGAACATGGTGAACAAGGACCGACTCGTAGGCATGCACTTCCTGGCGCCGGTTCCTGCAATACGGCTAGTCGAAATGGTACGCGGCGTGTGCACGTCCCAGGAGACGGTCGACTGTGCAAAGCAGCTCGCACAGCGCATGGGCAAGACGCCAGTGGACGTGTTCGAGAATCCGGGCTACATCACTGCCCGCTTGGTCGTACCGCTTATCAACGCCGCCATCGACCTGTTCGAGGAGGGAACGGCGACTCGCGAGAATATCGATACCGCGATGCAGCTCGGACTGGGGTTCAACAAGGGCCCATTTGCGTTGGCGGACCAGATAGGACTGGACATTGTGCTGGGCTGGTCCGAGCACCTGTTCCACGAAATGGGAGACGTTCACTACAGACCACAGACAATGATCCGCAAACTGGTACGAGAAGGCAATCTCGGCATCAAGACTGGCAAGGGATTCTACGCGTACAAGACATCGGCAGAACGGGCGGAGGAGAAGGTATGAAGGTTCTGGTACTCAATTGCGGCAGCTCGTCCGTCAAGTACAAATTCTATGATGACGACCAGCAGCTTGCAGAAGGGTTGCTGGAGAAGATCGGTACGTCCCAGGCCCAGCTGAACCACACGGTGGCTGGTCGCAAGAAGATCGTCGAGGTCCACGAAATCCTGGAGCATCAGGCGGGCGTGGAGCTGATTCTAAGAACCCTGGTCGACCCCGAGAAGGGAGTCTTGAAGACAATCGACGAAATCCAGGCAGTTGGTCATCGGGTTGTCCACGGAGCCGAGACATTCGCGGCTTCGACGCTCATTACCGACGAGGTTCTCGCCAAACTTGAGGAATGCATTGATATCGCTCCTCTGCACAATCCTCCGAACCTTGCCGGCATCTACGCCATTACGCATCTGCTTCCCACGGTCCCGCAGGTGGGGGTGTTTGACACCGCGTTTCACCAGACGATGCCAGAGAAGGCGTTCCTCTACGCAATCCCACATGTCTTCTACCTTCGTAACCACATTCGAAAGTACGGGTTCCACGGTACCAGCCACAGCTACGTCTCCCGAGAGGCGGCGCTCATGCTGGGGAAGTCCTTCGAAGAGTTGAAACTCATCACCTGCCACCTTGGCAATGGCTCATCGATTGCGGCAATCGACCACGGGAAGTCCGTCGATACGTCCATGGGCTTCACACCCCTAGAGGGACTGGTGATGGGTACCCGATGCGGGGACATCGACCCAGCGGTGCCGCTCTACATCATGAACAAGGAAGGCTTGAGTCTTCAGGAGGTCAACTCACTCCTCAACAAGCACTCCGGTGTCCTGGGCATTTCGGGGGTCAGCAACGATTTCAGAACACTTGAAGAGGAGTCGGCAAAGGGAGACAAGCGGTGTTCACTTGCACTGGACGTGTTCTGCTATCGCCTCAAGAAGTACATCGGTTCGTACGTGGCAGCGATGAACGGGGTGGATGCAGTGGTTTTCACCGGGGGCATCGGCGAGAACAGTGACGACGTGCGCGATCGTACGCTCTCCGACATGGAGTTTCTGGGCATCGAGCTCGACGGAGCCAAGAACACGGGCAAAAAGCGTGGTGATGCGGCGTGCATCAGCACGGACGCGTCACGTGTCAAGGTGTTCGTCATACCGACGAACGAAGAACTGGTTATCGCACGGGACACTCGCAGAATCGTCACGGACAAAGCCGTGAACTAGGCACGAGGACTTGCACGTGGTCACTCAACGGCCTGCAGCAGAAGCTTCTGCTGCAGGCCGTTGAAGCTGAATCAGATTCGCTTGACAAAAAAAATGGCCGCTCTAAGGTAAGGGACACGGCTGTTACTGCGAGAAGGGGGGGAAGACGCACAACACCGCTTTGGCAGCTCTTGCGCACCGCAATGTTTATGCATACTGTCGGCTTTTCAACAGATTCGCCAACCTTGAAGGAGGTCCTGCTATGAAGTGGAGTACCAGAAAGTCTGAGACCAAGTGGAACACGAAGTCGACCCTGACACTGTCTTCAATTGGCGCCATCGTCCTGTCCATCCTCGCCAACCTGAAGTGGCATTAGGCCACTGACCCCAAGGAGGTCCTGCTATGAAGTGGAGTACCAAGAACACCGCAACCGTCTCCTCGATCGCCGCCATCGTGATGTCCATCCTCGCCAACCTGAAGTGGCATTAGGTGACTCAGCGCGCCGACAAACAGAGCGCGTGACCCCTGATTGAAGTTGACATATCGGTCGACCGCCCCAAAATGGAGCGCGAACCGATCAATTTGGTGATGTGGGAGAAAAATGGAGTCAGAGAGGATCCCTCGGTCTGGAATCGCCTACATATGTGTATCGACTCTGCTAGCGGGATTCGTCGTATGGCTGTCGCTTCGAACCGAAATCGCAGGGTCCTCACCGCATTGGATATGGTTTGCCGTCATATTGGCTTGCAGTATGGCAGCAGAGATATACCCGGTCGTTTCGCTTGCGTTCGGCCCTTCACAGGTAGAGCTGAGTGTGTCACTGGCACTGACGTTTGCCGTAGCGTGCATCTGGTCGCCGCTTCCGGCAATGGCACTGGTCTTCTTGCAGACGGTTTCGGGCGACATCATTACACACAAGTCTCTTACCAAGATCATCTTCAATGCTACGCTGTACGTGACAGTCATCGGCGGTACAAGCCTCATCTATCACTACTACGACGTTGCGGCGCTAGGATTCCTCGAGGGACGGAACCTCTTGGCACTGTTACTGGCTGCAGCATACTACGTCGTTTCCGAGTGGATCATTCTTAGCGGGCTGTTCGCAGTACTCGAGCACCGCTCACCGTTTTCCGTCATCGTATCCTTCATTCGACAAACATCGCTCAACCTGGCAGCGCTTCTGCCACTGGGCGCCGTCATAGCAGTCCTTTTCAGAGAAAACCCGCTCGTCTTCCTCTTTTTGGCGCCGACCTTCTTCCTGCTGTACTACTCGCTCAAGCGGGAACAGATGCTCCGGAGCCAGACACAGAGCATTCTTGAGAAGCTGGTGGACGTCCTGGAGAGCAAGAGTCCGGAGACGGCAAGACACTCGAAACGTGTACGTGACTGGGTCGTGGTTATATGCGAGGATCTCGGCATGGAATCCAGCGTCACAGACACCGTCATTCAGGCAGCCGTATTGCACGACCTGGGCAAGGTCGGGCTTGACGACAGTCTGTTGCGCAAGCCGGGTTTGACGGCGGATGAATTCCATCAGATCATGGAGCACCCGGGCGTTTCGGCTGGGCTCATGGAAGGTCTTACGCTGTTCGAGGAAGGACGGTCCATCGTACTGCATCACCACGAACGGTACGACGGCAACGGCTATCCGGATCACCTGAAAGGTGACGACATTCCTCTGGGAGCGCGCATTATCGCAGTCGCAGACTCATTCGACGCCATGGTGAGCGTCCGGCCGTATCGAGCTCGAAGCCTCTCGATCACGGAGGCCGTGGGGATTCTCGAAGACGAGAAGGGTGCACAGTTTGACCCAGCGCTGGTGACAGGGTTCATCAAACTGGTCCGCATTCGCGTCGACAAGGGAGATTTCTCCAATTTCCCCGTAGGCGTACGAGTCTGAATCGATGCTCGTTTCCATTGTTCTGGGCAGTGCGCTTGTTGTCGGCCTGATTGCGGGAGGGCGTCTCGGCAACATTCGGAGTTGGAGCCTCAGGGCGACGGGAGTCGGACTTCTTGCATACGCAGCTCAGGCACTCATGTTCACGCGTTGGGGGACAGACTGGCTTGGCGAGTGGACACCCATCGCGTACATGGTGACGCTCTTCGGAGCTCTTGTCTTCCTGCTACTGAACAGGCGAGTCACCGGCGTGTCTCTTCTGCTCGCGGGGCTTCTGCTGAACGTGCTCGTTATCAGCGCAAACGGCGGGCGAATGCCGGCGAGCACGGTAGCACTCGGACTCGCGGGCCACACTGAAGCAGCATCTCTGCTCGGTGCACAGGGAATTCTCGCAAACTGCACGCTCATGTCCTCGGGCACCAGATTCAACATTCTCGGTGACTGGATCGTGATACGTCTGACGTCGACGGCCGGTTCAGCCTACAGCATCGGTGACATGGTCGCGATGGCCGGCGGGGCATTGCTTGTCTTTGGCATGGTCCGTGGCAAGAGTGATAGTGACGTCGAGGAAGCGGAGACGAGACCTGGCGCGTGACCATAACCGTGCTCTGATGTCATCCATCGTAGAGGGAAAGCGAAAACAGGTGAAGAGGTATGTACCCCGAAAACATGTGGCCGTGATGGCGTCCGGACGATCTGTCCGGCCGGAAGAGTAACTGATGCTGGCACTCATCATCCTGGTGGCCGTAGCTGTTCTGAGTCTCTGTTGTGGAGGCCGCCTGCGCTATCTGGAACGCTTCGAGTTGCGGTCGGTCTGGCTTGCATTCGCGGCTTTCGGCATCCAGCTCCTTATCTTCAACGACAAAGGCGAGGAGATCCTCGGGAGAATGCTCCCCTTGGCATACGTTGCCACTCTAGCCATTATGGTGGTGTTTCTGCTGAAGAACAGAAGAGTAACGGGGATCCCCGTACTGCTCGCCGGACTGGTGCTCAATCTGCTCGTCATAGGGGCCAACGGGGGATACATGCCGGTTCGACCCGAGGCGCTCCGGCAAGTCGGCCAGCAGGACGAGGCAGAGCAGCTCATTCAGGAAGGGAAAGCGGCTAACTGCATCCTGATGACCGACAAGACACACTTGAACATACTCGGAGACTACATCGTCCTTCCGCTGGTGGGATCCCTCGGCAGTGCGTACAGCCCGGGGGATCTGGTGGCACTGGTGGGAGAAGCGGTCCTCGTCTTCTTCATGGTGCGGCCGGGGAAATCCGATGCCATCGGTGCGATACACGACTAACTCGCTTCGCCTGTACTATCGGGACGGACGACGAACCATGGAGGTGCACTGTGCGTATCGGTGATTTCTACGAGATGATCGACGCTGCGGCGCCATTTGACCTGCAGGAGGAGTATGACAATGCGGGGATCATCACGGGGTCGCCGGATGACCAGGTCCGGGCCGTGCTGCTGTGTCTCGACGCCGTCACCGGGACCGTCGAAGAAGCTCGCCGCAAAGGCGCGAATCTCATGATTGTCCACCATCCTCCCATCTTCCGTCCCATCAAGCGACTGGACGCTATCGAACAGGCGGCTCTGCTCGCCGCTGTCCAGCTCGACATCGCGATTCTGGCGGCTCACACGAACTACGATGCTGCTGCCGACGGACTCAATGCGTACGTCGTTGGCAGGATGGGACTCGAGGACCCTTCCATTCTTGAGGTCAGCCAACGTGCGCGTCACTACAAGATTGTCACCTTCGTTCCACGCGAGTTCCGCGAGCGGGTCCTCCAGGCGATGTTCAGCGCTGGAGCAGGGCGTGTCGGAGGCTACTCTGAGACGTCGTTCTGCACGGCAGGGACCGGCAGCTTCAGACCTGAGGAAGGAACGCATCCCTTCGTCGGACAGCAGGGTGAGTTGACGCACGCGGAGGAAGACCGGATCGAAACCATCGTCCAGCAGTCCCGGCTGACCGATGCGCTGGTTGCACTGAGACAAGTTCATCCCTATGAAGAGCCTGCCATCGACGTCTTCGAGGAGCGATTTCTCCAAGCGCCGGCGGCCGGCTTTGGTCATGCCGGCAATCTTCCGCGTCCCCTGTCCGGAAGCGATTTCATTCAGTACGTGAAGACCTTCTTCGGTGTCTCGAGCGTCCCGGTCGCCGGAGTCCTGCCGGACACGATCTCAAGAATCGCGTTCTGCTCGGGCGCGGGGACTTCTCTTCTTGCATCCGCTCGGCGGGCCGGTGCGCAGGTTCTCATTTCGGGAGATCTCAAGTATCACGAGGCGCTGGACGCGGCACAATCGGGTGGGTGCATGGTGGTTGTGGACCACTACAGCACCGAGCGATTCTTCGGCGAGGCCATGGAGAAGACACTCACGGCGGTTGCTCACAGCCGAGGAGAGGAACTGCCTGCGCTGTACCGATCCGACGAGGAGTACCAGCCCGTCCACGTCTGGTAGCCAGACTCGTCCCGTCGCTCAGATCGACAGGACTTCCGTGGCAAGCTGGTCGCCTTCGACTGCGACGGCAGATCCGTCCGGAAGGACGTGCGACTTGAATGTGGAACGCCGCACAAACATGAATGCCAGCACTCCAGCCTTGAAGGCGATATCCGCTGTCATCGCAAGCCAGGCTCCGGCAATACCCCAATGCAACTGTGTGACGAAGACGAATGCCAGAGGTATGCGGATGAGCCACATCCCCGCTGCAGTCGCGAGCATGGGAATCGTCGTATTGCCACCTCCTCGAAGTGCCCCTTCCATGGCAAAGACGGTAGCGAGGAGCGGCTGAGCGAAGGCGATGATGAAGAGGGCGGTGGAGGAGAGGGCGAGGACGACCGGGTCAGTCGAGAAGATGCGCACGATGACTGTCCGCCCGACGAAGAACACCAGTCCCAGGACCGACATTGCCAGCGCCGCCATCTTCCAGGTCTCAAAGGCAGCTCGTCTGGCTCGTGGGAACTCGCCCTTGCCGACCAGGAAGCCGACGACCGTCGTGGCTGCAGCGGCGAAGCCGAATCCCGGATTGTAGGACAGCGACTCGACAGTCAGGGCGACTCGGTGTGCGGCAAATGCTTGCGGTCCGAGGGACAGGATGATGCCTGCAAAGAATAACCCGCCGACGGTAAACGAGAGTCGCTCCAGTGAGCTGGGTACGCCGATGCGCAGGATTCGCTTCATGGTTTCCCAGTTGATGCCGGGGATGTGGCGTTCCAGCGAGAAGTGTCCCTTGCGACGCCGGAAGATGATGAAGAGAAGGATCGAGACCCCTACTGCACGAGAGAGTGTTGTGGCGATAGCGGCACCGGCGACACCCCATTGGGGAAAGCCGAATTTGCCGAAGATGAGCAAGTAGTCGAGGACGATGTTCAGAAGGTTCGTGACAATGGCGGAAATCAGTGGGCTCCGTGTGTCACCCGCCCCCCGCAGCGATGCTCCCAGAATGTAGTTGAAGATGAGCACAACACCGGGCGCAAGTATCCAGAGCAGGTAGTCGCCGGCGTACCCCACGATGCCGGTCGAGTTCGGGAACAGTGTAAAGATACGGTACGACAGGAAGACTCCGGATAGCAGCGTTACGACCGACAGGACGAGGCCAAGGTACATGGTCTGGTAGACGACACCCTGGGCGCGGCGAAGGCTCCCCGCTCCCAGTTCCTGACTGACGAGCACGGTCGTGCCGATATTGAGTGACATGAGCACGGCCATGAGAATGAAGATGACCTGATTGGCGAGTCCCGTTCCGGCAAGCTGCAGCGAGCCCAGATGCCCGACGAATGCCATGTCGACAAAACCAAAGCCGGTCTGGAGAAGGTTTTCGCCGATGATGGGCAAGGCCAGAATCAGAATGCGCCTTCGCAGTGTTCGGCCGTCCGGGAGTGCAAGCATCGACAACCTCTCAATCGTTCGGAATATGAAATAATAGTAGGCCGAACGACGGAGGCGTCAACGCGAAGAGTGTTGAACCACTCGTGAACCGTGCTATTGTTTGACTATGGCTATCGAGAACGCGGAAGCGATGACGGGGCTTGGACGGCCTACCTGGCTTGAGATCGATCTTGCCCGGATCCGTGGCAACTACAGCACTGTCCGGGATCTGGTTCCCGTCCAGACACACATCATGTGCGTGCTCAAGGACGACGCATATGGCCATGGCGCCGTTCGAGTGGCCCGAGCTCTGCAGGAAGCGGGAGCGGACTGGTTCGCACTCACGACGCTGGAAGAGGCGCTGAAGTTGCGCAACGCGGGCATCACCGGCCGCATGCTCGTGTTCGGCAGTGTACCGAAGACGGCCGTCCCGCTTGCCATTCGTCATCATATCGCGATGAGTATCCCAAGTCAGGATGCAGGCCAGGAGATGAGCACATCGGCGGGCCACGAACGCGTGACGGTTCATCTCAAGGTCGACACCGGCATGGGGCGCGCGGGGGTTCTGGCGGACGGGGCAATGGATGCACTGCGCAGTCTGCATGAGCTGGAGAACGTGGACGTCGAGGGGTTGTACAGTCACTTCTCGTGTGCCGATTCTGACGCGTCATACTCCTCGATGCAGTTCAGACGCTTTGAGAAGTTGCTGCATCAGGCGACGGTGGAGGGCATCCGCCCTCCAATTGCCCATATCAGCAATTCAGCGGGTATCCTGACGATGAAGCAGGCAATGCTCGAAGCGGTGCGCCCCGGGTTGCTGCTCTACGGACTGTCTCCGCTGGAGGGGGTCCCAATTCCCGGGCTGAAGCCCGCCTTGTCGTTCAAGACACGTGTCGTTGCATGCAAAGAGGTACCGGCAGGATATGGGATCAGCTATGGAAGGACGTATCTCACATTCAAGCCGACTCTTGTTGCTCTGCTGCCTGTCGGATACAGTGACGGCTACTCGCGTATGCTCTCCAATAAGGCCTCAGTCCTTATCCGTGGGCGGAGAGCGCCGGTCATCGGACGCGTGACAATGGACATTGTCATGGTGGACGTCAGTGACGTACCGGGAGTGCGTGTCGGCGACGAGGTCGTCCTCATCGGCGAAGCCGGCGGCCAGCGCATCACCGCAGGCGACCTTGGTTCGCTAATGCGTTCCATCAGCTGGGAGGTCCTCACACTCGTTGGCAAGCTTGTGCCACGCGTCTACCTGGATGGTGACTCACCGGCGCCATGACGCAGGAACGTGGACAGCGGTTCGTCCCGGTTCGCAAAGCTCTGGCGGCACTGCTGGCATCTGTCTCGTGGCCGGTCGCAGTCCAGGCGCTGACGGTAGGACAGGGACAATGCATCATCTTCTCGCACGACGCCGACGTCACCTTTGGCGCGGCGTCCTTGGTCAAGCTGCCGGTACTGATCTGTGCTGCCCAGATGGTTGAGGAGCGTCAGATGTCGTGGGATCAGCCGATTGCAGTGAACGTTCCCCCACCCCACGGGAACGGTCTGCTCGAGCATGTGCATGCCGGGCACAGCTGGACCCTCGACGAACTCTGCATCTTCATGATGGGAGTCTCGGACAACCTTGCGTGCAACCAGTTGATCGACCATATGGGCATGACACGTATCAACGGTGTTCTCGCAGACCTCGGATACCATTCGACCGCTGTGCGGCGCCTCATGATGGACCATGTTGCGTTGGCGCGTGGGGTCGACAATGCCGTCACTGCAGCAGAGACAGCCGACATGCTCGCGCGTCTGCATGCAGGCACGCTCGTATCTCCTGCCGCCAGTTCTGCCGTACTTGGCTACCTGGCAATGAACCAGCTGCACGATCTACTTGCGTGGCCTCTTCCCGGTTCAGTCTCGCTTGCCGGCAAGACGGCGGGCATGCCCGGACTCCTGCTCGATGCAGAACTCATCACGGTGACGCCCGGCGGGCCGGCCTATGTGCTGTGCGTCTTTGCCAGTGGATTCGAGCGGGCTCTGCAGGCGAAACGACTCATGGTCGATATCTCGGAAGTCGTCTACCAGGCAGTATCGGAGAAGCCTGCTGCAAGGAGCTGAGCGGCCGGCTGAGGGTCAGGCGTTCCTGGTACGGACGTCCAGCGCCGGAAACCTGCTGCCGATGGACGAGGCGATCGCGAGCAGATCGCGTACGCCATATCCACGGGCGGAGGCGAGTGATGCGTCCAGGACCTTGGTGGCGACGAAGTCCTGGAGGACGTAGTGCGAGCCCGCAGGAAGAAGCGCGGCGATGCCCATCAGGTCTTCCTCATGGAGCAGAAGTGGCGGGGCCGTCGTGCGGAACTCGTGTCGTACCGTTGAGGCACCGAGGATGTCGATGGACGATTTGACCTTGGCGTCCGTACCCTCTCTCGCGCCGAACTCGGCGTATCTGGTCAACGGCGCCTTCACGTCCATCGCCACGTAGTCCAGCAGTCCCTCCGTCAGCAAGGCGAGCAGGACATCTGGATAGGATCCGTTGGTGTCCAGCTTGACTGCGTACCCGGTGGCCCGGATGCGCCGGATGAAGTCAGGCAGACCCGGCTGCAAGGCCGGCTCTCCACCAGTAACACAGACGCCGTTCAGCCGCTTGCGCCGCCGTTCGAGAAACGCGAAGAACTCCTCTTCGTCAAGCCGGGGAGTGGCCTCCGAGACATGGACGAGTTCAGGGTTGTGGCAATACGGGCAAGCCATGTTACAGCCAGTTGTGAAGACCGTCGTCGCGAGCCGCTCCGGGAAGTCGGACAGGGAGAGCGGTTCGTAGTGGGCCAGATTCATCCGCGGGCTAGCGGAGCGCGCCAGGAGTGCAGTATTTTCGCGCTTTCCCGACATGACAACACCGCCACGCCCGCCTGCAAGGACGAGTGGGCGGTGCGAACCTCGTTGAGCTCATCGAGCAGCGTTGTCCTGCGGCTTGACCTCGAAAGCTACTCTGTCGGCCCATTCGGCTTTCTTGCCCTTGTTCCACTGACTCACGGGTCGCAAGTACCCGACGACGCGGCTGTAGACCTCAGTTCTGGTACGTTTGCTCACGGGGATGACTGTTCCGCCCTCGAGCACGAGATCACCGTTCTCCAGCTCCCTCACTGTCCGCCTCCTTCCCCTGGCTGTACTATGCTCAGTATTTCAATTCGACACGATGACAAGACTTGCTTGAACAAATCCTGTCGTGCCCGATGGAAGCAGAATGCGGACGGCACGCTTGTCCGGGCTCAGTCCCGTCGCGACCGCGCTGTCACCCGGTTCGAGACCCGTGGTGGTCTGACCGGTCAGGTTGTCATCAAGAAACACGGTGACCTTCCTGGTGGTCGTGATGCAGGCAAACGGAGCATAGGTGGAGGAACCCCGGGTTACTCTCACGTAGCCGCCGTACAGCCAGCCGTTCTTGCCCTTGGCCCGGCCGAGGCCGCTCGCCTGTACCCATCCCTGTCCCAGAGCAACGAGCTTGCGGCTCTCTGCAGGAGCCGCGATCTCAAGGACGGTACTGCCGATCGCTACCGGCTGGTCGCGGAACATGAGTCCCGTTGTTGTTGCGACGGTCGCGCCCGGCTGGTTCTGTACGGCATACGGCGTGGCGATTCCCGTGAATTGCCATGCGAATTGAGAAGGAGAAGAGCCTTTGGTGACTTGCCGAAGCTTGCCGCCGGCCTCGCTGTACTGCCATGTCTCGTACGAAAGTGGCGCAGTCTTGCCGTCAGGCCCCGTTCCGCTTCCGTAGATGCCAAGCTCGTAGGTGAGGATCTTCCCGTCGGTTGTACGGCACGCACTGCGGACGAACGGCTGAAGGATGCTGCTCGCCTGGGGCAGGTCCGCCACCTTGGTGGTAGTGCCATCCTTGGTCTTGAGCCCCAAGAAGGTGCCGGCTGTATCCTGGACCGGCCCGAAGAACGTTTCGTCCGCAAAGGTGACGCCCTGAGGACCAAGAAACGCATACGCGGTGGTGAACTGCAGGCTTGATGCACCAATCGTCCAGACACCGCCTGCGGACAACAGCAGCGGAGTCTCTCCCACGCGAGCGAGTCTCGTCGTTCGGTCGAACTGCTCGGCGGTCATCGGCACGTGTGTCCAATAGGAGTTGACCAGGGTTCCGTCGAAGCCCATGAACGAGACCGTGACTTGCAGTAGGCGGGCGGTCGGCAGTCGGGAGGCCTCGAGCACCAGAACCCCATTGGCCGTGCACAGCAGCTTTGGTCCCAGTTCTGCCGTACCCTGCGCGAGAACTGCCTCCTGGCGCGATGACAGCACGCGGTTGATGATCTTGTACGAGCCGTCCTGCTCCTTGGTCAGATAGATGACGTCGCCACCGGCAGGATGCCAGTCGAAGGACTCCACGGTGCCCAGCTTGGTCACCTGGGTCTTGCGGTTGTTGACCCATTGCCACAGGTCACCTTTGTCGACATAGACCCCCGTTTCCTTCGTCGTCTGGCCGGTCGTGGACCGGCATCCGGTGACACGCAACGCGACGAGTGCGAGTGAACCAGCAAGCAGGAGGAGCGCAACGACGAGCAGGACAACCTGCTTCCGGGGACGACGGAACACTGCCATGAGGACTACCTCCTAGGGCCTTGGACCCAGACTGAACGTGACGTCGCTTACCGGTTCAATCGTTGACGCGTTCTGTTGAGCAGTGATGACGAGTTCGTCGTCGCATCTCGGACAGTACGGGTGGTTCCCCGCAACATAGCCGTGTTTGGGACAGATGGAGAACGTCGGCGTCAGGGTGAAATACGGCAGATGGTAGTTGCTGGTGATGGCTCGCACGATCTGCCGCACCTGGTCAGCACTATCGAGGCGTTCCCCGAGGAACAGGTGCACGACGGTGCCGCCAGTGTACTTGGTCTGCAGGGGGTCCTGGAGGTCGAGCGCTTCGAACGGATCCGTTGTGAATGCCACGGGAAGTTGTGTGGAATTCGTGTAGTAGGGGTCAGCGCCGTCACGGACGGCCTCGTCGTTTGCGACGATGATGTCGGGGTAGAGTGCCTTGTCCTGCTTGGCAAGCACGTACGTTGCAGATTCGGCCGGCGTTGCCTCCAGATTGTACAACTGGCCGCTTTCGTGCTGAAAGGTCTCGAGCTTGCTCAGCATGAAATCCATGATTTCCAGTGCCAGATGCTGTCCCTCCCGGTCCGAGATGGCGACGCCGGCGAAGTTGAGCAACAGCTCGTTCATGCCGTTGATGCCAATGGTGTTGAAGTGGTTGGCCCAGTACGTTCCATGGCATTGCTTGACCGTGTCCAGGTAGTGCCGGGAGTATGGGTAGAGTCCGGCGGCCGTGAGGCTTTCGATGATCTTGCGCCTGATTTCGAGCGACGTTCGCGCCACATCCATGATGTGCCCGAGACGGTCGAAGAGTTCCTCCTTGCTGTGCGAGAGGTATCCGATGCGGGGCATGTCGATGGTGACGACCCCAATCGAACCGGTGAGAGGGTTCGCGGCGAACAGGCCGCCTCCGCGCTTACGCAGCTCCCGGGTGTCCAGCCTCAGGCGGCAGCACATGGAGCGCGCGTCGTCAGGGCTCATGTCGCTGTTGACAAAGTTGCTCCAATAAGGGATCCCGAACTTCGCGGTCATCTCAAAAATGGGGTCATAGACGGGATTGTCCCAATCGAAGTCCCGCGTGACGTTGTAGGTGGGGATGGGGAAGGAGAAGACGCGCCCCTTGGAGTCTCCCGCCAGCATGACTTCGGCAAAAGCCCGGTTGAACATGTCCATCTCCGGCTGGAAGTCGGCGTATGTTTCCTGTTGGGGCTGACCACCGATGATAACGGCCTCCTGCGCAGTCAGACCGTGAGGGTGCAGGTCCAGGGTGATGTTGCTGAACGGTGACTGGAACCCCGCCCTGGTGGGAACGTTCATGTTGAAGACGAACTCCTGGACAGCCTGCTTCACCTCGTCATAGGAGAGATGGTCCTTGCGGATGAACGGTGCCAGATACGTGTCGACGGAACTGAACGCCTGAGCCCCGGCCGCCTCACCCTGCATGGTGAAGATAAAATTGACCATCTGGCCCAGCGCAGAACGGAAG
>JAUSAI010000128.1 GCA_030652945.1 Caldisericota bacterium | reverse complement strand
GGTGAAACCTGAGGGAGGGGGCTGGATTGGCGCCTCCGGCCCCCTCCCTCGGTCTCTTGACCTTCTCCGGTCCTACTTCACTTCCTCGAATTCGGCCTCCACCACTTCTTCTTCGGGTTTCTTGGCCTTCTCTTCGTGGCCATGGCCGGCTCCGGCTCCGGCGCCCGGGTCGCCGCCCGGGCCGGCCGCGCCGGTCTTGGCGTACATCTGCTCCGCCAGCTTGTGAGAAGCCTTCATCAGCTCCTCGCTCTTCTGCTTGATGGCCTCGGGGTCGGTCCCTTCCATGGCGGTCTTGAGGGCTGCGATGTGGCTTTCGATGTCGCTCTTGGTAGCCGCATCCACCTTGTCCCCCAGGTCGGTGACGGTCTTTTCGGTGGTGTAGATCAGGGTGTCGGCCTGGTTGCGGGCCTCAATCATCTCCCGCTTCTTGCGGTCTTCCTCGGCATGGAGTTCGGCATCCTTGATGAGGTTCTTGATCTCCTCCTCGGACAGGCCGCTGGAGGCGGTGATGCGGATGGATTGTTCCTTGCCGGTGCCCATATCCTTGGCGGAGACTTGGACGATGCCGTTGGCGTCGATGTCGAAGGTGACATCGACCTGGGGAATACCCCGGGGCGCCGGCGGAATGCCGAACAGTTCGAACCGCCCCAGCGTCTTGTTATCCCCGGCCATATCCCGTTCGCCCTGGAGCACGTGGATGGTCACCGCGGTCTGGTTGTCCGCCGCGGTGGAGAAGACCTGGTTCTTGCGGGTGGGGATGGTGGTGTTGCGGTCGATGATCCGGGTAAAGACCCCACCCAGGGTCTCGATCCCCAGGGACAGGGGGGTAACGTCCAGCAGGAGGACATCCTTCACCTCCCCTTTGAGGACCCCGGCCTGAATGGCGGCGCCCACCGCCACCACCTCATCGGGGTTCACCCCTTTGTGGGGCTCCTTGTTGAAGATCTCCTTGACCTTCTCCTGGACCTTGGGCATACGGGTCATGCCCCCCACCAGGATGACTTCGTCGATGTCCTTGGCCGAGACCTTGGCATCCTTCAAGGCTTGCTGACAAGGCCCCGCCATCTTGTCGATGAGCTCCGCCACCAAGCCTTCGAGCTTGGCCCGGCTGAGCTTGATGAGCAGGTGCTTGGGGCCGGAGGCGTCGGCGGTGACGAAGGGCAGGTTGACTTCGGTCTCCATGGAGGTGGAGAGCTCCATCTTGGCCTTTTCCGCCGCTTCTTTCAGGCGCTGCAGGGCCATCTTGTCATTGCGCAGGTTGATGCCCTGTTCCCGCATGAACTCATCCGCCAGGAAGTCGATAACCCGCTGGTCGAAGTCATCGCCGCCCAGGTGGGTGTCGCCGTTGGTGGATTTGACCTCGAAGACGCCATCGCCGATCTCCAGGATGGAGACGTCAAAGGTGCCGCCCCCGAGATCGAACACCGCGATGCGCTCGTCCTTCTTTTTATCCAGGCCATAGGCCATGGAGGCGGCGGTGGGCTCGTTGATGATCCTGAGCACCTCAAGCCCG
>JAUSAI010000125.1 GCA_030652945.1 Caldisericota bacterium | reverse complement strand
TCTCACGGAGAACGCAGGTGTTGTGAACATCGGCATCGAAGGAATCATGCGCTTCGGCGCGTTCTTCGCGCTGTTCGGCGCGTATGTGAGCCACACTCCCTGGGTCGGCCTTCTGGTAGGAATGGCAACCGGTGCAGCCGTTGGCGCACTGCATGCGTTCATCACCATCCGCTGGAATGGAGACCAGACTGTTGCCGGGACCGCCATCAACGTTATCGCAATGGGCTTGATGACCTATCTGCTCGAATACGTCTTCAACACGACAGGCTACTCGCCCCAACTGCAGAACTACTTTGGCGCAGCCGAGTATCGCATCCAGCTCGCATTCCTGAGCACTATTCCAATTCTCGGCGCCTTTGCCAACCTTTCCTTCATGATCTGGCTGGGGCTCATATCCACCGCCCTCCTCCACGTTCTGCTGTACCGTACTGTACTCGGCCTCCGCATCCGCACGGCTGGCGAGAATCCGAGGGCAGCGACGACGCTCGGCCTCAACGTGTTCAGGTTGCGCTGGTTCGGCGTCATCGGTGGTGCCGTCCTGGCCGCCATGGGAGGCGTTGCGCTATCTGTCAGTTCCTTCTCGGGATTCAGTGACACCATGCCCAACGGTATCGGATTCATCGGCATCGCCGCCATGATTTTCGGCAAGTGGACGCCGTTCGGTGCACTCGGAGCCGCGATGCTATTCGGCACTGGACAGATTGTTCAGTCCATTATCGCGGTGACGGGCATCGCGCCAAAGCTGTCGCCGGGGATTACCATGATCCTCCCGTACGTCCTGACGTTGGGTGTCCTGGCAGGTTTTGTCGGCAGGTCTGTCGCTCCCGCGGCTGACGGCCTTCCGTACTACAAAGAACAGCGCTGACATTGAACCAGAGCGCCGCCAGAGGATGGGTCTGTCCTCGTGGCGGCGTCTCCATTTGAGACTCCGAGGAGGCGTATCATGAGCAATCTAGTGGGTGAACAGAAGATGCAGTGGGCATTCCGGCACATGCCGATTCTCTCCTCCATCGCCGACCGATTCGCCCGGGAACTGCCGTTCAAAGGACTCAATGTCGTCGTCGCCCTCCATCTCGAAGCCAAGACTGCCAATCTCGCCTACGTTCTGCTGAGGGGAGGAGCCAATGTCGCAGTCACCGCTTCGAACCCCATCACGACGCAGGACGACGTCGCTCAGGCGCTGGCAGGACGAGGCGTCATCGTCTTCGCCAAGCGAGGCGAGACAGAAGCTGAGTACAAGGAGTTTTTTGGCAAGGTGCTGGCGACCAGACCGAATCTGATGATCGACGACGGAGGTGACCTCGTCAACGCCGTCCACTTTGAGCATCCTGAACTCCTGCCGGACCTCATTGGAGCGTGTGAGGAGACGACGACCGGCGTCGTCCGGGATCGCGCCCTGGCGAGAGCGGGCAAGCTGGCTTTTCCTGTCATAGGGGTCAACGAGGGACTATGCAAGCATCTCTTCGACAATCGCTATGGCACAGGTCAGTCTGCATGGGACGGCATTCTTCGCACGACCAACGTGAACGTCGCAGGCAAGGTCGTTGTCGTCGCTGGCTATGGATGGGTTGGCAAGGGAGTTGCCATGCGCGCCCGCGGACTCGGGGCACAAGTCATCGTCACGGAAGTCGATCCCGTCAAGGCTGTCGAGGCACATCTCGAGGGATACCGGGTGATGACCATGCTCGAAGCCGCGAGGATAGGTGAGATCTTTGTCACCTGTACGGGTGACGTGAGAGTCGTTGCTCGTGAGCACTTCGATGTCATGCATGACGGCGTCATTCTGTGCAACGCCGGGCACTTCGACGTGGAGGTCGACGTGCACTATCTCAGAGATACGGCCACTGAACACGGCATCGTTCGGCAGAATATCGAAGAGTACGTGGTCGCCGGCAAGCGCTTCTATGTGCTGGGTGAAGGCCGACTGGTCAACCTGGCATGCGCGGACGGTCATCCCATCGAGATCATGGACCTCACGTTTGCCCTGCAGGCGCTGTCGGCCGAGTACCTGGTCCAGCACCGGGGTACTCTGCCAAACGAACTCCTCGTCGTACCCACGGCCATTGACGAGGCTGCCTCGCGCGCGTTCCTTGCCTCTCGCGGTCTGGGCATCGATGCCCTGTCCGACGAGCAGCGCTCCTACCTGGACTCCTACTAGCAACAAGTCACCGAAGACCGCAAGAGAGCCGGGTTGAACCCGGCTCTCTTCATTGGGAGAAGGGGAGGGATCCTTCAGTCCAGCACAAACTCGTTGCCACCCCGGTTCTTGGCACGGTACAGCGCTTCGTCTGCACGCTTGAGAACGTCTTGCGCCGTCGCGTCTTGCCGTTCGGCAACGGCCGCGCCTGCCGAGATCGACAGATAGATAGACTTGCCGTCCTGCGATGAAAGGACAGAGTTGTGTACAAGGCCGATGGCGCGCTGGCCGAGACTCTCCATCCCGGAGGTTTCGGCCATCTGGCACACGATGATGAACTCGTCGCCACCGAATCGTGCCAGGTAGTCCATGCCACGCATCGTACTGCGCAAACTGCTGGCAACGAGCCTCAATGCCTCGTCTCCTGCCAGGTGGCCAAACGTATCGTTGATGTACTTGAACTTGTCGACGTCCAGCATCACGATGCCGAAGCGCTGATGAACACGCTTGAACATGTCGAATTGCGCGTCGAGGATGCTGTCGATGTACCGGCGGTTGAACAAACCCGTCAACTGGTCGATCGTCGACGCATCTGACAACTCGCTGATCTTCTGCGTCAGGACCGAGCCCGCAACCGACTGCAAATCGCCGAAGACCTCGACAGCGTAGACTCGGCCGTCCACTTGGAGCCGGGCCGCTTTCACGTAGACAGCGAGGCGTGAACCATCCTTCCGCTTCAGGAAGACCTCGTCGACGTGCTGCCGTTCGCCAGTCTTGATGCACGCCCACAGGGGACAGCCATCGACGCACAAGTTCCTGCCCAGCAAGTCGGTGTGGATGAGGATGTTGTCAAAACAGTGCTTGCCCAGGACGTCGGCGGCACCGTATCCCGTGAGACGCTCGGCACCCTGACTCCAGAAGACGATCTCCCGGTCGTCTGTCGTGACGTACACACCGTCCGAAACAGCATCAAGGATCTCACGCAGACTCGAGTTCAGCGGATCTGTCTCCATGTTTCCTCCTACGACGAAATGGTGACGATGACGGGAGTATGGTCGGACGGCTTCTCCCATGTCCGTGGCTCGACATCCACCAGGCAATCCACAACGCGCACAGAAAGGTTCTTCGATCCCCAGGCATGGTCGATACGCATGCCCATTCTGCGCTTGAACATATTCATACGGTAGTCCCACCAGGTGTACTGCTGCTCCTGGTGAAAGGTGCGAAACAGGTCCACGAATCCCCATGCACGCAGGTGTTCGAGCGCATCCCGCTCCTCCCTCATGAATCCGATCGCGTCCTGCATTTCCTCCGGTGCCCATACGTCGATGGGTTCGGGCGCCACGTTGAAGTCCCCCACCAGCAGGAGCTGACGATCAGCCGGATATGCGCGGTCAAGATACGCTCTGAATCCCTCAAAGAACGCCAGCTTGCGCTGGAAGGCCTCGTCGCCCCGTTCGCCGCCGTGCGGCAGATACCCGTCAATGACCGTGATGCCCGCGATTTCGACGGCAAGGATGCGCGACGGATCACGTCCGTCCCACCCTTTCACGGGGTTCGACATCGCAACTCGGGAGGCAATGGCCACACCGTTGTAGGTCTTCTGCCCGGAGATGGCGATATCGTAGCCCATGTCCCTGAACTCCGCTACCGGAAACGTCTCGTCCAGCGTCTTGGTCTCCTGCATGGCAAGCACGTCTACGCCCGATTGCTGCAGCCACTGCCGAACAACGGGAAGGCGCGCCCGCACGGAGTTCACGTTCCATGTCGCAATTCTCATCATGGGCTCCTTGTGCGCCTAGTCTAGACAGAACGTCCGCAATTGCCACCACGGGTGCGTTGCGCCCGGACCATGGCGTCCAGCAGCTGCTGCCGGCTCCACAACTCTACGCTGGCCTCGAGAGCGAGGATGCGTGCCGAACGAGTAAACTCCGTCGTGGCAACGACGATACCGCGGTCCGCATGGTAGTACTGGATGCCGCCGAGCACTTCTTGCACGGCCCCAATGCCGACCGGCACGCTGTACCGTTTGGCTTGCACGACCGTGAGGCTACGGCGATAGGACAGCAGCAGGTCTGCTCCAAAATCGTGGCTCCCACCGACCTCCTGAACGCGGTAGCCGAGGTGCGCAAACAGCCCCGCCAGGAAGCGTTCGAACTCGGGTCCGCTCATGACATCCAGTGATTCAGCCCTCAGGCTGTGAAATGTGCGGTCTCTGCGCCACCGGACGATGATTGCCGCGATGCCTGCTGTAATGATGAGCAGGGCGGCTGCCGTCAGCGCTGGTAGGTAGGGGAGAAACATCTGCTCCCACACGCCGTCGGACCAGAGTCGCAGCCCCAGGAAGGCACGCTCAGCCCACTCGGCCGCGAAGTGCCGGACGTCAGGCAATCAGTTCCTCGATTGCCGACCGTTGTTCCATCGCCGCTTCATACCCGCGCTCGACGTAACTGCGGACGTCGGTGGCGCTGCAGCCACGAAGGTCGGGACGCAGTACAAGATCCGCCATGTCGAGTTCAGGCCGGGCAATGTTGGTGAGCATCAGGTTCACGGTTCGCACAAGCAACCTGGCAATGTTGTGGTCGGGCATGTAGGTCACGTCCTGGCTGGGGTCGTGTACGAACACGGCGAGGACCTTTGATGCCCCGCGCTTTCGCAGTTCTGTCACCGGAACGGGCAGCGACAGTCCGCCATCCAGCAAGTAGTGCTCGTCGAAGTGGACGACCGGGAATATTCCGGGAAGGCAGAAACTGCCGGAAAGGGGACCCCACAGGTCTCCGCTGTCATAGACGACCGGATCACCTGTCTGCACGTCGGTGGCCGCAATGCACACCGGTTTCGCCAGCTGTTCGAACGTGCCCGCAGGAACCATCTTCTGCAGTTTGGCACGAAGGCGCCATGCCATCGTCAGCCGGCCGATCGGGACAAAGGATTCAAGTAGGACAGCGACCTGGGTACTGAACATGTCGGCTATGGACTCCAGCGCAAACGAGTCGTTCCCCGAAGCCGAGAAGACCGCAGCAAGTGCCCCCATGGAGGCTCCCGAGTACATGTCGGGAACGACGTGCAGTTCCTCCAGCGCCCTCAGGACACCTACGTGTGCATAGCCCAGAACGCCCCCTGAACTGAGGGCGAGGCCAAGTAACGGCTTGTCACTCGCCGACATGGTCCATCCTCCTCGCAGGCGACTTCGCCGTCCTCTTCGTGCCCGCACCTGCCTCGTCAGTATACGGCAAACCGACAGAGCGGCAACGAGAGGGCGTGCCGACTACAGCTGCTTGACACTCCGTCCAGCACTCACTATGCTGAACATCATCGGGAGGAAGTCCATGACCATCTTTGACCCCTTGGTCCCACTATTCCACTACTGTGCGGAAGCCGGAAGAATCGGCTGTACTGCCCGCTGCGTGTGTTCAGCGCACGATAGGCGATAGCGCCATGCAATCAACCACAACCGAGCAGTCGGACGTGAGGCGAGGCTACCCGATTGCGGTCGCCAGTGCAGCCATTCTCTCGACGACGGCAATCATCATCCGTCACCTGACACAGACCTATCAGATTCCTGCGCTTGTTCTGGCATTCTGGCGCGACAGTCTGGTTGCGCTCATCATGCTGCTGATCCTGAGGGTACTGGATCGCAGGCTGTTGAAAGTCACCAAGCCGCAGCTACGGTACCTCGGTCTCTATGGCCTTGTGCTTGCGCTGTTCAATTCAACCTGGACACTGTCGGTTGCGGTGAACGGTGCAGCGGTCTCTACTGTCCTTGTCTACAGCTCTGCAGGATTCACCGTCGTGCTCGGCTGGTGGCTCCTGAAAGAACGGCTTGGTGTCATCAAGGTTCTCGCCGCAGCGGCAAGCTTGGCTGGATGCCTGCTCATCTCCGACGTACTCCGGTTGGAATCGTGGCTGGTCAACCCGGTGGGAATCCTGACCGGCCTGTTCTCGGGACTCCTTTACGCCATCTACAGCGTCATGGGCCGCTCGGCCTCACAGCGGGGCTTGAACCCCTGGACGACTCTGCTGTACACGTTCGGTTCTGCCGCCATCCTCCTGCTCTCGTTCAACCTTCTGCCTGGCGCATGGCTGCCCGGTTCTGCCAATAGCCCTGCGGACATGCTGTGGCTTGGGGATTCCGTTGCCGGATGGGGTCTGCTCTTCCTGTTGGCGGCAGGGCCTACACTTGCCGGATTTGGACTCTACAACGTCAGCCTCGGCTACCTGCCATCGAGTGTAGCCAACCTCGTCCTCTCACTGGAACCGGCCTTCACCGCAGTCATCGCATATTTCGTGCTTGGTGAACGCCTCACCATGACTCAACTCGGTGGGAGTCTGCTGATCCTCATCGGCGTTGTCCTGTTGAGAATGCAGGAAGGCCTGCGGAAGAGTTCTGACAACCGCAAGCGTCCCTGGAAGAGTGCGCGTACTGACGGCGCGAGAGCACGCCGATGAGATCTGTTTCAGGTGCGTCGGCAGGCTTCCATTCCACGCATCCTCTCCTTGTATTCGCGAAGTCTGCACGCTATAATGCCGGAAGTTGGAGATCTGCTCGCGAACACGCTCGTAGGGGGTCTCATGGCAGAAGGACAAGGCGAACACGTAGCGCATACGACAGCGGCTGAGCAGGACGGTGCTGTTACGTCTGCGCGTCGTGGTGACAAGGTGCTCATCTACGAGGACGAGCTTGCGTTTATGGCTCGGTTCGTCACGGACTATCCTGAGATTGAGACAGGCGGCGATCTCTTCGGCTTCTGGACCCATTCTGGATCGCCTGTCGTCGAATATGTCCTTGGGCCTGCGACAGCAGCCAATCACCAGGATGTTGCATTCTACCAGGAGGCGTCGTACCTTCGTTCCGCTGGCGCTGCACTACGCGACCATCATGGACTCCAGCACGTCGGAACGTGGCACTCGCACCACCGGCTGGGGTTGACGGAACCGTCGACCGGAGACTCCAAGACGATGCAGCACGCCGTCGACAAGAACCTGTTCCCGGGCTGGCTGTTGACCATCTGCAATTTCGCGGACACGAGCAACCTGGTGGAGATGCGTGGCTACCTGTATCATGCGGAGGGAGAGGGCAGGCACGACCAGCTGACGTGGATTGTTCTCCCGGGCACCAGCCCCATCCGCTCGGCAATGAGTCAGGTCCCGGACTTCGTTCACGCCGAGCCCGATACACCGTCTACTCCCTTCGAGGCAATTCCCGCCACGTCATTCACAGCAATTGCGGCATCCCCCGTGAACAACGCCACGTTCCCCTCGACGTCGTTCCTCGCAATGCCGGAGGGGCGCGAGGAATTCCGCCGGCTCTACGAGCAATTGCTGGAACGCCACGCAGGAACCGAAATCCTCCAGCGTGACGACGGCAGAGTGGCGCTGGCCTTCACCCACGAAGGGTACACGTTCGAAATCGTGTTCCCGCACTCCTTTCCGCTCGTCAAGCCGGTCGTCGAATGCCGGCCGGTCGACATCCCGGAGGGCCAGGAGGAGTCCTGGGCAGTACGCCGCACCATGGTCGTCGACGTAGAGCGTGGCGACGACGTTGTCGCCGCTGTCGAAGACCTGGTGGACCGTTTCCTTCGCAACCGCACGCATCCAGCCGATGACCGCCCGCCGACCAGGGAGCTCTGAGCGACATGGCGTGGACATCTCAGCAGTCTGCCCGACTGCGACTGGAAATGGAAATTCTCGAACGGTACTTCCCTAGTTTCTACCTCAAGGACAGTATCATCCCGGGACGCGCCTGTGTGGAAGGCATCATACGCAGCAACTCCGGAGCCGAGTATGTCGTCCGTCTGCACGTTCCCGCGGACCTTCCTAATTCGGTGCCGGACCTGGAAATCGTCAGCCCCTTTCTCCACGATCGGTTCGGCCATTCGCTCGTCGAACTCGGCACGTCCTATCCGATGCACCTGCTCAAACCGGAGGGGGGTCTTGTCCGCATCTGCCACTACAGCGCGTCGCACTGGAACCCGAACATCACGTTTGCCAAAGTCCTGCTGAAAATCCGTGCATGGGTCGAGGGATACGAGGGCCATATCGAGACGGGTTTCCCCATCGACCACTTCCTGCCGCATATGCAGGCCTGATACAGGAGGTCACTATGGAAGAAAAGGACTCCAAGAGCGTCCTGAACCATCTTGTCGACATCACGAAGGGTAAGGAGACTTCCAAGAAGCTGGTATTCGACCCGCACACCCAAGAACTGGTGCTGGTCGACGCCAAGGGTCCCCGCCTGTCGCCGGATGCGGTGACCGCCGACGATCCAACACGCGACGGTTTCTTCTCACGCTGAACTGCCATGGAACCTATCGTCTACGTTCTGGATGAGCAGGTACGCGACCTGCTGACGCACCTCACGTCCGCCGGGACACTGGAGGAAGGAGTCGCGTTTGGGTTCGACGATTGGACCGTCTTCCATGCTTATACAGAGAAGCCGTTCACGACGCCGTCAGGTATCGTTTGTCCATGCTTCGCCGTCCGGGCCGATACTGCAGGCATGGTGGACGAGACCCGGCTGACGTCCTCGGTGCGCGCTCGTACGGACCTCTCGGAGCGGCCTGCGGTCGTCCTCGTTGTCGACACGCACAGTGACGGTACGCCACAGTGCCGGGCGCTGATCGTCTCTCATTCGAAGATGGCGGCGGCCGACACTCGATTCGTGCCACGACGTTCCGAATTGTACTCGCGCAACGCCGGTCTGCTGGAAACGTCAGCCCTGGCCGCAAAGAAGGTCGTCGTCGTCGGACTCGGCAGTGGGGGATCGCCTGTTGCGCTGGACCTTGCACGTGCCGGTGTCGGACAGTTCACGCTCATCGATTTCGACCGTCTCGAGCTGGGCAACATCAGCCGCCACGTCTGTGGCATCAACGATCTTGGCCGCTACAAGACCCTTGCCGTGCGGGACCAGATCCTCCAGAAGAACCCGTATGCCAGCGTGACAACCATGGAAGTAAACATCAACCAGGCTCTCGCGCCAGTCGAGGAGGCAGTTGCGAAGTGTGACCTGCTCATCGTGGCTTCCGACAACGATCAGAGCCGCTTCAACCTGAACCAGATGTCGCTGAACCACAACCGGACAGCCCTCTATGGCCGTGCCATCACCCGTGCCGCCGGCGGCGACGTCTTGCGCGTGCGCCCTTGGACCGGCCCCTGCTACAACTGTGTCTTCTCGTCCGGCCTTATCGACGGCCGGGAGGAGGAGATGTCACAGAAACGGCAGGCGCTTGCTGTCTTGCCGGCATACGTCGAGGAAGACAAGGCAAATGCCATGATCCAGGTCGGATTGTCGTCCGATATCGCACCCATCGCCAACATGATGGTCAAGATAGCACTGCTTGAGCTGTCGCGCGGGCAGGAAACCGGTATCAGTACTCTTGACGAAGACTTGAAGGCCGACTTCTACATCTGGGCAAACCGCCGCGAAGAGGCGTACGCGGCGTGGCCGCTGATGAACTACAAGTGGACGAGGCCCAGCATTCTTCGCTGGTACGGAGCACGTGTCGAGCGAGACCCCCAGTGCCTTGTCTGCGGTGGGCATCTCAAGGCGGACACACCGCTCCAGGGCATCGTACAGTAGCTCCTGCAGCTGTTGTGTTTTCTCAGCCCGCTTCGTGAGGAGCGGGCTGTCGCATTGGTGCAGCGTGCGCCAGCCTGATTCCTAGAAAAAGTCGTTGCGGTCGTCCAGGCGCGTGTTCAGCAGTCGCAGCACGACGAACAGAATGCCGAAGACGATTCGGAGGATGAGCCCCAGCACGCGCCCAAAGCTGGCCAGACCGCCCACGACTCCCGCAGGAGTCTGCGTACCCGTACCCGTCGGCACGTCAGCCCAGATGTCCCCGAAAATGCTGGTTCCTCGCGAGCGAGCTCGCATGGCTTCCCACATCGCCTCGGCTTCTGCCTGGCGCTCTCGGGGGTCGGTCGCCGCTCCCCACTGCGGGTTCCACGATGACTGCTGGCCTCCACCCTGAGAAGCCTGCGGACCGGGCCGCGATGACGGCTGACCCCAGGACTGAGGTCCAGCGACTGATTCGGACTCCGCAGCGATGCGCAGGTCATTGTCATACTGACGGCGCTCTCCGGGGTCGCCCAGGACGTCGTACGCCTGGTTCACCTGTCCCATCATTTCTTCCGCTGCCCTGTCACCGGGATGGAGGTCAGGGTGATACCTCTTGACCAGAAGGCGATACTGCATCCGAATCTGCTCCTGTGTGGCCGATGGTTGTACGCCGAGAACGGCGTAGTGATTCTGCTCAGGCATCAGCCGACTTCCACGTCGCCGTCGTCATCGTCGCCGTCTTCAGGCAGACCGGCTTCAGCAGCGAGGTTGCGTTCCCGGGCGGCCTGCTCCGTGTCGCCCATCGCCTCGAAGACGGTACTGAGTGCAAAGTGCAGCTGTGCGCGCAACTCTGGGTCGGGAACGTGTGTTTCCAGCTCCTGTGCCTTCCGATACTCGCGCACCGCCTGCTCCTGCTGTCCCGCAAGAGCCGACACATCACCCAACGTCTGCAGTGCCTCGGCCTGAATGAGAAGGTCGCCACATGCATGCCCAATCGACAGGGCGCCCATTGCCTCACTGCGTGCCGAACCGACATCCGAACGTGCCACGCCTATCCGCGCCAGCGACAGCAGCGCTCTGGCCTGAGCGGGCAAGTCGCCCGTCACCCGTGAGACCTCCAGGGCACGGCTGAACTCATACATCGCGTCCTCCCATCGCCCCAGTTCGGCATACATCGCTCCAAGGTCGGATGAAACGTGCAGTGCGAGCTCATGGTCATCCGGCGTCTCCGCGGCCAGCTCGGCAGCCTTCTTCGACAGCTTGACGCCTCGTGGGACATCCCCCATGGTGGCTGCAGCCGGACCCATGTTTGCGTACAGATGTGCAGCTTCGTCGACGCGCCCCTGCTCTTCGTACATCCGCACGGCCTTCTCCCAGAGCTCCATGGCACCGACCCAACGCTCCTCCGACGCAAGCGACGTACCCGCCTCGTCGAGGAAA
>JAUSAI010000121.1 GCA_030652945.1 Caldisericota bacterium | reverse complement strand
GGTTGAACCAGACGATGGGCTTGAGCTGAATGATCGTCCCTACGAGCGCCTGGGCGCCGGTGAGCCTTCCACCCTTGTACAGCCAGTGCAGAGACTCCATGATGAAGTACACCCACGTGCGGTCACGCAGGTCATTGAGTGCTGTCACGATCTCGAGACGGCCCTTCCCCTCATCAGCCATGGCTTTGGCAGTCCTGCCCATGTTCATCTCGCAGTACCCGCTCTGCCGCGAGTCCACGATGGAGATGCGGTCTTCCGCTTCCAGCATCTGGACCGCCACACGCGCAGCGTTGACCGAGCCGGAGATGGCGCCGGATATCATGACGCAGACGATTTCGTCCCCGGCATCGATGATCGGCTTGAACAGCTTCACCAGGTCGTCCGGGTTCGTCTGGGCGCTCTCGAAGATGGCACCCTCCCTCTCCCTCCGGTAGAACTCCTCGGGAAGGATGTCGATGCCGTCGCGGTACAGTTTCTCCCCTTCGCGGACATACAGGGGAGCCATGGTGATGCCGGCTTTGTCGAATTCCTCGCGAGTGAGTCCGCTCGTTGAATCCATGACGATGCGTACCATGTGTTCCTCCTGTAGTGGGTGCCTGAGGCACCTCAACTTGTCTTGCAACCTGCCCGCCCTCCTGCGAGACTGCAGGACAGCGGGCATCCGCTCAGCAATCGCTAGTGTGGTTTCCTATGGCCGTTCCTTCATGATGACGCATGGTCCCAGCAGATCGGGTCCCGTGTGGACACCGAGAACGCAGGAAAGCTGGGCGTACTTCACCGGCACCTGCAGAATGTCCTCCATCTCTTTGTGGAATTCCTGCGCCTCGTCCCAGTTGTCGGGCCAGTGGAGGGCGGCAGACTCGACGCCGTGGGCGCCGCACTCTGCAACCAGCTGGCACATCCGGTCCTTCGCAACCTTGAGTGTTCTCGTCTTGTCGAACGACGCCATGTGGCCGACCTCGTCGAACCACACGATAGGGTTCAGCTTGATGACCGAGCCCACAAAGTACTGCGCCCCGGTCAGACGACCTCCGTGGAACAGCCACTTCAGCGATTCCATGATGAAGTACGTCCGTGTCCGGGAACGCACGTCCTCGAGAGCCTTGACGATCGCCTCCCTGCTTTCGCCGGCGTCGGCCATGCGCTTTGCCGTGTAGCCAAGATATGCCTCACCGTAGCCGGATTCGCGCGAATCGACTATCGTGATGCGGTCTTCGGCATCCAGTGTCTGCGCCGCGACGCGCGCAGCATTGACGGAACCGGAGATGGCGCCTGAGATAAGCACGCAGACAATCTCGTCCCCGGCATCGATGATCGGCTTGAAGACGTTCATCAAGTCTCCGGGGTTCGTCTGCGCCGTCTCGAAGACAATGCCTTCACGCTCCTTGCGGTAGAACTCGGCCGGCTCGATGTCGATCTGTTCGCGGTACAGCTTCTCCCCCTCACGCACGTACAGGGGAATCATATGGATGCCGGCCTCGTCGAACTCCTGCCGGGTCATCCCCGCGGTTGTATCCATGACGATATGAATCATGCGAGCCACCTCCTGAAAGACTGGTTCATTCTATCAGAAAAGCCTGCCAGCTACAACAGCAACAGGACGCGCGCGGCTGTCCCCCTGCCAGAATCAGCAAGGCGCCCGGGCCATCGACGTGCGTGCTCTCAGACTACCCTGCACGTGCTGAACTCTGCAACAGCTCACGGATGCGGCTCTCCGGTTCATCGCCAAGCCTCATCCCATGCAGAAGCACGCGGAAGTAGACCGGCTCCCCGTAGCAGTGCCGCAAGACGTCTCTGACGCTGGCATTCAGACGCTGCCCTGCCACGCCTTCGACGAGCCCAACTCCCGCAAGCGGAACGTGCCACTCACAGGCATCGTTGCCCCAGTCCAGGAGGTCGGATTTGAACCTCGGACCTGAGACGTTGCCCGTAACGACTCCTTCGCGAGCTACCAGCGCGACAATCGTCTCGCCGACCGCCCAGTCCAGGAACCGATTCCTCGAGCTGCCCCAGGCCCCGTCAGCGACGACGACTCGCGCCTTGTGCCAGCTGTCAAGCGTGACCACTCTCATCTTTCCACTCCCCAGCGACCTGTCCGTGTGATGACTATGCGCAGACCCTTCAACATGATATACGGAAGTGAACCCGCTTCTTGCCTCTTCTCGGTGGTCGTGCTGAGGTAGCAATGCAGAGACTCCGACAAGCCCGCCAGCTCTTAGTCTGACTCCCCTTGTGCAGTCGCACCAAGCGCGACACCGGTAGAGACCGGAGCGATGCCCCTCCGACATGCCAAGTACCGTTTCCGGAGTCGGATTGAGCAGGTGCAATATCGATGGATCGCAGGACTTCCTGTTCACCCCTATCTCCACCACCCTGCGGCGGCGAATGGGTGAGCCGTCATTAGTTGTGCGTTGCACGAGGCTCGAGGCGACTTACAATAGGGACGGCGACCGCTATCAGGCAAAGTCCTCGGGGGAGTTGGATCAGAACATGCGCGTGGAGAATCTCAAGCAGGTGAAGTGCTCATGACTTTCCGAGGGAGCCGCATGACGCGACTGTTCCGTGTCGCCGGCCGTGCAATGGCTGTCAGTGTCTTCAGTCTCATTGCGTGGCTCGTGCTGGGAACGCGTCCGCTCTTCTACCTCGCCGTCCTGCTGACATCCTACACTGCCATCATGGTACCTCTGGTCCTGCGGTCCTATCAGCGCGTGAACGTCTCGCGTCGGCTCCGGCAGAGTGTTGTTCAGATGAAATCGCAGGATACGATCACCATGACATTGGAGGGAATGATCCCCCGAAGTCCCCTCTCGGTACAGCTCGAGGTCCTTCTGCCGCCGTACATCATCAGGGACACCGGTGTCTGGCATGGCCTGTCCTGGGTGCAAGAGTTCAAGGTCAACCGGCGCGGCATCTACCAGCTTGGAGAGTGCATCCTGACCCTGAGCGACCCCCTGCGCCTGTTCCGTCTGAGCAAGCGCGTTCCAGCCGACCTCGCGCTCACCGTCTTCCCCACTGTCATTCCTCTCGAGAAGCTGCGCATCGCGCTGACATCCCCGTTGGACGGTCAGCGGGTGAAGTTTGCCCCAAACTACGACGTCTCGCAGTTGGCAGGTGTCCGACCGTACGAGAGCGACCCCATGAGCCGCATCCACTGGAAGATGAGCGCCCACAAAGGCGAACTGGTGGTGAAGGAGTTTGCCCCATCGGCTTCCAAGACCATCTTCGTTCTGCTCAATCTGACACTGCGCCGCGAGCCCAGCTTCACCATGGAAACGTTCGAAGACTACATGACTATGGTTGGCGCAAGCGTCCTCCAGCACGCGCACGACCGCAAGCTTCCGTTCGGTGTGACGATCTTGGGCATGGACGAGCTCTCGGCACATGGCTATTCCCGAGACGCAACCCATCTCTTCGCCTGCTATCGACTGCTGGCAAACGCCAAGGGGGCCATGGATCGGAACCCCGAAAGTACCATACTCCTCGACTTCCTGCATCGCGAACAGGAGCGCATCCCTCCCCGTTCACAGCTGTTCCTCCTTCAGCACGAACTGAAGGAAGAGGAAATCGGCGCTCTGCTGAGGATGCAGGGCCGATTCTCGCGCATCTCCATCTGTCTGTTCCCCTATGGCAGTTTCCTTCTCTACGGAGAACGTCCTGTACCGTACTTCATGCCCGACGTCGAGCAGATCGCGCGCCTCAAGAAGACACAGAGCATTCTGCGTGACGCTGGCGTCGACCTGTCCATCATCGGCCTCAACGACACGCTGGCAGCGCTCGGAGAAGCGTGAGATGAAGCGCGAAATGGAAGCCCTGCACCTCGCGTTTGCCTGTATCGCAACGCTCCTGGTGTTTTGGATCGCCCGTGTAACGATGCCAATCTGGATGGCGGTGCCCGCTGTGGGCATCATATTGCTGGCGCCAGTGCTGCAACGCAAGAGGCTGGTTTGGGAGGCGGTCGTTGCTGTCGGCCTTGCTGCCATTGCTGCGACCAACGGTCAACGCCTCGCCATGAGCTATGCCGATCGGTATCGCGAAATCCTGTTTCTGCTGGTGCCGGTGCTCCTCTACGCAGGCATTGTCCGAACCCGTCTGAAGCCGCCCGGAGAGCCGCAGTATCTGTCGGGTGTCATCTTGCTCGGCTTGCTGTCCATCCCGGACGTCACCGGCGCGCCGGTGACTATCGCGGTCCTGTCACTGTTGGTCCTGCTGGCTCTTCTGCTCGGCAGTACCACAGCCGACCGACCGCGCCTCCTGCACCGCCTTGTTCCTGTTGCACTGCTCCTCATCACCGTGACCCTGTTTGCAGTTGTCCTTCCGGTGGAAACCGGCCCGTTCAGCGAGTCCGCTGCGCAGGGAC
>JAUSAI010000104.1 GCA_030652945.1 Caldisericota bacterium | reverse complement strand
GCTGCCGGACACCTTTCGCAGAACCTGCCACTGATACTGGTAACAGAGCGCGACCTGGGGAAAGCATTGGGACAGGTCGTGAGTGCCGGGCTACCCCAGTTCAAGGTGCTGTCGATCGATGAGGTCACGCTGAGCGAAGGGGATTACATTGATATTGGTCAATCGATGCTTGGAGATCGTCTTGTTTCTCTTTCGGTGAAGACTCTCATCTTCTCAATGTGACAAGGAGGAAACATGGCATTCCGCTCTAAACTGTTCGGCAAGACGTACGAGTTCAAGGACGTCAAGGAAGTCCTTGCGAAGGCGAACGAACAGAAGTCCGGTGACGAGGCAGCAGGAGTTGCTGCCAAGAGCGTAGCAGAGCGTGTCGCGGCCAAGACTGTTCTCGCCGAGATACCGATGTCGGTACTGCGCGCCCAGCCGGTTGTTCCGTACGAAGACGACGAGATCACGCGTGCCATCGACGATGGCCTCGACCTCGTAGCCTACGAGAAGATCAAAAACAAGACCGTCGGTGAAGTGCGGGCCTGGATCCTCGATGAGAATACCTCATCCGAGGACATCCGTGCCATCAGCAAGGGTCTCACCGGCGAAATGGCCGCAGCTGTTGCCAAACTCTGCTCCAGCCTGGATCTGATCGTCGGTGGAAAGAAGATGCCGTGCGTCGTGCACAACGTTTGCACCATGGGTCTTCCTGGCCGCATGGGTGCCCGTCTTCAGCCTAACCATCCGACGGATGACATCGACGCCATCCGAGCCGAAATCTATGACGGTCTCGCATTTGCCATCGGCGACCAGGTCATCGGCATCAACCCGGCCATCGACCAGGTCGAGAACCTCATGAAGATGTACGATATGATGTGGGATATCAAGCAGACGTGGAACATTCCCGCATCAAACTGTATTCTTGGCCACGTGACCACGCAGATGGAGTGCCTGAAGAAGGGCGCCAAGGTCGGCCAGGTGTTCCAGAGCATTGCAGGGACGCAGGCAGCCCTCGAGTCCTTTGGTGTCGAAGTCGGCATGCTGGATGAAGCCAATGAACTGGCAAAGAAGTTCTGCTACTCCGAAGGGCCCAACTACATGTACTTTGAGACAGGCGAAGGCACCGAGCTGTCCGCCTACGCGAACAACGATGCCGACCAGCTGACGCTCGAAGCCCGCAAACACGCTCTTGCCCGCCGCTACAGTCCCATCGGCGTCAACTCCGTCGTCGGCTTCATCGGTCCCGAGTATCTGTACAACTCTGACGAGATCATGCGCGCGGCGCTTGAAGACCACTTCTGCGGCAAGCTGTTGGGCATTCCGATCGGGCTGGACAACTGCTATACCAACCACGTCCGTGCCGACCAGAACACCAATGAATTCCTGATGGTGCTCGATGCTGTTGCAGGGGCCAACTTCCACATGGGCGTTTCCATGGGAGACGACGTCATGCTCAGCTATCAGTGTGCCAGCTACCACGATACCACTGCTCTCTGGAGTGCCATGGGTACCCGTCCGGCTCCCGAATGGGAGAAGTGGGCCGAGGAACTTGGACTGCTCAAGAATGGCAAGCTGACTGACAAGGCCGGCGATCCGTCGTTCTTCCTGAAGCGGTAGGAGAGGAGAGTAGAAATGGCTGCATATGAACTCTACAAGGGAACGCAGAAGCAGGCTGATATCGAAGCACGGCGCGCCGAAGCCGCCAAGTTCGGAGTCGAAGTAGAAGACGTTACCACTCCTGAGAAGCGCCACACCGTCGGCGTCGATCACCCCGTGGATCTAGAGGGCTGCAAGGCTCTCATGCACGCGACGGATCAACGCGTTTGCGTGGGTCGCAATGGCCCGCGTCCCAAGCTTCTCACCTACTTCCAGATGAGAGCTGACCACGGCGCCACACAGGACTCTCTGAAGTACAGCGTCCCGGATGACTGCATCAAGGCGCTTGGCTTACTGCACATTGGAGAGACCGCCACCAACGGTTTGATGGAGACCTATCTTCGTCTGCCGCCGCTCGGCCGCAAGCTCAGCGACGAGGCAAAGGCCGTCGCTCTCGCGAAGTGCGTCAAGAACCCGACCGTCCAGTTCGTCGTCAGCAACGGTCTCAGTGGCTATGCCATTGAGCGCTATGCCGGTGACGTTCTCAAGAGCATGACCGACGGCCTCAAGGCTGCCGGCATTGCAGTCGGTACCTCGGTCTACGTCAACCGCGCCCGCGTTGGCATCATGAACGATGTCGGTGCCCTATTGAACGCCGACGTGGTCGTCGTCCTGATTGGCGAGCGTCCGGGCCTCATCATCTCCGATGCCTTGTCCATCTATATGGGCTACAAGCCTCGCTGGGAGCCGCTCACGACTGATGGCAACCGCGACAACATCTGCATGATCTCCAAGAGGGGTAAGAACCCCATCGAAGCTGCCGCCGAGGCAGTGTCTCTCATCAAGGACTACCTGCAGTACAAGACTAGCGGCGTCGAGCTCGCCACTGCCAAGAGAGGGTAAGGACAGTCATGATCGCCGGTCGCTTCACATGGTCGTTGATTCAACGACTTCACTGCAGCGACCGGTTGCAGTATTCCGTCGAAGGACCTGGGGCGGTTACACACTGCTCCAGGTATCCTGAGAACGAGTCATAAGGAAGGAGTAAACGACATGGCTCTAGAGATGGAACGCACCCTGAAGCCAGAGATTTTGTCGGTTCGGCTCATCCCGAACGTACATCCCGACATGGCAAAAGCCCTGGAGC
>JAUSAI010000097.1 GCA_030652945.1 Caldisericota bacterium | reverse complement strand
TGCCAAGAGCACGGTGTGAGCGACACCGATCAGTTGACGCTGGTGGGGGCGGTCCGGTTTGGGCAGGCCTACGTGGGGCCAAGAAAGAAAGGACCGGTCGGTGCCTGTAGTCGCGCCACGGCGCGCAATGCTCTTCATGCCTGGGCGTGCGCTTTGCGCACACTCGGGATTTCGGCCCCGCCTTGGCTCCAGCCGCGCAAGGCCGTCGTGCTGGCGCCATTGTTGGAGGCCTACTGTCATCACCGGCGCTCTCAATGCGGCATTGCGGATGCAACTCTGCTGCGCGATATCGCAACGGCGCGCAGCTTCCTGACGTTGTCGCGAGAGCGTGGGAAATCCGTCGGGAAGATAGTGGTTGCCGACATCGACGCATTCGTCAGTGCTCTCGCGGAGCGGCTTTCCAAACATTCGGTGGCCGACCGTTGCAGCTCTCTGCGCTCCTTCCCGCGGTTTCTCCGAATGGCGGGACGGATCCGCCACGACTTGGCGGCGAGCGTTCTGGCGCCTCGAATCCATGTCGCGGAGCGACCTCCGCGAGCCATGGCCTGGTCCGACGTAAGGCGAATCTTGCGGGCCATTCCAAAATCAGATCCACCTGGCAAGCGGGACTTCGCGATGTTACTTCTGATGGCCACTTACGGCCTCGGCGCAGCAGAGGTTCTTGGACTGAGAATCGAGGACATCGATTTCAAATCCGAGGTAATCCGAGCTCGCCGGCCAAAGACTGGAGTACGGATTGAGTTACCATTGCTGTCCCCGGTTGCCAAGGCTCTGTCCGCCTATCTCCAGGCAGAACGCCCGAGGCCGGTGTGCTCTCGCCAAGTCTTCCTGCGCTCGAACATGCCATACGAGCCGCTGACCAGCGCCGCCATACGGCATCGTATCCGCCTCTATGCCGGCAACGCCGGTGTCTCTGCCCCGATGATCGGTTGTCACGCCTTTCGCCACAGTCACGCCAGCCGACAAGTCGACGCGGGCGCGAATCTCAAGGTGGTCAGCGACATCCTGGGTCATCGCAGTCCGTCATCCACCTCCGTGTACGTGCGCGTTGCGATTCATCGCCTTCGCATGGTCGCCCTGCCGGTGCCGCGATGAACCCGCGATTTCTCAGCCGGTTGTCAGCGGAGCTGAACGGATTCCTTCAATTCAAGCGCAGCCTCGGTTATCGCTACGTGCGTGCCGAGTACACGCTCGTGGAGTTTGACCGATTCCTTGAGGAGTACCTTGCGCAGCGCGGAGATTGGCGTCTCGATCAGGCGATGGTGGCTTGGCTGGCCAGCAAACCTGGACGCAAGGCCGTCAGTATTTCC
>JAUSAI010000088.1 GCA_030652945.1 Caldisericota bacterium | reverse complement strand
GAACAGGGGGCTGACACGGTCGTCTGGTTGGCATCTTCGCCGGACGTCGAAGAACTGACAGGGCAGTACTTTCAGCGTCGGTTGGCAGTGCGTTCGTCGCGTGCCTCCTACGACATCGCGTCGCAGCAGCGCTTGTGGAGGATCAGCGAGAGGCTGACCGGACTGGAGTAGTTGGCGCTTCTCGCGACGACTTCGTTTCGCGGTTACCGTCGGAAGTCAACGATGCCGGCGGGAATTCCCGCCGGCATCGTTGCATCACGACAGCAAGAAGCTGCCGCTCGAGCTACTTTCCAGGCTTTCTTGGTACGGACCCGGCAGGTGCCTTCAAGGGCAGCTTGGTCGGCGGAACGGCGGACGTCTTCGTTACCCTCTGCACTCGTTTGACAGCAGGAGTACCTGTTGCCGGTCTGACCACAAGAGCATCTTTGCCAGCCTTGATGACAGCAGACCCACGCACGCCTGCACGGGGTGTCTGTCCAGCGGATTTCGCGGGTGGTCTTGAAACTGGGTTGGGAGCTTTCTGTGCTGGAGCAGGCTTGGCACTGCGCTGCTGGGCCGGTTTCGGTTGCTGTTCTGTCTTCGCTGGAGCTGGGGCCGACACCGGCTTGGCGCCGCCGCGGCGACGACGAGACGGATGGCTTGCAGCCGCTGTGGTAGCAGCAGGCGAACTTGCGGTCTGAACAGTGGTTGGCGTGAGGCCGGATGCTTTCATGGCTTCCTGCACCTGCGCGCGGAAATCCACAACCGGTTTGGTCGTCACCCCGACAGGTACTGCCGCAGGCTTCTGGCTGACAGCAGCGACGGCGGGGCGAACCGGTTCGCGTGTCAGCGGCTTCGGTGTAGAAGCGGCAACCGGTACCTGAACAGCAGCGCCTGACGGCTCGCCAAGCTCTCGCTGACGCCGCTCGAAGCGGGCTCGAGCCCGTTCCTCGCGGTAGTCTCTCCGTGGCTTGTGGGTGGCAGGGGCCGCCGCGGTTGGCTGCTCGGGTCTGGGCGAGACAGCCGGTTCCAGGATATGATTCTCCTGGTGGTGCACGCGGCCGTTTGCGTCGACAACGTCTGGCGCCTGACGCGCAGGAGTCCCTGGACGGAGCCGTGAAAGGTCGGTACGGATACCCTGCAGCGAGGGCAGGAAGACAAGCCTCAGCGCACACCACCACAGGTACTCGGCATCGGGTCCCTTAAAGTCCTCGGTATCGAGCAGACCATGTGCCAGTTCGTTGCGCATGTTGGAGCCGAACTTCTCGACGAGCAGACCCCGGAAGTCGAACATGAGGTCCCGGCCAAAGATGCGCTCGGCCTCGTCCATGTCGAGCAGTGCGCCGAGAACGCGCTCTTGCTCGACGTTGCGTATATCGACCTTGCTCGTGACGACCCCGCCCTTCTTGAGGACGAAGCGCACCGCGTTCTCGATCTGCGGCGTAAGCAGGGATGTCGCTACGAGGAAGTCCCCGTTCATACCGGCATCCATACCGCGCGCAAAAATCTCCTCACGTCCGACGGGGACGAAGGGGTTGTCGGTGGTGAAAGCACGCCAGTCATCGAGACGCACCACGTGGTCAGAAAGGATCTGGCGACGCGCCGGGTCGATCAGTGCAAGGACAGCGATCTGGCGGTTCTGCGCAGCCTCCTGGTACAACTCGGCATCCTTGGCGGTCCTGACTTCGCGCGGGTCGCCGGTGAAGGCAGCGGGTGCGTGTGACGCAGCCTTGCCCTCCTGATCCATGCCGACGGTGCTGATGAGATACTGGAACGGCAGGTGTCGAGTCTTGTTGTCGACCTGCTCCTCGAGTTCGACGGGCTTGGGCGTCTCGGCAAGGTTGGCAAGGGCGACCAGGGCTGTACGCAAGTCCTTTCCACGCACTTGGGCGCGTGCCCACTGCGTGATGCCGGCGGGGTCCATGCGTGCCGGCTTCTTGACGGGGCCTTCATTGCGCTTTGCTTCCAGGGAATCCACCTGTTTCTTCAGCTCCACGACGGCCTGCTCGTTGCCGGGTACCTTGGACAGGGACTCCATGGCGCTGCGCAGGAGTTCCAGCGCATGGTCGGTGATGGGCTGGGCATCAGCCTGTACGACGTCAGCCTGCCGAATGTACGTGTCAGCCGCTCTCTTCAACGCTACCTCCCTGTTCCGTTCCTGCCCGGCGACAGTTTCGCAACGGGCCTTGACCTGCCAGTACAGCCGTGCGGTTTCCCATCGACCCGCAGTCTCACACCGCTGGGCACTACTACCGCACAGAGCGGCGAATCGCGATGCGTTGCCCTCGCCGGCATCGAGGAGCATATTGATGAGCTTGGCCCACCACGGTGTCGGTTCTTCGGCATCAAACTCGCTGAGCTGCTTCTGGAGGTAGTCGATGGTCTTGCGGTAGGACTTGGTGTCCTTGCCGATGAAGACCGCTATGTCGAATGAGCGTTTCAGGCGGTCGTACCCGTCCGCCCACTCGACGACGTCCTTGAGGCGCAGGGCGCTGCTGAGGTAGCTGTCGACAGCCAGGCCAGCGACGCTCGGGTCACCTTGGCGAACCCACAGGATGTCGGCCAGGCGTGCGCGCAATTCGGCATCCTGGACGGATTCGATGAGGAGTTTGATGAGGCGCAGTTCTTCGGGCGAGAAATCCTCGGGCAGCGGCGTACGGGAGTACTTCAGATTGGCAGCCGCGACAAACGGGTCGCGCGTCGGCGTCTCGAGCTTGAGTTCTGGTGACGTGATGGCGCCTAGAAACGTGTAGACGGCCTCGGTCTTGCCATCGTGCGCCTTGCCTTCCTCCTGGGCTCGCTGATAGAACAGCCTGCTGTAGACCGAGCACAGTTTCTGGTCGGCCTCTGCCAGCACCTGCTGCCACGCTGTTCGGTCGATGTCTTCTTTGCGGATCACCGTTCTCGTGATAGACACGTATCCCTCCTCATAGATGACTGGTGTGGGATCGTTCAGGAAGGAAGAGGGATGTCGATGCCGGGGAGCAGCTTCTTGAGGGCACGGATGAACATCCGGAATTCGCCGGTCGCGACTGAGAATC
>JAUSAI010000084.1 GCA_030652945.1 Caldisericota bacterium | reverse complement strand
ATACGATCCGCCATCACTATCAGCAGTCACGTCTCAAGTGGCCAAACAAGCTCGATCGTCTCAATGCCGCCCAGGCTCTCGGCCACCTCATGCATCAGTCCGGCAACCGCCACGTCACCCTTACTCAATTGCGCGAGTGTTGGAAGGACGAAAACAACGGCTCGGAGTTTCATATTCACCGGTACATCGTACCGCGAGACGTCGACCTCAGCGACAGAGTTCGCCTCAAAGAGTACGAAGCGAAGATTAAGATCAACCTAGTGCAGCCTTACGCCAGTCGAGCGAGCTTCATTGCCCGGATGAAGGGTCTGCCGGCTGACGACTGCGAGGTTTCCCTATTCCTGAACACCGGCCTGTGGCGCACGACCACTCCGCAGACCACCTCTAGCGAAGCACAGCCACTAACGGAGACATATTCGCTCCTTACGACACTGCTACGAAACACTGCGGCCCGCGTCATACGCCAAACCGACCTTCCCAGGCTGTTCCAGCGCATGCGCAATGTCCCGGGTCAGTGGAGCATCAAGCGTGGATGTTTCGATACCTCCTCAAGCATGGCGACTCTATTTCGGACCGCATATCAGCAGGAATATGAGCATTGGTCGGAGGCTCCACCCCTTCCGAGCGTACCCCTTGTGCGTATCAGGCACGCAGGGCGCGAGCTCCCAATCCGACTTTCAGCATCTCGATACTCTGACCCCTTGCCCGAACAAGACCGCTCAGCGCCGGTTGGCCCATCAGATGGACAGGAAGTACCCGGCCGATTTGACATCTACCGTGAAATTCGCCTTGCCCTTGCCCCAACCGTCAACGCCACGACGATCGACGCGCTTTTCGAGAGCCGTCTCGTCGTCCAACTGGTGACGTTCAAGAGCGACGGCACCAAACTCTGGGAAGGACCTGTCGACTTCGAGACCAACTGGAACCTCGAAATGCTCGGCCCAGACCAGTCCGCGAGCGCGTACCTTGGAGGCGCCTGGAGGCGCTTCTCGCCGCTTGAGTTCCTGCAATCGAAAAGCCAAAGTCTACTAGCCGCTCAGGCTGCTTTGTCCGGACGTCCGGCCGTATCCCCGTTTAACTGGGAATTCACGCCGCTAGCAGACGCCGGATCTGAATTTGAAAACTACTATCTTTCCTGGACGCCCGTGGATCTCGCACATGTCAAACACTGGTTGACGCACCTTGAAGATGGCCAAGACCCGCCGGTGAACGACCTCCCAACACTTCCGGCGGCGCCGGCTGCCTCGCTCAAGCGCCGAGACCATTTGTTCCCCCGCCCGATCTTAGCCCACCATGTCGAAGCCGCAATTTACGACGGCCGACTGGCCGCGGCACTCCACGACGAAGTCAAACGCGTCAACATAGCTTTCGATCGTTATGAAGACGAATGGCTAGAACGCATGCATCGCCAAACAGATGAGGTGATTGCGGCGTTTCACGACGACACTCCGTCACCGGAGCCGGATCACGACCCTATTCCCGGCGGCTCATAGCAACCCCTTGGACACAAAATCCGAAGCGCCGCGACCAAGCGTTGACGGCACGAACTCCCCGACGATGACCCACTCCAACGAGACGGCAATAGTGACATTCACCCAAGCCCTCGACAGCATGGGCGTCCGCCGTGCTCTCGCCGGCGCTGCGCGACACTACGTCTACATTCTTCTTCGGCCGGACTTGCAGCCTTTCTACGTCGGCAAAGGAGTCGATCTGCGCGTGCTCCAGCATGAAGCCGACGCACGCTGCACAACATCCCTGACGCACAAGCTGAACCTGATCCGCAGGTTACACACTAAAGGCAGATCGGTGGGCTACTGGATCGATAGCTCGTTCGCTGATGAAGCCAGCGCACTGAAGCGGGAACGCGAGCTGATCGCCCTGATCGGCCGCCATGATCAAAAGAAGGGCCCCCTCACCAACCAGACCGACGGTGGAGAGGGAGCGTCCAACCCATCTGAGGAAAGCCGACAACGACGCCGCGACTCCCTCTGGGGTACAAATCCGGCCAGTGCAGAACAGGGAGT
>JAUSAI010000126.1 GCA_030652945.1 Caldisericota bacterium | reverse complement strand
CTCGTCTTCTCGTCCACCATATACCCCTTGGGGTATAGTACGGGGTTAGTTGCTGTTGTCAAGATTGCCGGTACTATGGTTGCGTAAAGTCATCTGGAGGTGATTTGTGAGACGCCTGTTGACGAACCTGATCATTGTCGTTGTCGTGTTCGTGGTCTTCGCCCTGATCGTGAGTCCGCTGCGAACCGAGCCCATCAACATCACCATCCTGTTCTTCCCTACCATCGAGACGTCGGCCGAGGCGTTGGCGTATGTGTCGCTGGCTCTCGGTTTCCTGCTTGCCGCCGTGCTGTCGTTCTTCAACGAACTGGCATTGCGCAGACGCTGCCGAGACCTACTGGCTGAACAACGCAAACAACCAGCTGTCCCGCCGACTGATTCGAAGCAGCAGGAGAAGGCACCACCTGCTCAATGAACCGCCGTACGACCGTCCAGCTCAGCCGCGCAGCTGTCATTGCAGCACTGTACGTATTGCTGACGATGACGCCCCCGTTCAGCGCTATCAGCTACGGACCGGTCCAGTTTCGACTGGGCGAAGCTCTCGTTCTCTTGCCGTTCATCCTCGATGAGGCCGTTCTTGGCATCGTCGTCGGCTGTCTCGTTGCCAATCTGTTCTCACCATTCGGGCTCATCGACGTCATCTGCGGCACTGCAGTCACTGGGGTTGCAGCCCTTCTCACACGAAGACTACGGCGAACCAGGAGGCCGTGGCTCTCCGTCATTCCCCCGATACTGCTCAACGGTCTCGTCGTTTCGTTGTACGTCGCCGTCCTCTCGGCACCCCAGGCAGCAACACTGCCGGCCGGAAGCAGCCTGGGCGCGACCCTGGGGTTCATCGTCCAGCACGTCAGCTGGAAGCTCTATGTCCCCGTCGCCATTTCTGTTCTTGCCGGAGAGGCTGTCGTGACCATCATTCTCGGCCTTCCCGTCCTAGCGTTGACATCGCGTGCTGTCCTGCGTGGCCCATGGAGGTCCCGTGCTTCGTAGCGTAGCCCGCCATTTCCTCGGGCTTCCCATCTACCGCGAGGAAGACGACCACCGAATTGTGAAGACCATTGTACCTGGTACCAAGGAGGAACAATGAACCCCGCTACCCTTCAGCTCGACAATGCTGTCGTCTATGACTTCCTTCAGCGCTTCATCCGTGAGGAACTGCGTACCCGCGGCTTCACCGAAGCCAACATCGCTGTTTCCGGTGGTCTGGACTCGGCGCTCGTCCTGCGGCTCGTCGTCGACAGCATCGGAGCCGGGCACGTCCACCCCGTCTTCCTCCCCTGCCGCACGAGTTCGGGCGACAGCAGGAGAGACGCCCGGGTCATGTTCGAGTCCTGCGGCCTGCCGTGGGACGAGTTCAACATCAGCCCGATGGCAGATGCATACCTTGCCACACAACCCGGCATCGACAACGTGCGCACCGGCAATCTCATGGCTCGCCTTCGCATGGCTGTCGTCTTCGACCGCTCCAAGAGGGACAGCGGACTTGTCATCGGCACGGGCAACAAGAGCGAACTGCTCGTGGGATACTCGACGTGGTACGGTGACATGGCATGCTCCATGGTACCCCTCGGCGACCTCTACAAGACGCAGGTCAGGTCGCTCGCGGCTCACGTGGGCATTTCCGCGCAGATCCTCGCCAAACCGCCGTCGGCCGACCTGTGGCCAGGACAGACGGACGAGAGCGAAATCGGCGTCTCCTATGAAGTGCTCGACCAGATACTCTACCTGCTTGTCGACGAGCAAAGGTCAGCCACGGATGTCGCCGCCCAGGGCTTCGATGCTGACGTCGTACGCCGCGTTGAGCGCAAGATGGCGTCTTCCCAGTTCAAGCGCGTACTGCCACCGATCGCGAAGCTGTCTCAGCGAGCGGTGTGAGGCTGGCAGCGCTCGTGGATTACGCCTGAACACAAGCGCCCCTGGCGTTAGCCGGGGGCGCTTCCTTTCGTGCTATGCGATGCAGGCTCTAGTAGAAGGTCTTGGCCTGCAGGACAACCTCGGCTGGAATGACGTGAAGCTGCGCTGCCGACTCGGCGAGAGGTGTCAAGATGATGCGTTGGCCCATCTCACCGACGACGACCCCGGACTTCCCCTCTCGAACGGCATCAACTGCCGCCATACCCAGACGCGTCGCGAGCAGACGGTCAAACACCGTGGGGGAACCACCGCGCTGAAGGTACCCCAGCACGGTCACGCGAGTGGTCAGGCTCGTCCGTGATGCCACATGCTCGGCGAGGCTGTAGCCTGCCACCGGCCTCCCCGATGGCACGGTCTCGTGCGCTTCGACGGGATATCCTTCTGCGACGACCACGATGGAGAAGTCCTTGCCCTCCTCCTTGCGGTGCTGTAAGTGCGCAGCCAGGGTATCGATGCTGACAACCTGTTCCGGAATGGCGATGAAGTCGGCGCCTCCCGCCAGGCCCCCGTACAGCGCCAGCCACCCGGTATTGCGGCCCATGACCTCGACGATCATGACGCGGTGGTGCGCGGACGCCGTTGTATGAAGCTTGTCCAAGGCTTCGCTGATTGTCGTTATGGCACTGTCGAAGCCGATGCTGAAGTCGGTCCCGAAGATGTCGTTGTCGATCGTACTGGGCACAACGACGCATGGGATGCCGTGCTGGTCAAGGAATGCGGCCGCGGCCACTGCCTCGCGGTCGCCGATGATAATGCTCGTTGTGATACTGTTGCGTACCAGAGCCTCTTTCATGCGTCCGATGTTCTGCTCCATGAAGGCCAGAGACGAACGAGACGATCCCAGGATGCTCCCCCCGAGCGGCAGGATGCCTGATACCGTCTTCTTGTTCATAATCTCGATGTCGCCCTTTGCCAATCCCTCGTACCCGTCTTGTACCATCAGAACGTCGTATCCCAATCCGAACGAGCTTCTGGCCACCGCACGAACAGCTGCGTTCATTCCGGGCGCATCGGCTCCCGCCGTCATGATTGCTACTCGTCTCATCTGGTTCCTCCTGTCACCTGGTTACTGGCTCTTCTTCGTCGCTCCCGTGAAGTGGAACGCCTGCACCCGCAGGCTGGGCAGAACCATGCCCCCGACGCCGAAGCCGGATGCAAGTATGGACCTGTCTCTGCCGACTTCAAGAGTACTTTTCAACATTTCGACAAGGCTCTGGGTGAAGCGCAGGTTCCTGATGCCGCGCGTCCTGCGACCGTTCTCGATGAGATACGTGCCGTCGCGCGTCATGCCAGTCACGGTCATCTGCCGCGGCTCGACGACATTCGCATACCAGAAGCGCGTGACATAGATGCCGCGCTCTGTGTGTGCCACCATCTCTTCCTCCGCGCTCTCTCCGGCAGCCATGAAGAAATTGAGCGGGACAGGTCCGAAGTCGTTCGGCTGCTGCAGCGAGTGTCCCGTTGAGGCGCGCCCGGCCTTCTTCGCGTAGTACGTGTCATAGACGACATCTCCAGCAACACCCTGGGAGATGAAGTCGACGCGCTGTTTCGGCTGACCCTCGTAGTCGAAGGGCAGGGGAAGTCCGGTTGGATCGAGTCCGTCGTCATACAGGCTGATGAGCGGTGACACGAGGTGCTCTCCCTGGCGCCCGTCCAGAAAACTCGTGTGTTCTTCGATACTGCGGGCAGAAAGCGCGTGAAAGGCCATCATCTTCATCAACTCGTCAACGGCCCACGGCGAAAGAACCACATCGTACGGCCCCGGTTCCACATCCATCGGATTCCTGGTTTCCATGGCCGTCTGTACGGCACGCTGTCCTGTCGCCAAAGGGTCGATGTCCGCAACGTCCGACGACGACACATACCCGTAGCCGGAACTGTCGTCACCCATGACGACGGCCTTGAGCGACGCCATCGTGTCCCGGTGAAACGCCGCCACACCGGTAGTACTGACGACAGCCAGCTCGTTGCTCTGCACCAGATACGTGCCTGCCGCACGCAGGCCGGCGTGTTCGGCACCGTCGATGACACTCCTGACGGCAGCAGCACGCTCACCCGGCTGTGAAGCCACGGTTGCGGGAACATAGCCGACGTCCGTTTCCTGAACGGTCTGCGGCAGAGGCAGCCCGGGGAAGTCCGGATCCTCCGGCATCAGGCGAGCCGCATCGCTCGCGCTCTGGATGGTACGCTGTATTCCTTCGAGTGTCAGGTCCGTCGTCGACGCGCTGCCGACCTGCTTGCCGACGACTGCACGGACCGAAATCTGTGCCGTGTGTGCTGCCACATTCTGATGGATGATGTTCTCGGCGTACCACGTCAGCGCCTCGTCAGAGGTGATGGCGACGATTTCGGTCCCATCGGCATCTGCTGTGCTCAGTGCCCCGCGCAGCAAGTCAAGCAACTGCTCCCTACTCATCAAGCACCCCCACTCGAACCTGACGGAATCGTGCCGGCGACGTGCCGTGAGAGACATGGGCGACCTGCATGGGCTCGCCCTTGCCACAATTGTCGACGCCCCAGACATGGTACTGGCTGGCGTCACCAACAGCATCGCAGGACCGCCAGAACTCATAGGCGATGCCTGTATACGTGGGATTCCTGAGCATCTCCTGCAGTTTTCCCCCGCGGATTTCCCACCCGATTTCACTGCCGAACTGGAAGTTGAGGCGCCGGTCGTCAATGGACCAGCTCTTGATGCCGTCGACGAGAATACCGTCGTCGATGCCGCCGACCAGCTCGTCGAAAGATGCCATTCCCGGTTCAATGTTGATGCTCACCATACGGACGATGGGGCACCGGGAGAACCCGTCGGCCCTCATCGCGCCCATCGGCTCCTCGCCAACGACAGGGGCGGATGCACGCGAATTCAGGTAGTGCTTGAAAATGCCGTTCTGGACGAGGTACACCTTGCGGCCGCGCACCCCCTCGTCGTCGTAGACCAATCCTCCCAGCGCGTGAGGAATGGTCGGGTCTGCCGTCAGGTTCACATGTGGGGAGCCGTATTGAAACGTCCCCTTCTTGTCGGTCGTCAGGAACGATGTTCCTGCAAACGACGCTTCCATGCCCATCACGCGGTCCAGCTCGGTCGGATGCCCGCAGGATTCGTGGATCTGCAGTGCCATCTGCTGTCCTCCCACGACCAGGTCCTTGACGCCCGAAGGACAGGGTTTCGCCGTCAGCAGTGCAACAGCTTCTCTGGCAGTGGGTTCTGCGTGCGTAACAAGGTCCATGGCCTCGACGAATTCCCATCCGGCCTGTGCGCTGTCCCCCGAAAGTGACATCGGGTAGCTTCGCACCTGCACGCCGCCCTTGTCGTCGGCGGCAATCGCCTTGATGCCGGCACCGCTCTCGATACGGTCCTGGATGATGTAGGAGCCCTCGCTCGACGCGAACGTTTTGCGTTCCCTGGAGAACTGCATCTGTCCCCGTGCCATGACAACTCCGGGGATCTGCATCGCCCGCGTCGCTTCGACGAGGAGCTCGACCTTCAGTCCATCCGGCACCGTGAAGGGATCACGTGCCGCCTGATGGGGGACCAGGTCCTCGTAGACGCCGGTCGGCGCGAGAACAACGTCGCGCTTCTTGACGCTTGCGCTCGCTCGGGCAATCAGCACGGCTTCGTCGACGATGCGGTCGATTTCGCCGTCCGAGGTGACCGATGACGACGAGAAGCCCCAGGCACCATCTACGATGACACGGACACCAAATCCCCGCTGACTGGCCTGCGTAAGCGCTCGCAGTGCGCCGTTCATGACAGCGATTTCTTCGCGTTCGAGCTCGATGAGCCTGCAATCGCAGTAATTGGCACCACGGCGACGTGCTGCCGCGATGACCTGTTCAGTAAACCTGTCCACACACCACCTCCTGGAAGGACAGCCTTTAGTATAGATAGGAGCGTGGTGACGCGCAACGCCGGTGTACGCACTTGCTGCTTTGCCAATCGCTCGCTTCACGGTACAATGGGATTCATGACAACAAGAGTGCCGCCGCGGCGGGTGCCGCAGTTCCTCAAGCGCCATTGGCGTCTGCTGGTCGCAACCATTGCCGTCCTCGCACTCGTCGGTGTGTTCCTCGGCTGGAGCCTTGTGATGCGCGGACGGACGCTCAATGTCTGTGGGCAGTTCAAGACGTCCTCCTACCCTGTCGGCATTGTCGGAAGTGACAATCGAGGGTACGTGCTGACATCCAGCGGTGAAGCGTTCGTGCTGGACTCCTGGATAACGCAGAACGAGGGTGTCGACGTCGGCGACAACCCGACCGCGGTAGCGCTCAGCTCCTCGGGCACCCACCTCCTAGTCGCCGGCGAGAAGCTGACCCTTCTCGATGCACAGCTCAAGGCGCTGTGGTCACGCAAGACAACCGCGCCAAGCATCGTCGAGGAAGCCGTCTTTACCAAGGAAGGGAAGGTCGCGGTCGTGTTCTCTCTGCTTGCCGACCAGTCCCGCCTCTTCTACCTCTACGACATTGCCGGAAAGTACTTGACAAGCTACACGGTTCCCGACTTCGGCCGCGGCTCCCAGGTAGATCTGGCCAGCACCGGCACGCTTGTCGTCACACTGTCCAGCGGGACGCTCTATACGGTGTCGCCGGAAGGAAAAGTGCTCGGCAAGTTCACGGTGCCAAACCCCGACCAGAAGCTTGCAGGCCTTGCAAGCAGTATCAGTGCAGACGGGGAACACATCATGGCCGGCTACGGCTTCTACGCGGTGGACGAAGGCGAGTCGTTGCCGAGATACGTGTTCGACCTGGCAGGAAAGAAGGTGGCAGAACTGTCGGTGTCGACGACCTCGGCCGGCCAACGTGCCCTTGGCAGCTACTTCCTTCTCTTCGGGAAGGATGTCGAGCTCCTGGACAGTATGGGACAGCGTGTTCTGTCGGTTGCAAAGATGAACTACACGGCAGTCGATGCGTCGATGTTCGGCACAAATCTGGCCGTCCTGTTTCAGGAGAACACGGCTTCGCAGACAGCAGTGTACTTTGTGGGAGTCTATGACATCGGCAGTTCGAAGCTCGT
>JAUSAI010000079.1 GCA_030652945.1 Caldisericota bacterium | reverse complement strand
GGCGGACTCGGCTACCATGCCCAGCCCCGACAGCGTGAGCGGCTGAGTGTCGTTGGACCCGGCCCGGTACCAGAGGAATGGAGTCGATATCGCAACCGAGAACCGTACCGAACTGTTGGTCCTGATCTGCGTCATGACCTGTTTCACCGGCGCAAGGTCTGTCGTCGGCGCAGGGGTCCCTGGGTCATTGCCCCCGTTGACGACCATATACCACGCAATGCCAGCGGCGGCCAGCAGGATGACAAGCAGGACAACAAGCACACGGACAGCTATTTTCATGGAACGTACTCCTCTACTTACGCACAATGTCAGGCAGGTATTGTATCACGTCGAGTGCGATGTTGCATGCTCGGGGCGTAGTGTGTCCTTCATCAAGACGTCACGCCGCCGACACCAGGTCCCTGACTGTTGAAGTTTTGTGCACGGCGCATAGCATGAACGTGATAGGGGAGGTGCACCGAATGCAGATAGAGATGGCATGGCGCGACGAGCGGGTCAACGTGTTCGCCCTGTGCTGCGTTTCCGTAGGCGTTGCTGTCGACCCCCTCCTATTCGTCTGCAAGAAGCGGCCCATCGGCCATGCGGGGCCTTTCCTCCTGGACGCGTGCAAGGGGCACGCCGGATTCGAGTTGTCCGGTATCGGCATGCAGTATCAGGCAGCCGTCAGCCAGGCGCGCTTTCCCCTCCGGTACGTCGCCGAAGTTGACTGCTACCTCCACATCCCCGTGGCCTACGAAGTGTTTACGGGGCTCTGTGCCGAAGAGTGGTTTGGACTCTGGCGACCGTCAGCTCCGATGGCGTACTTTGATGGCCTGCACGAGGGCTACTTGGCGGTCCTGCGGGTGTCCTCCCTGCCGGAAGAGGTCCCCGATGCGCTGCTGAGACGTGGCCGCGCCGGTGCCAACTTCTACTATGCGCTGGAACACCCCGTCACCGTGGCGAAGGTCCGCCCCGTTTTCACGAAGCGTCAGTTCAACCGGCGCAAGCAAGAGCTGACAGAGTACCTTTCCAGTCACGGATGGCTGCTGGGAGAAGAGAAGCCCGGCGTCTCTCTGGAACTCGATGCAGGGGGACTCTTCGATGGATTGGAGCAGACAAAGACGCCACGCCAGTCACGGCACAGGGCACGCAAGAAGGATAGTGGCTGAATCTGAGACGCCAGCCACACCAACGGAGCTGGAAAGCCTTTTCTAGCAGCAAGAACAGAAGTGAGGACCCCTGCCATGCGGTAGGGGTCCTCACTTGTTCAGTCGCTGATGTCAGACTACTTCACCGTGACAGTGATGGTCCTGGTAGTGGCAGGAGGGACGCTTTCCCACAGACGGGCATAGGTGAGCGTGATGGTCGTGGTTCCCTCGGCCACAGCCTTGAAGGTGAAGGTCTGACTGCCGGGAGCACCCATCGCGCTCGTGTCGGGTTCGTTGTACACGACGCCCTCGAAGGCGACGATCTTCTCATCTGCTATGTCCTGACTCCAGGTGAACCCCGTGGTCGCATTGGATTCCAGCGTGATGGTGAACGTCCTTCCTGCGGACGTGGCAAACGTATCTCCGGTGACTACGTCTCCGCCGGAGGCGCGGCTCAGGACTACGGCGACGACGGCGGCTGCAATGATGATAATGGCAACTGCGGCAGACAGGATTCTCTTGTTCATCGGTTCATCTCCTTGTGCGGCATGTATTCATGCCAGCTGACCATGAGACGAGTGCCGTGCGTCAAGGGTTCCCGGGAGGAATGTGAATACCGTCAGGGGCTGATGATGACGATGAAGGCGCGGGTCTTGTAGGCGACCATGTTCGGATAGTCGGGGTTGACGAAGCCGAAGAACAGGGAGATAGTCCCCTCGGCCTTGGCCCTGAACGTCCAGACCTCCCGCCTGCTGGCGACAATGGCGGCAGGGTCGGAGTGGCCGACCAGTTCGACGCGCTTGGCATCTGATGCCAGCAGGTCCCATTGGTAGCCGGTCTCGGGCTGGGCGTCCAGTGTGACCTCAAACGTCTTGCCAACGTTGACGCGGGTAGCCGGGGTACTGCGCACCGACCGCCGGATCATCGGGATGCCGATAAGGATGAGGGCGACGACAAGGATCGCAAGGGAAATCTTGTTTTTCGTGCTCGGAGCTTCCATGTACGACAGTATACGCAAGAGTGGCAGGAAGACATGGAACACGTTGCGCATGCCGCATCATCTGTATACTGATGGCAGTTCGTCGGGAGGTGGCGCGTGGACGAAGTGAAGGCACTGTACGGAACGCGGGAGCACTTGGTGGACATGATCACTGTGCAGGCAGGGGCGGTCGTCAGCCGAACGCTGGTGGACCGTCCAACGGGCACGGTGACGCTGTTCGCGTTTGACGCGGGGCAGAAGCTGAGCGAGCATACGGCGCCGTTCGATGCGATGGTCCACGTCCTGACGGGGAAGGTTGCCATCGTCCTTGCGGGAGTGCGGCATGAGCTGACACCTGGAGACGCCATCATCATGCCCGGCGGAGTTCCCCACGCAGTGGACGCCATCGAACCGTGTACGTGGCTGTTGACGATGATTCGGTCGTGAGACGATGACGCCGAAGCGAGGGTCTGCGGATCCGCTGCGACTGCGAAT
>JAUSAI010000071.1 GCA_030652945.1 Caldisericota bacterium | reverse complement strand
CGAGCCGGAACAGATCGCTTCCGGCCTTGACTTCGCGGTCGGCCGACTTGTATTGGCCAGCCACATGCAAGACCTGCCCTAGGTAACTCGGATCGAGACGCTCAATATGCGCTGGATTGGCCTGACGATCCTTTGGAATCTTTCTCTCGGCGTTGATAAAATCTAACATTTGTGGCTCCCGAAGTTCTCACTTCTCCTCTCTCACCAAGGAGGGGTTCGAGGACCGAAACCCATGCTCAATTGCGCTCCGACAAGTCGAAGGCTGCACCTTGGTCTTGAGGTCCTTTGCAAATCCAGTTTCCACGCGAAATCGACAGCTTTTGGAAGAACACGCACGAGCGCTGGCAGACCCCGCAAATCGTGACCCACCTGATCCGTTCGGCGGTGCCAAACGCGGCTCTTTGGCCCGGCTGCCTTATTGCTAAGTTGTTATTTGCAGGTGGAGGGCGTACCCGACGCGGTCTGGCCGGACGGGCAGGATGGCATCCCGCCCATCGGACCCTGGCGGCTCTGACCGCTCGTCGTCGAACCCATGTCCTTTCCCATTCCCATTCCCTTTTCATGGCCCATCTTGTTCATCCCCTTCTCGTGCTCCATGTGACCCGGAGTCATCGTGGACGTGCCCGATGGTTGATCCGGGGCACCCGCGGCTGGTGCCGGGGTGGTCGTGCCCGGTTGCTGAGCCAGTGCAAGATTGCCCGTACCGGCCAAGGCTAAAATAGCCGCGGCACCAAAGACGTACTTTATAGGAAGTCGCATCGTCGTTCTCCTGCGCCGATCAAGCGGCCGGCTACGCTGATATCCGCATGCTGCGAACTGGAACTCAGCCTAACGCCTGACAAAGCCGCGATTGTTGATCTGGATCAACGGTCCGACGATCCGCATCGCCCATGCTTGAAGTCAGTTTGCAAAGTCTACAAAATTGTGAGACGAGAATGTTTGTACGAAAAATGCTCATAACCGCAGCTATGCTGCAGTTAGTGATCGCTCCCGGAATGACGCGGGTCATTAAGCCGGACAGCGCGCACCGCTATCAAGGCGGGCCGAAAACAGAAGAGCACGTTATGAAGAACGCCAGGGCGTCAACGGATTACAACTTCATAGGAAGCGATGTTCCCCAGTATAATGCTCATCGATATTACGGCGGCCCTAAGGGCCATTAATGCTGCGCGACATCGCAGCAGGGGCTTTGCCGTTACTGGCGGCAGAGGTTGTCGGCCAGGACCTGCCGGATCCCAAGAGCATCTTATGCAGGCGCGACAACCTGGAGACGCCATCAAGCTCATCGCAGCCCGAGCCGTTTCAACGCTGAGTACGAACCAAACTGTCGCGCCAAAGGAGTCCTAACTGCGGGCCCACAGCAGCGCGATCCCAAGCAGAAACCATTTAAGTCCGAGACCATCACAAAATTTACAGCCGCCATCTAGCCAATGGACGCGGCCCCGCCCGACCAGGGCGCCTATTGCCGCTCCCTTTTGCTGCGCACGGAACGCCGTTGCGGCCAGGGTGACCGCCAGCACGCCGGTCGAGAGCACGTAGCCACCCATGACGCGGAA
>JAUSAI010000069.1 GCA_030652945.1 Caldisericota bacterium | reverse complement strand
TCGAGCTTGACGGACGCCGCCTTGAGCGGGTCCTGCGTCCGCGTACCATACACGAGGGACCGGCCGGGCTGTCGCAACTCCACACCGGTGACAGCGTCGCCTTCCCGGATGAAACGCACCTCGAGGTGTTGGAGGTCGGCTACCGACTTCCACAGGGCATACGGCAGGATGCGGCACGGGTCCCTGCGATAGAGGTCGCGCAGGAGCGCTTCGTCGGCAGACGTATCCCTGGGAGGCTCTATGATCGGCTCTTTTCGACGAGGCATACGGCCAGCATAGCGTGTCATGCGCTGGACGTCAACCGCGCAGCCGCTTCGTCAGCCTGTCACCAGCTCCTTTGCCCACCGGACGATGTCCGCCGCACACTGCTCCCGGTCATTCTTCAGCGGGCGGGTAAAGCCGATATGCCCGATGACCTGTGCTCCCCGGACGAGCGCATCCAGGATGCGGAAGGTCTTGCCTTCACTGCCGCCATAGCAGGCGAAAAACGCGACCTTCTTGCCCGCGAAGTCTGCTCCCTTGAGAAACGTACGAACGGCCGGGGCAGGACGAGAGTTCCAGACTGGCGTTCCAACAAAGACGACGTCATAGTTCGCCGCCTTGTGCGCCAGCGGCCGCAACGGAGGTGTCGCCCCTGTCGCGGCAAGAAACCCCCCCTTGAAGTACTTCATGAAGCCACGCTCAGGATGGGGTCTCACGAGTTCGAGTTCCATCCAGTCAGCACCCAGGCCTTGCGCAAGCGCCTTCGCCACGTGGCGGACGTCACCGTCCAGCGAGTAGTACACGACGAGCACCTCGGACATCGCCTACCTCCCTGTTACCTTATCGTCCAGTGCGTCGATCAAGATGGCCAGTGCCTCGGCCCTTCGCCGTCGGATGGATGTCATCCTGCAGCACGCTCGCTTTCAGGCTTCTTGCCGAGCGAAGCACAGTAGATGACGAACTGCTGTTCCGCTTCAAAGCCGAGATACGCATTGAGATCGTCGTCCTCAAAGGCATTGATGGCACAGACGCCGCAATCGACGGCCTCGGCGGCGAGGTACAGGTTCTGGCAGACGTGCCCCGCGTCGAGAAACAGGCCTCGATAGGCCCGCTGACGATAGCGCCAGACACTGCGGTAGGGCACGGCCGCCCAGATGAACGTGACCGCGCTCAGCTCGACCATCTTCTGTCCCTTGCACATGCGCGCCATCTGTGCCGGTATGCCCTGTCCGTGCATCACCGGAAGCAGCTTGTGCTCGATGGCCAGAAACCGATAGATGCCAGGCTCCAGCCCAGCCACGGACCGTACCATCAGGTAGGTCTCGAAGGAGTGCCGTGCGCCGCCGGACGGCACGGTACGGAGCGTGCAAGGGCGTGCCGTAACAGCCTTGACACCCTGCGTGGACCACAGCAGGTAGGACAGTTCCTGCATGCTCAGCGGCTCATCACGGTACAGCCGGATGCTGTGTCGGCGGTTGATGGCCTCCTGCAGAGTGATATCGGGGATGTTGAGTGCATGGGGATCCGGTAAATCGATGACAGGTACCGCCACATCAAACGGCAGTTCCAGCGGTGGCTGTGGAAGTCCTTTCTGCTGATCCGACGGTTCCTCTTCCTTGTCCGATGCGTAGCGAGTATCGTGCAGGAATTGCTGACCACTGTCCATGGTTCACCTCGGTGTCGTCGTATACTGGGAGTATACCGTGCCTGGTACTGTTGACAATGCTGACTCCTCGCGTCTGACGCCGTAACGTGTCGCGGGGTTTTCCGTTACTGTTGGTGTGGAGTCCCCACAATTCATACGAAGGATAGGAGTTCATGAAAAAGGTTGGCCGTCTTGTGTTCATTGTCCTCATGGTCTGTGTTGTCAGTATCGTCTGGTATGCACGATGGGGCGAGTCCTTTGCCATACGACAGACGTACTCCAATGCATCGGATGCTCCCGAAGGAGCACGCTGGGTCTCGTCGGATGCAGGGCTCTACGGAGGGCCGGTCACTGCCATTGCCGTAGACCCCGACCGGCAATCCTCGCTGTATGCCGCGACACGCGAAGACGAAGTTTACCTCTCGGTGGATAGCGGACAGCGCTGGTCTGACACAGGTGGACCGTCGTCGAACCACTACGTCACGGGCATCAGCATCATGGCAGGAGCAAACGGCAGAGTCATCGGCAAGGCGGTCTACGGCGTCGGCTTCCTGCAGTCGCAGGACGGCGGCGAGACGTGGAGCGATACCAGTCGCGGCCTCGCCAGCAAGTCGGTGACCTGTCTCTCTGCAGACCCGACCAGAGCAGATACGCTGTACGCAGGAACCGGCGATGCCGGCCTGTTTGCCTCGACGAACGGCGGAAGGTCGTGGGTAGCGGTCGGCAATGGCATTCCGGCGCCGCGCATTACTGCCGTCACGGTCAGTCCGGACGGCAGAACCGTCTATGCCGGAACCCAACTGTCCGGGTTGTTTGCGTCACAGGACGGCGGGCGGTCGTGGAAGGTTCTTACGTCGACGATTCCCCTGTATTCGTCCATCACCGGGGTCAGTGTCGACCAACAGGATCCGCAGGTGCTCTTGCTGAGTGCCATGGGCGGCGGTGCAGGTGTGTCGATGGATGGTGGTATGACGTGGCTCGTCTCGACCCGCGGAAGCCTTCCCAGCGATTGCTCAAGCGCTCTCGTCCTTCATGACACCGAGCGTCGGTTCATCATCGGTACTCAGTCCGGCGCGCTGTACTGGTCCAGTAATGCCCGGACCTGGCAACTTGCCGGGCAACTGCCTGACGAGAGTCGCATCTTCGCGCTCACGCGTATGCCGTCCGGAGCGCTTGCGGCGACCTCACACGGCGTCTACCGTTCAGCTGACGGCACCGCGTGGCAGGAGTCCACCGCAGGCATCACCAACCTCCTCATTGCCGACCTGGCCGCTTCACAGCTGGATTCACTGTTCATGGCAGCCGCCACCGACGACGGCGTGTACATCACGAACGACGGAGGGATGTCTTGGGCAAGAAGCTCGCCCCGTGGTCACATTCTCTCGGTTCTGATTTCCGCAAGCGATGCAAACACAGTTCTCGCCGGCACGGACAAAGGGACCGTCGTGCGCACCCGGGACGGTGGGCGTAGTTGGCAGACAGCCAGCAGTGGTCTTCCAGGCATGGCCGTGCATCATCTAGTACAGCTCGATGGCACTGGAGCGGACGTCTACGCCTGCACCGACGATGGCGTGGCCGTGTCGCACGACCTTGGAGCATCGTGGTCGGCGTTCAACAGGGGACTGGTCAAGGCGGCCGCCCCGGGACAGGCGAGAGCCCGTGTCGAGACCGCTGCGATGGTGTTCGATCCCTCCTACGGAGGGCGGCTCGTCCTCGCCGTCACCGGCCAGGGACTGTACGTTTCGCCTGCCGCCGTCGACACCTGGCAGGCGTTGCCCCCACCACTCGGGACGCCGTGGGTCACAACGCTCGCCGTGGATGCACAGAGCAAGGAACTGCTGGTCGGAACCAGCAGCGACGGCCTCGCCGTGTCGGGGAACGGGGGCACTTCCTGGGAGCGACGGGATACGGGGATGAGGGGTCTGCTCGTCGTCCCCGGTGCTATCACCTGTCTGGCCGTGACCGCTCACGAACGCTGGGCAGGAACATCGCTGAGGGGTGCTTTCCGCTCCGCCGACGGGGGCGAGCACTGGGTGCGCATCAACGCCGGTGTCCCAGACCTGGACATTCGTCAGGTCATCGTTGTCAGCTCTCGCGTGTTCCTAACCACCCGACATCACATCAGTGTTCTGAAGCTCAGTACGTCTCCCTGACCCACTGTTCGAATCCTGCCCCGTCGACGACGCGGTCGGCGCCTGCACTTCCGGTATCCCCAATGGCGTAGTCGGTGACGAGGCAGGTGGCAATCCCCGCCAGGCGGGCCGAAACATCCTCGACTGCATCGTTGCCGACTGCGATGGATGCAGCTGCGTCGGCACCTGCCGCTGTCAGAACATCGCGCCAGTATTCCACATGCGGCTTGCAGAACCTGCTGTTCTCCATGGTACTCACCCACGCAAAGTCCTTCGGCTCGAATCCCGCCCACATCAGACGCTTGCTGGTGGCGACTGCGGGGAAGATGGGATTTGTTGCCAGGACAACCGTCTGCCCCCTGTTCTGCAGGTACCGGACTGCGCGCACCACTGGTTCGTTGGGTGCAACAACGCTCCGCACCGTATCAAACGGACCTTCGTAGAACTCCGTCATACGGTTCCAGAACACCGAGAGGTCCAGCCCGGGAGCCATTCGCTCGAATGCCACCTTGAACTTGTCGACGTTCCCGATGTCCGGTCTCAGGTCGTTCTGCATGGCTGATGTTGCTGCCATGAGCTTCGTCGGGAACTCGTGCGGATCCACCACGCCGGCAAGGTGGCGGCTGAGCGCACCGAAGTAGGCGTGGGAGAATGCTTGTACGTCCATCGTGAGCAGTGTCCCGTCGAGATCGATGAGAAAGGTGGTCATCCGTGTCCTCCTGAAGCAAGTCTGAAACAAGAGTATACCGGCCATTTCTCGTAGTGCTCACCGACCCTCTGACCGAACAGCACTTCTTTGCCCCGTTCACAATTTCGATACGTGTCAGGGACTCCATCCGGGCTCGCACTCGCATCAGATTTGTCGTCTGATGCACTTGACGAATGGCGTCTTCATACTAGACTCAAACAGCTGAGTACTACCGTATGAAAGGAGCTCTATCATGACTAGAAGGATACTACTCGTTGTTCTCGCCATCGCGCTCACTGCCGTCGCATTCACCGGCTGTGCCAAGAAGTCCGTCTACCAGGATGGTATCTACACTGCCTATTCTGCCGCAGACAGCCGTGGCAGTATTGGTCAAGTCACATTGACCATAGCGGCCGACAAGTTCACTGACGTTGCGTACGTCGAATTCACTCCCAAGAGTGACAACAACTATCCGTACAAGGAGTCCGTCGCTGCGGTCGCCGCCATCCAGGCCCAGCTTATCTCGACCGGTGATATCGACAAGGTGGATGCCGTCACCAACGCCACCGGCACCTCTGAACAGCTGAAGACAGCTGTCAAGAACGCTCTCGCCACTGCCGGC
>JAUSAI010000066.1 GCA_030652945.1 Caldisericota bacterium | reverse complement strand
GCTAATGCTGTCGGCACACCGCTTTCGCACAGGAACGGCGGCAGTGAAGGCCCGTCGACGACAACGCCAAGCCGTGCCAGAGTCCAGCCTCGGTCTGCCAGCAGAGGCACCAACTGCCGGTATGCGCGTTCCATTGCCAGCCAGGTTGCCCGGAGAATATTCTCACTGTCTATCTCGGCGACCGATGCCACGCCCGTTGCAAACACAGCATGCGAAGGCATGAGGGTGTACGCCTGTTGGCGCTGACGTTCGCTGAGCAGCTTGGAGTCATTGATGAATCCAGTGGACCGAGGATCAGTGATGATACAGGCAGCCGCATAGACGGGCCCTGCGAGAGCTCCACGGCCGGCTTCATCGATGCCGATGATGGCGTCGACGCCATAACGCACCTTGAGGCCCTGTTCGAACAGCGCGAGCGCTTCGTGTCTCACGTTCTCTCCCGTCTGCAGACAAAGGAAACCTCCCCGTGGCTACGAGGAGACTGGATGCTGTCCGGCGCTATTGCGGAAGTGCGGTCAGTGCCCGAAGAATGACGAAGTGATTCAGCGGCCAGTACGCGAACACCGCACGTCCGATGATGGAGCCCGTTCCGACCGTGCCGAATGACCGTGAATCGAGGCTGACGGCGCGATTGTCCCCCATCAGGAACACCTGACCCTGGGGAACGGTGACAGGACCAAAGTCCTGCATGACAAACCCATTGATGTAGGACTCGACAAGAGGCTGTTCGCCAACAAGGACCTGCCCGTTCCGGGCCTGGACGGTCTCACCGGGAAGACCGATGACTCGCTTGATATAGGGGTCACCCGTCGTGATCCCGGGCGGCCAGAAGATGATGACGTCTCCACGCCGCGGCTCGTGAAAGTGGTACGAAACCTTGTCCACCATGACCAGATCATTGGGGAACACGGTCGTCTCCATCGACGACATCTGAATGCGATAGGGCTGGACCACCCAATGCCTGAGCGCATAGGATGCACCAAAGGCGATCGCTATGATGATGATCCAG
>JAUSAI010000123.1 GCA_030652945.1 Caldisericota bacterium | reverse complement strand
CGTCGACCTGCCCGCCGGCAATCATTGCACGAATCGACGAGCTGGAGCAGGAATGCTCACCCACCCGCACCTCCGGAACCACCGCAAGCCGTCGGCCCTCGTCCTCCAGAATGTGTTCCATCACTGCGATATCGCCCGCCCGACCTTTGCCAAAGTGAAAGTCCTCGCCGACGACGACGACATGGGCGTTCAACCGCGCCACAAGGATGTCGCGGACGAAGCGTTCGGCATCCATCGCCTGGAACCGGCTGGTGAAGTCCTCCATGACGATTGCCAGGATGCCGTGGCGGCCGGCGTACTCCACTCGCTCGCTGTTCGTCGACAGCAGTCCTGCGATGCGTGCGGTTCTCAGCTTCGGATTGCGGCGAAAGGTGTAGATGACCGTCGTCAGACCCTTTGTTCCACTGCACTCTCTCACCTTGCGAATGATCTCCTGATGCCCCCGGTGAAACCCGTCGAATGACCCGATCGCCACTGCTGAAGCGACTCCCGGATATTCGCGCGACGAGAGGTAGACGTTGGTCATCACATCATGACACGCAGCGGGCGAATGGTTCCGCCGTCGACTCGTGCCACCCCGAGGAACTCGTTTGCTGTATAGACGAGCGCCGCTTCGGCGTCCGGGACGCCCAGAACCACGTGCAGACCATGTCGGAAGGCGTCCGCCTGCAGCTCCGAGAGCTCCAGCCGCGGAAGAGTTCCAAGCAGGGCCGGGTTTGCTTCTCCGCTCGAAACGAAGGAGTAGTCTCCGTCGGCAACTCGCCTGGCAAGCTTGCTCAACGCCATTGCCTGGGTGACCCCGTAGCCGTGAGCACGTGTTCGCACGAGGGAGCCCATGCAGGCTCCGACGCCAAGTTCGTCACCGACGTCTCTGCAGAACGAACGCACGTAGAATCCGGGGGCGACCGTCATCCGGAAGTGCACGCGCCGCCCACCATCGACCGTTCGGTGCAACAGCACCAGGAGCGTGTGGACAACGACGGGCTGGGGCTCGAAGTCGAGCAGCTCCCCTCTCTGCCGCATAGCAGTGTACCCTCGTACTCCCTCCCGGTGCTTTGCCGAGACGTGCGGAGGTACCTGGCTGACACGGGCTGCAACTGACTCCATGGCCTCGACGATGGATGCTTCATACAGTCCACCCGTTGCGCATCGAGCGACAATCGCACCCTGCGTATCGTCAGTGACGGTCCTCATCCCGAGCACAAGTTCCCCGACGTATTCCTTGGGAGTAGCTGGGAGATAAGCAATGAGCCTCGTGGCCCTCCCGACAGCGACTGGCAGGACTCCCATGGCTGCAACGTCCAGGGTCCCCAGGAAGCCGGCCTTGTCCGCGTGCAGTTCGTGTTTGACGTGATTCAGCGCTGTGGCACTGCTGAGTCCCGAAGGCTTGAAGATGGCAAAGAAACCGTCAACCGACTGGTGGCGAATTTCAGGCACTAGGGCTCTTTCACAATGCCGACGATGACAGCTTCCGGCGTGACCGCCACCGAGACGATTCCCTGAGGAAGGCCCTCGATATATACCGGGTACGATCCGTCATCCCGAGGCGGCACGCTGACATCGACGTACGCATGAAGCTGGCTTGGCCGCAGTCCGAGGACGACACTGTTCGAGCCGGTCACAAGCATGGAGACGCTGCTCACCTCGGGCGATGTCTGCCAGCCACTGCCGGCGCCCCGTACCTCCAGCTGGATTTGCGGTACTGCGAGCAAAACGACGGGTTCCACGAGAACCTGACATGTGACTTCAACGACTCCTCCCGCCACGGTGAGCCCTTGTGGCACAGAGAGTCCGACCTTGTGCAGTGTCGATCCGGTATCTTCGCTGATGTCGATGGGCAGGGTCCCGAGAAACTGCAGGGCATCGATGACTCCCTTCTCCCCCCGCACCATGACGACAGCCGGAGTACAGCTGACCCCGATCAGCGCATATCCGGGTCTGATACGGCCGGCAACGACAGGCAGGATGGGAACGGTTCGGACTGTTCCCGCATCAGCAACGGGGAGTATGGCCGCGACCGTTCCGGGAGACAGATGGACGCCGGTGACCACTTGCTCCTGAGCATCATACGCACGTACGTCGCCGGCAACGCTGATGTTCCCGGCAGCGAGAATGCCAAGCCTGTCAAGGGCAATCGAGACGGACACGTCGCGTACCCGGGACACTGCCGAGCTGGGACCTGAAACGAGCACTGTCGAGGGCTGGATCTCGATCGAGCCAATGACGAGCCCCGACGGCAACGCTCCCGAAAGCTCCGCCGTGACCGCCATGCTCACCGTCTCCAGCTTCTCCAAGTAGATGCTGACGTCGCGAGGCTCTACCTGCTCCACGGTTACACCGCTCAGGCCTGCGATCTGGACACTTACGGGGACCACCGACGATCCCTCCGTCCGGCCGCGCAGATCTGCCGTCGGCGTCACATACTCATTCGTGACGTTCCATAGCGCGTTCATCGGCCCCCGCAGGGTCACCGTCACGGAAGGGAGCGCGCCGGATACGACATACCCCTGAGGGACGTTGATTGCCATGACGTCCGCCGATAGAGACTTGGCCGTATCAGGGCCTCGCACTCCAGCAACGTAGATCCACAGTCCGACGGCCAGAAACACCGACAGCACCTTGGCGTTCAGCATGACGGAGGATATGCTACGCTTGGCCATCGCTCCCTCCTTCCGGACCCTGGCGTCGCCTTCTGAACAGCGTGGCGAGACTGAAGCGGTGTTCACTGCTCATCGGCTTCGTCATCACCAGCAGCATGCCCCGCAACTCCAGGGGGCTCAGGTACCGCGTCAACCTGCTTCTGACAGCCAGGGAGATGACCCCCGTCTGTTCCGAGACGACCACGACGATGGCATCCGATTCCTCGGTGATGCCGATCGCAGCGCGGTGGCGCGTACCGAGTCCGCGCTCCAGTTCGACACTCGCCGTCAGCGGGAAGAGGCATCGCGCCGCGACGATACGGTTGTTGGCGACGATGACACCCCCGTCGTGCAGGGTGCTGTTCGGATAGAACAGGGTCGAAAGAGTCTCCGCACGCACCAGTGCGTCCAGCCGGACACCGGTCTCGATATAGTCTTCCAGCCCGGTCTGCCGTTGGATGCAGATGAGAGCCCCTATGCGGTTCATCGAAAGGTACTTCACGCTCTTGACGATTTCGTCGACCGACTCCTCCCAGTCGCGCACGTCCATGAACTGCGTGTGCGTATCGGGGGTCACAAACTTGCTGCTGCCCAGTCGCCCGAGCATGCGGCGCAGTTCCGGCTGAAAGACGACGACAAGGAGAAGAGGCAGGAAGCTGGTCGAGAAGCTGGTAAGCCAGCTGAAGACGCTGTTCAGCGCCAGGAGGCCCGTTTTGAGGCTCAGCCATTCGACACCAAAGGCAAGCACGTAGTAGATGATGAGCCCTTGAGCGAGCTGAAGCGCGCGAGTGTTGGAGACAAGACGCAACAGCGCATAGAAGAGCAGGGCAGTCAGCATGACGTCGATGAGGATGACCGCCCCACGACCGGGGGTCAGGTTGACGAGCATATCTGCGAAGAACTGCTGGATGAACGTCATGCCATCCTACCTTTGGGCGAGAACGATCATACGTCGGGAATCAATGCCGAACCGGGATCCGTCAAAGTCCCCGTAGTACGCACTGACATGAAGGCCAGCGGACTGGACAAGTGTTGTCATCTCACTCGCAGAGTACATCCTCAGGACGCGCCTGTACTCGCGCCGAAGTCCATCGCGCAGGAGGACGCGTCGCGTAGAGACCGTTCCCTCGACAGGTGAGAAGTGCCGCTTCTCCATGACCGTCCACCCATTCCTCTCATACCACTCCTCTGCAACAAAGTGCCGCACAATGTAGTCACGGTTCTCGACATCGATGAGGACAAGCCCGCCGTGTCGAACATGCATTCCCATGCGCCGAAGGACTTCACGGTCACCTTCATCGCCGTAGTATCCAAAGGAACTCCACAACGACAGCGCCGCATCCGCCTGGATGCCGAGCTCCATCGACCTGCAATCGGCTGTAACGAAGTGAGCAGACAGCCCCTGCTCGACAGCGCTTGCCGTGCACCGTGCGATGTACTCCTCGTTCGAGTCCACGCCCGTAACGTCGAAGCCGAGTTGTGCCAGCAGTAAGCTGTGTCTGCCGATTCCACAGCCAACATCCAGAATCCTCGCCTTCGGCATCAGGCGGCAGAAACGCACAACAGCCATCACCTGTCGCCTGGTACGTTCGGCGTCGACAGGCTCGAGAAACAGTTCACAGTATGTCTCGTCGAAGTACGACTCCGTCCAGTCAGCCTTCATCGGATGGACAAATAATACTCGGGAGCAACCATAATGCAACGTGGAAGCGGCTCCGAACAGTGACTCTCGGTCCCCTTCCTTGACTGTGGCCAACCAGCAGGTAGCATGTGGCTATGGATATCTGGCGCCTGATCGTTTCGGGCATTCAAGGGCCAGCCGAGAACATGGCCATGGACGAAGCGCTGCTGCTCGGTGCCAGCCGCACCGGTATACCGGTCCTTCGCATCTATGGCTGGGCTCCCGCAACCTTGTCGCTCGGCTTCTCCCAACCGGTGAGTCGCTCGGTCAGGCTTTCGGAGATCCGTGCGCGCCACCTTGCCTGGATTCGCCGCCCCACCGGCGGACGTGCCGTCCTTCATGACATGGAAGTCACCTACTCGGTCTGTGCCCCACCCGGGCACACGCTGTATGCGATGGGCCTTGAGGCGTCGTACGAATGCATCTGCGCTCCGATCGTTGCGGCACTCAGGACGTTCGGCCTCGATGCCTCACTGGCGCCTCGACACCCGAGCGGCATTCCGACGGCCGCCTGCTTCACGGCCCCAGGTGCGACCGACATCGTCGTTGCCGGACGCAAGATCGTCGGCTCCGCGCAGATGCGCACGCGCATCGGCATGCTTCAGCATGGTTCCATCCTTCTGCGCAGTGATCCGTACAAGCTCTTCGCCGTCCTGCCCCTTGGTCCATCTGACCTTCAAGCCGTGGCGGAGAGCTCCGCCAGATTCATGACCGGACTCTGTGAAGAATCCGGACGCATCGTCACGTTCAGCGAACTGTCAGACGTTCTTGCCGCCTCGTTCGGCGATTCCGGCGGTCGACGGCTCGAGGCTGGCGAACTGGAACCTGAGGAGCGGCGAGACGTCGAACGCATCAGAACAACCAAGTACGAAACCGACGGCTGGAACTCTTTGAGGTAGGCGAAATCATGGTATATTGTGCTGATTAGCGGTTGAGACGTCTGCTGGCACTCAGGCAGACAGAACCTAGGAGTGACAGGATGGGAAAAGAAAGCAGAATCAGGCAGGAACGCAAAACTGGCATCGTTGAGAAGCCGAGGGTCGGCAGACGCGACCGGTTTCCCATTGTGATGCGTATCGTCAGTGTCGTTCTGATCATCGTGCTGGCCACGTGGGGCTCCCTGTTCGCCATCAAGAGGGCCACCGGCACTATGGCCTATCTCGTAGGAACTGAGAAGGTATTGCAGGCTGACATCGACGCCGGCATCCAGAACTACATAGACATGTACACGCAGTACGGAGTCGACCTGACGACAGCGGAGTATGCATCGACGCTGGAATCGATACGGACGACGGTCCAGAACAGCTCGATCGAGCAAGCGCTGTTTGTGCAGTATGCCAAGAGCAAGAACATGACTCCTGATCCGGCAAAGCTCAAGGAATCGCTTGACACTGAAGTCGAGAGTGCCGTCAAGCAGAACGAGACGTCCTTCGGCGCAGATGCCAAGGCATTCGAGGACGCGGTCATCGCACGGTACGGATCGATGGACAAGTTCCGCACGTATCTTGCCGGCCAAATCCAGCCCTATGTCGAACGCCAGCTCCTGGCCGACATGGTGACCCAGGAAATCAACGCAAGCGTTGCCGTTACCGACACTGACGTTCGCACCTACTTCGATGCCCAGGGCAGGGTCAACGCTGAGCACTTCCTCGTCCGCGTCGACAAAGCCGTAGACTCGGCAGCCACCGTCGCCGCCAAGAAGCGCGTTGCGGAAGAGGTCTACGCCGACATCAAGAAGCAGGAAGTCGACAACAAGTCCTTCGATTTCGCCACGTACGCCAAGGCCAAGGCCGCCGAACTCAGCAAGGACACTCCAGACTACGCACGATATGAGGCCCTTGACTGGTTCAACAAGGGGCAGATGGTCAAGGGATTCGAAACGGCGGTCTTCGCTGCTGCAAAGGGCGATATCATCGGACCCGTCGAGACAGAGTTCGGATTCCATATCATCCACAAGATCGATCAGGCAGCGAACGCAGATACGTTTGACACGCCGCAGAAGGTCAAGGCTGCCCATATCGTCGTCTCCTGGGCGGACGCCGCCGATCAGACCGTGGGGGAACAGCAGGCCAAGGCTACTGCCGACAAGGCGTACGCCGAACTCCAGAAAGGTCTCAAGTTCGCTTCTGCTGTCACCAAGTACTCCAACGGGAGCGATGCAGCCACCGGGGGCATCCTCGACTATTTCGCCGAAACGGACAACCAGGCTGTCTACGCTGCGGCCGTAGCGTTGAAGACGGGCAAGTACTCGGCACCGTTCACGAACGGGTCGACCTACGAGATCGTCCAGCTTCTCGGCATACAGGCGCCCGTGAAAGCATCGCTGTCGGACAAGGCGACGTTCGACAAGGTCAAGACTGCCCTTGAGGACGAGCGCAAGGCAGCGGCACGCGATGCATTCGTCGTGACACTCAAGGACAAGTACCCTGTCCGGGAGGGACGCTGGTCCCGCATCACGCGCTGGTACGACGGCGGCCCAGGGAAGGTCCTCTCGGCGGTGGGACGCTGGTTTGCGGTGGCAACCGGCAAGGTCGAGACCACAGCGCCAATCGAAACGCCGACGGAGACTCCGTCAACCCCCTCAGCAGAATAGGCATGGTTCACACGTCCGAACACGTCGACAACACGCATAGTCCACAAAGCCGGCGGACGACGCCGGTCCGTACCGTCGCGTGGACTGCAGTGACCATCCTCGTCCTCGCTATGGTCGTTGCACTTCTCGTCGGCATTCCTGTCGTGCGGAGTCGCTCTGTCGCGTTCTACGTCGACGGAGCTCCGGTCACCACGAGACAGCTTCAGGCCATGAAGATAGACCTCCCCTTCGACAAGACCAGTGACTACTATGGGACCCGCGTCGACATCATGGATCCGTCAGACCCGAAGACAACATTCCTCAACGCCGCCCTCGGGACCGAGGCAGTCAAGAGGCTCGTCATCATGCATGCGCAGAAGAAGCTGGCGCAGGAGCTGGGCCTCGACCCGTCGGCGGCGGAAGTGGAGACCGCCTTCAGCACCTACGTACTGGAACATGCCATGCCCGGGGATGCTGCCGACGCCGCCTCGTACGATACGCCGGAAGTGCGTGCATACGTTGCGCTGACTGCGGCGGCCAAGGCCTACGAGACCTACCTGCAGGAGGCTGTCGTCAGCGTCACGCCTGCAGAGCTGCAAGACTACTATGCCCTGTGGGGCTGGAAAGAGACTGACGCTGCGGGCGACCCTCTGACACTGGAGGCCAACCGGACATTCTTCGAGAACAAGGCACTCGCAAACAAGCGCTATCAGGTCCTCCTGACAGGTCGGGAGACGCTGTTTGGACAGTACTCCAGCCGTACGCAAGGGGACACACGCTACAAGCAGTTTCGGCGGTGGTGGGCGATCATGTTTGGCAACGAACTTCCGTCAGACAGTCAACCCCTCGTTGTGGAATCGGGTACCTAGGCCATGTCGCATAGAAACTCTTCCGGCAGACAGCACCGTCAGGATGCAGCAAGACGAGAGAAGGGCCAGGCGTCAGCCAAGCGCGGCGTCGTCCCGGCACTAGCCGGCCAGCCATCTGTCCAACCATCTGTCCAACCATCTGCCCAGCCTCAGCAGAGACCTCAGCAGAAGTCGCAGCCAAGACCACAGCAAAGGCCTCAACAGCGGCCGCACGCTGACCGGCGTGACCAGCGAAGGCAGGCTCCCCCGCAGGCAGTTCCCGTCAGCAAGTACGCAGAGCTGGTACAGGAGATCCAGGATGAAGTCTGCTACTTCCTGCCGGTTGATGCGTTCAGGGCTGGAACGCACAGGTATCTCTATCACCTCGGCAACTACTCTCCGCAGGCAGTGCTTTCCATGCAACAGTTCATGCATGAGAAAGAGGAGACACTGAAAGGTCTCGAGCAAGGGAAGATGGGGGGCGACGAACGTCGCTCAGCGCCGGTCCTGGAAGCATATATGGCAGCATTTGCGAGCCTTCTCCCTTCTGGCTTCTTTGCGGATACCCTCTGGCAACTGAGAAACGTGAGAGAGGGCCTTTCGCAGGTGCTGTACTACACGGAACTGCCTGCGTTCGTGCGCGGCAAGGCGCTCTTCAGGAGACTCGAAGAACTCTACACGGAACCTGCCGCCATCACGGACACTATCTCGTTCAGGTCACCGGTCCATCAGCAGATCGCTCTGCAGGAGCTCCATGCCATCGAAGCATGCCTGGTCTCTGCCGAGGAGCGGGCAAGCCGATTCGACGACAAGCAGGGTATCATGGAGCGCATTACGAAAGCGCGGCTGCACCTTGCAGGATGCCGATCCCAGGTCCAGCGCAGTGTGGCTGGCGGGGCATCACCGCGCCACCCGCTTCTCGAGTCTATTGGACTGTCCCTGGATGAGGCGAGCATGTTGGAAACCGAGGGCCAGCTCACCCAGGAGATAGCTTCTCTCGAGCGCCAGCTGACGGCCTGCTCGACGTTGCTGCATGCAGGCGGATCTGATGCCGAGACTACGAACGAGACGGTCCAGAGTGCCGCTCTCCTGCACCTTGATCAGGACTTCGTAGACCGCTGGTACCAAACGACCTTCCCGCGGCTGAGAGAGCTGTTCCCGCCGTACGCGCTGAAGGGGATCCCGATTGCCGTGGACGTCCCCGTGCCGGCTCCGGCATACGGCGATTCTTCGGCCAGCCCTCAGCGCTCTTCAATGGCCGACAGACATGGCCAGATATACCCACTGCGCCCTTCCCGTCGCTGGTTGTCGCCCGAGATCGCGCTCATGATGGAGTACTTTCCGGGACACGCCTATGTCGAGGCAGCCGTGAGCACGTGGGATCCGAGTCTGCCGCTCGATGTTCGGCGCGACGTGTTCATGGATGCAATGGCCCTGTTTGAGATACAGAATCTATCGGGGCTCGAGGGAGTACTTCAGCCCGAGACTGCTCTGTTGGCTACATTGCAGTTGCTCATAGAGGATCACAGCGCCGCACTGGCCATCCAGATCATGCTGAATCGATTGTCCTACAGCGATGCCGCGGCGTATTTCAACGAGCACCTCCGTCTGCCGCCGGACGTTCTGCAGGCGCACGCCACCGGTGCCGTCGTAGGCGGTGACCAGGCCCTTGCCAGATTCCTCTTCCGCTCGCGCATCCGCGACCTGCGCCGCCAATCCCGCGATGCAAGCAGGAAGGTCTCCTGGATCTCGTTCTACCAGAGCATCTTCGAACAGGGGACATTCGACCCCTCTCACCTCCGCAATCCATGAGTGCAACCCCCGTCCCGTCCCAACACTCTCTGTTCCTGGCAGTCGCCGGGAACATCGGTGTCGGCAAATCCACCCTCACCCGGCACCTGGCGACGGTGTGGGGCCTGACGCTCCTGCCGGAGCCTGTCAAGCAGAATCCCTTCCTGAGACTCTACTACGAGGATCCGAAACGATGGGGGATGCAATCCCAGTTGTTCTTCCTGACACAGCGCATCAAGCTGTTCAAGGAAGCGGCACGCCTCTCCGGTCCCAGAGTCGTCGATCGGACGCTCTATGAGGACGCGGAGATCTTCGCGCGGACTGCGCTGTCCCACGTCGAGTATGTTGTCTATGAGCAGTTGTATGAGTACCTTCTGGAAACGCTCCCCGTCCCAGACCTTGTGGTCTACCTCCGAGCGTCCACGCGCACGTTGACGCGACGCATTCAGTTGAGGGGACGTTCCTTCGAGAAGTCTCTCTCCCCTGCGTACCTTCGCAAACTCAATGAACGGTATGACACCTGGGCTCAGACGTTCCAGCGCGCTGCACTGATAACGGTCGATACGGACGACCTCGACCTGTTCAGTCTCTTTGGCGAGTACGAGCAAGTGACGGTCCGTATCGCCGAAGCTCTTCAACAGAGAGGAACTGCATGGCCACCCTCGACTACGATACCACCGCATTCCTGAACGCTCTTCCGGACCGCATCCGGGGCTCGCTCGAGGAGCTGGACCGATTCGATGACCTCATCGAGATCGTGCTGGATGTGGGGAGATGTCCTGAAGCTCGCTTCCAGTATGACTTCGTGGCACTGAGCCAGGACCCGGTCACACGGACCGACCTTGACGCGGTCATCGAGAAGCTTGGCGAATTCGACCGCGACAACCGGGCCGGCATCGAAAAGACACTGCACCGCATCTCCGCCATCCGCAATCGCAGGAACGAAGTCATCGGACTGACCTGCAGAGTCGGCAGGGCGCTCTACGGGAAGATGGAGGTCATCGAAGACCTCATCAAGCAGGGCTCGAGCATTCTCATCCTGGGACGCCCCGGCATCGGAAAGACAACGCTGCTGCGCGAGGTTTCCCGTTTCATCAGCGACGTCCTGAAGAAGCGCGTCATCATCGTCGATACCAGCAACGAGATCGGCGGCGATGGCGATGTGCCCCACCCAGGTGTGGGCTCTGCGCGCCGCATGCAGGTTCCACGCGACAAGGAACAGCACGACATCATGATCGAGGCTGTCGAGAACCACAGTCCCGAGGTCATCGTCATCGACGAGATCGGACGTGTCGAGGAAGCGCAGGCGTGCCGGACCATCGCAGAACGCGGAGTTCAGCTCATCGGCACCGCGCACGGCAACGATCTTGGAAACCTCATCACCAACCCCACGCTTGTGGACCTGCTGGGTGGGATCCAGACCGTGACACTCAGCGATGAAGAAGCACAGCGGCGCGGAACACAGAAGAGTGTCCTGGAGCGCAAGGCGGCACCGACCTTCGACGTTCTCATCGAGATGCGGGAACGTGACCTTCTCGCCGTCTACAAGAATCTCTCTGAGATCGTCGACCGCGTTCTCCGTGGCTTCGACGTCCACCCCGAGATTCGTCGACGAACCGTCGGGACGGCATTCACGATCGAGCCTCCCTCAAGCGGTGCGCAGAAGCTTCCAGCAGTGGATCTGGACCAGTCTCTGGCGCAGGATTCCGGGATCCGCGTCTACGCACAGGGCGTCAGCCAGAGCTATGTCGAGCGTGCTGCTCACTCGCTTCATGCCGACATTCAGGTCGTCCGCACCATAGATGATGCCGACCTGGTCCTGCTCAGCGATGCACTCGCGAGCAAGAAGCCCTTTCTGGTAGAACGTGCGCAGGCCTTGGGCCTTCCGTTGTACACGACAAGCCGCAACAGTCTCGCAGCCATCAAGGATCTCCTGCGGCGCGTCCGGTCGATATCGGTCGACCGGGAGCAGTACTCGGGCTGGACCCGCCTGATGCAGGAAGCGCTCGAGACCACTGGATCGCAGGAACTCCCCTATGCGACAGCGTTCGAGCGCAGACTCCAGCACAGGCTCGCCGAGCGCCTTGGACTGTTCAGCGAGAGTCAGGGCATCGAACCGTTCCGCCGGGTCGTCGTGTACTCTCCGCATGTACAGCAGAAAGGCGGAGAGAAGGGGACATCGTGAAAGGGTACTTCATCACCTTCGAGGGAATCGACGGCTGCGGCAAGTCCACGCAGGCAGACCTTCTTGAACAATCGCTCAAGGCTCGCGGATGCGATGTCACCCATACGTTCGAACCGGGTGGAACCGCCCTCGGGCGCAAGCTTCGCCCGATTCTGACGGATGGAGGCACCGAACTCTCGCTGTTTGCGGAAGTCCTCCTGTTTGCCGCAGACAGACGTCAGGATATGGACGAAGTCATCCTGCCGGCTCTTGGCCGGGGCTGCGTGGTCATCGGGGAACGATTCGCCGACTCCTCGATCGTGTACCAGGGAGTTGCGGGCAACGTCGGACGTGACCGCGTTCGCAACCTCATGAACATCGTCACGGATGGATTGGTCCCCGACCTTACCTTCCTTCTCGATATCGCACCGGAACAGTCGTTGGCCCGAAAGACCTCGCTGGACCGTATCGAACAGCGCGATCGCTTCCTCGGCATCGCCCGCCAGGCCTACCTTGAGCTGGCGCACGAGGACGCCGCGCGTTTCGTCGTTCTCGACGCGTCCCGCGCGATCGAAGCACTTTCACAAGACATTCTCGACAGTGCGCTCCTACGCCTTGAGCATCGGAGGTACGATCATGTCTGACCAGCCACTCCCGCCAGAACGGGACCACATCGATGAGCTTCTGGGCAGTCTCCAGAAAGACAGGTCTGGTTCCGAGACTGCTGTTCCCAAGTCCCCGCATCCCTGGCATCGACGCTATCCCTGGATCATCCCTGTCGCCGTCATTGCCGTCGCAGGCATCGTCGCAGCAGCCTGGCTCCTTCTCACCCCGAGGACCGGGACCATCAACATTCGCTCGTTTCCGGCCGGCGCATCCATTGTGCTCGACGGCCAGCCAGCGGGTTCCACGCCTGCGGTGCTGACGCATGTAGCCCCCGGGACCCACACCATTCAGATACGTCTTACCAACTGGGACGACTGGAGTGGCTCGGCCACCGTCGAACGAGGTACGACGACGCAGGTCATCGCCAATCTTGTCCACGCGGCCTACTCGATGACGGTAGCGTCGACGCCGCCCGGAGCCTCTGTCACCCTGGATGGAGTCGTCAAGGGTGTGACCCCGCTTACCGTCACGGGTCTCAAGCCGCGCTCGTATACCCTCATCGTCAAGCTCAAGGGCTATGCTGCGATCACGCGGACAGTTAACCTCCTGGACAGCGCCCAGGAGTCCCAGATCTTCTCGCTGAGTCCGGCATTCGGCAAGGTCCACATCACATCGACTCCCGTGGGTGCACAGGTCTTCGTGGACGACGAGCTCGCGGGCACGACGCCGCTCTCTCTCAATGATTTTCCTGTCGGCGACTACGCCCTGCGTCTGACCTTCGACGGACTCAAGGATATCATCGACCGCATGACCGTCGGCGAGAAGACAACCTTCACAAAGGACTTCAAGTTCGAAGCGCCGCGGGGCGGCCTCACCATCACCACCGATCCCCCGGGAGCATCGATCACCATAGACGGCACCCTGGTCGGCAGTCTGACACCCTTCTCGGTGAGCACGCTCAAGGAGGGTGCCCATCAAGTATTCCTCTACCTGGACGGATTCCTGCCGTGGTCGGGGGAGGTTGTCGTCGTCAATGATCAGCCGGTGACGCTCAACGTCCAGCTCACAAAACTGCAGTAGATCGGGTGGTTGACCGCCACTCCCTGCCGGGCTATACTACTGATGCCGTACAGGACGGGGAGCCAGCGGTGCCCTGTTGCCCGGAATCCGC
>JAUSAI010000063.1 GCA_030652945.1 Caldisericota bacterium | reverse complement strand
ACCCGGAAACCCTTGAAGCCGTCAGCCACTCTCTCATTCCGGAAGAAGAGCCGTGATGCAGGTATGGCGAGGCGGTCTCACAACCGCAGGGAAGTCTCCGCTGGTGCCATAACGGCGAAGTAACCACTGAGCGGTCTCATTACCAGCTGACCCCAAAGGCGGAGAGTCTGCTCAGTGAAGCGGCTGCGTTGACTTGTTCAGGCTCACATCTACAATTGGGTTGAGCGGTATGTAGTGCCGTGCCATTGCCCGCCACGACAGCGCTTGCCAAGAAGGGCTTTGAGGAGGCATCATGGACGAGGTCTTGCGGAACCTGAACAAGGAAGCAGGTGTCACCGGAAGTGCTATCGTCAGCAAGGATGGACTCGTCATTACGACAGCCCTCGCGGGAGACGACGAAGCCGTCGCCGGCATTGCTGCGAGTGTCTTTCAGAGCGCCGGGGCGACAGCGGGTGTATTGACCATCGGTACCATCGACACGATCACGCTCGAGAGTGACACAGGCAAAGCCTTTCTCGTCAGTCTTCCTGAGGCTTTTCTTGTGGTTCTGACCAACGCTGAGGTGAACCTTGGCCGCCTGCGCATCGAAATCCGCAAGGCAGCGGCCCTGCTCAGGACACAGATGTAGCAGCAGCGAGCACGCGCAACCGGCCCATCCCGGGACCCTGGTCGTACTGCACCCATGTCAATGGACATAGCTGACGATTGGCGACGGACGTCCACCAGTCTGGACGCATCCTGACCGAGGAGGAATCATGGCAGAGAGTTTCATGGACAAGCTCAAGAATGCAGCAAACAAAGTAGCGGACGGAGCAAAGGATCTGGCCGCCAGCACCAAGCTCAAGATGGACATCAGTGGCCTGCAGGGAAAGGTCAAGGGAGCCAAGGAGGAGTTTGGCATCAATGTGTTCGCCATGCTCGAGGAAGCGAAGTCCTTTGACGAGATTACCGCCGCGTTTGCGACAGTCCAGACTGCCGTCAAGGATTTTGAGGCTCAGGTCGCCGCGAAGCAGGAAGAGCTGAAGAAGCTGTCGGACAACTAGGACGCCCGACGCGTTCTGGGTGCAGTACGACAAAGGCGTGTGCCCATGGGCACACGCCTTTTGCTTCTGCGTATTGCCGCTAGACTGTCCGCATGACCCGCCACGAACTGCAATTCCTGCTGCAGGAACTGAAGGCAAGCCCCGACTACGATGGCCAGATTGTTGGTCAGCTTGACTTCGAGCCGAAAGAGGCACAGTTCGCACCAGTCCCCGAGGGTATCGCCGACGACTTGGCACTCGATCTCAAGGACGTTGGCATCCACGACCTCTACGCGTTCCAGCGGGCATGCTATGAGGTCGCCAGCGACGGGTACAACGTCACCATCGTCTCTCCCACAGCAAGCGGCAAGAGTCTGGCATTCCAATTGCCCGTTCTGGACCACCTGCTCAAGCATCCTTCAGCAACCGCGCTGTTTCTGTACCCGACGAAGGCGCTCATCGAAGACCAGTTGCTGAAGCTGTCGGAGTTCGAGCGCTGCATGCAGCGCATCAGGACAGCCGTTTATGATGGCGATACAGAACTGGACGCCCGAAGTCAGCTTCGCCGCCACGGGCGCCTGCTCCTCTCGAATCCCGACACACTGCACTACAGCATGCTTCCCCACCACGAGAACTGGTCGCGGTTCATGCGTGGACTTGCCTTCGTCGTCATCGACGAGGGGCACTACTACCACGGCGTTCTCGGATCACACGTCGCGCTCGTCCTGCGCCGTCTGCGCCGCGTTGCGAACCTCTATGGAGTTCATCCCGTCTTCATCGTGGCGTCGGCTACCATCGACGAACCCGCCGTATTCGCATCACACCTGACCGGCGAAATCGTCCGCGCAGTAGCCTCGTCTGGCGCCCCCGAGGGAAGACGCACGCTTCTCCTCTTCAACCCGAGGATCGTCGACCAGCAGAACAACATCCGCAAGAGCGTCATGAAGGAGACGCTGTGGCTGTTCCAGCGCACTGTCGAAGAGGACATCCGGACCATCGTCTTCACGAAGTCACGGCAGGAGGCGGAACTGCTGTACAAGTACGTCCGGGACGCCGGCGCTGGCAAGGGCCAGCGACTCGGGGACCGTGTCGCGACGTACCGTGCGGGATATCTGCCGGAACTGCGCCGCAGGATAGAACGCCGCCTGGCGTCGGGTGAACTGACTGGCGTCGTCGCCACGAACGCCTTGGAACTCGGCATCGACATCGGCCACCTGGACGTCTCGATCACGGCTGGGTATCCGGGGTCCGTTACCAGCCTGTTCCAGCAGATGGGTCGGGCAGGGCGTGAACGCGACCACTCGCTGTCCATCTTCGTCGCCTCGTCCAACCCGCTGGACCAGTACGTCGTGGAGACCCCCGCATTTCTATCCGCCCGCACCTTCGGGACGCCCTCCATCAACCCTGCCAACGAATACATCCTGCGAGCCCACCTTCGGTGTGCGGCCGCCGAGCTGCCGCTTCGCCCCACGCTGGACCGCGAATACTTCGGCACGGAGTTTGCGTCGACGGTCACCGCTCTCACCGCAGAAGGCAAGCTCAAGGAGCGCGGAGCGCTGGTGATTTCCACCGAATCCTATCCGCACCGGTTCGTCAACTTGCGCACATTGTCCGACAAACGGTACCACATCGTGAACACGTCGGACGGGCAGGTGCTCGAGGAGGCCGACGCCTACAAGGTCATCGAGGAGTTCTACCCCGGCGCCATCTTCCTTCATCAGGGCGACTCCTACCTCGTGAGCGATATCGACTATGACCAGCAGGTCGTGCACGCAGCCCAGACGACCCAGAACTACTACACCGACGCCATCACCCGCAGCGACGTCGACATTCTGGAGGAGCGCAAGCGCACTGCCTACGGTGATCTGGTCCTGTCGTTCGGCAAGGTCATCGTCGCAGAGCAGACGATGGGCTTCATCAAGAAGAGCTTTCATATCGAGACCGAGGTGGGCCGGGAGTACATCGAGACGCCGGAAATCAGCTATGACACGATGGCGCTCTGGTTCACCATCCCCGATGGAGTCCTCAAAGGTCTTCAGCAGGAGGGGTACGACGTGGCTGGGAGCCTGCACGCCGCAGAACACCTGCTCATTGCTCTCATGCCCATCGTCGTGCTATGTGACCGACGCGACCTGGGTGGCATCTCCACGATCCTGCACCGCGACACGCTCAAGCCTTCCATCTTCGTCTATGACGGGCACATCGGTGGCGTGGGACTCACCGAGTCCGGGTTTGCACGATTCGGCGAAGTCGTTCGACTGGCGCTCAACCGCGTGAGCGGTTGTCCGTGCCGTGACGGGTGCCCAAGCTGCGTCTATTCCCCCAAATGCGGCAACAACAACAAGCCTCTGGACAAGAAAGGTGCCAGGCACCTCTTGGCGGATGTTCTGACGTGCATCGAACAGCAGCGTTCGCCTCTCGGTGGACCCGCTACCGGAAACCCAGACAGCGCCCCGCGATGACGTGCACGTGCAGGTGTGTTACTGTCTGACCCCCGTCTTCACCGATGTTGATGATGACCCGGTAGCCGTTGTCCACACCCAGCTGCTTCGTGACGAGCTGGATGACTTCGACAAGATGCGCGAGCAGTGCCGCGTCCTCACCAGTGAGTTCCTGCAGGCTGGCAATGTGCTTGCGAGGAATAGCCAGAATGTGGACTGGCGCCTTGGGAAACCGGTCGCGGATGACGATGACCGTGTCGTCCTCATAGACGAACTCCGCCGGCGATGCATGCGCTGAAATCGCACAGAAGACGCAGGCCTTCTCTGTCATCACATCGCCGTCCCTGACAGGATGATCCGTTCGCCGTCGTGCCGTACGTTGCGCACTGCGACGTCGTAGAACCGGTCCCGTTCCATCGCTTCCTGTCCGTCTCTGGCAGTTGCCTCGGTCCAGAGGTAGTATTCGCTGTATCCCTCTGCGCTTATCTCATCGGCTTTCTCTGATATGATACGGACTGTTCTGCCGATGAACTGCTGCGCATACACAATGCTGGCGCCTGCAGCGACATCCCGGGCCTGGTGGACGCGAAGCGAAACGACGGCTGGGGACAGTGGCACCTCTCTGGCAGCTCGCGTGAATGGCCTGGATGAGTAGGGGAAGATGTGCACCTTGGTGAAGCGGAC
>JAUSAI010000061.1 GCA_030652945.1 Caldisericota bacterium | reverse complement strand
GCGCTCGACCTGCCGGCGCTGAAGGCGCTGCCGGACGAGCCCTACCAGTACGCCGAATGGAAGAAGTGCCGGGTAGCGCCGGACTATCACGTCGATCTCCACGGCCACCTGTATTCCGTGCCGCATGCGCTCATCCGCGAGGTACTGGAGGCGCGCATGACCGGCACGACCGTCGAGCTGTTCCATCGCGGCAGGCGGGTCGCCAGCCATGCCCGCTCGGCGCTGCGCACCCGCCACACCACGATCTCCGAACACATGCCGTCGAGCCATCGCCGATACGCCGAATGGACGCCGGCCCGCATCGCCCGCGAGGCCGAGCGAGTCGGCTCGGCCACCGCCGGGCTGTGCGCCGCCATCATGCGCGCCAAGCCGCATCCCGAGCAGGGCTTCCGCGCCTGCCTCGGCATCCTGCGCCTGGCAAAGAGCTATGGCAGCGAGAGGGGCCGAATCGGGTCCGATTCCAGACCCGGCTTGCTGCCATCGAACACGTAGTCGGTCGAAACCCGCACAATCGGGATCCCGAGCCATCCGGTTTCCGAAGCCAGGACCGCCGGCCAGACCGCATTCAGCCGCCACGCTGCTTCGACGTCAGTCTCGGCCTTGTCGACCACCGTATAGGCCGCGCAGTTGATCGCGACGTCGAACATCCCCTCCTTCAACAGCGCCGTAACTTGCATCGGATGGGCAATGTCCAGTTGCGCCCGGACCGGGGCCACAATGTCGACAGGAACGGGCCAGCCGAGCCTGAGGATTTCGCCCCCCACCTGGCCGCCGCTGCCGATCAACAGGAGACGAACCGGTTTCGTCACGCCCCACTTCGCCATTCGGCGCCATCTACTCGGAGAGTGGCACCAGCGGCGCGCCATCATACCTGAAGGGACTGGTGATGTCGGCCAGACGCGGCCATTTCATATCACGCTGCCCGACGGCAGGTTGATCATGGCCAATGGGCCATTTGATCGCCAAGCCGGGATCGTTCCAGGCGATGCCGGCGTCGGACGACGGAGCATAGTGCGTGGTTACCTTGTAGGCCACTTCCGTGTCGGGCTCCAGGGTGACGAAGCCATGCGCGAAGCCCGTGGGAACATATAGCTGCCATCCGTTGCTCGACGCCAGCTCGACCCCGATGTGATGACCGAATGTCGGCGACCCCACGCGAATATCCACGACGACATCCCAGATGCGGCCCCGCAGGCAACTCACGAGTTTGGCCTGGTCATGTGGCGGAATCTGATAGTGCAGGCCGCGCAAGGTCCCCCGTTGCGCGGACATGGAATGATTGTCCTGGACGAAGGTGTCCTCGACGCCCATGGCAAGGTACGCTTGGCGGTTGTAGGTCTCGCAGAACCATCCGCGCTCGTCACCAATACGCTTTGGCTTGATCAACCTCACCGACTTCAATGTCGTACGCCTCTCACCAGTTTCCATTTCGAACCCAAACGAGCGCCCTCGTCAACGCAAAGATTATAGGGCACCTCGAATAATATCGCCGCTGACTGACGTGTGCGAGTCTCGTAGCTGACGAGATGGTTCGGCGAGGGCGATGATGTCGCAGTTCGGCTTCTTCGATGCGGACAAACGGCTTTCTGCGCTGTCTGCGAAGGGCGATCCTTTGGTTGGTATCTCTACGCTAGAGCATTTTCCCTGAAAAGAGAGTCGGCGGGGTTCCCAAGAGGCTTGAAGGGTGATTCGATTCGTCGATCAGGATCGGAGAGGTCGATGGGCAAGCCTTACAGCCAGGATCTGCGGGACCGGGTAGTCGATGCCCTGGAGGGCGGACTGTCGACGCGGGAGGTGGCGGCGCGGTTTTCGATCGGGATTGCGACGGCGGGATCGTGGGGCCGGC
>JAUSAI010000060.1 GCA_030652945.1 Caldisericota bacterium | reverse complement strand
CTGACAATTCTTTGTTTTGCGGCAGGTCTCGGATAGTCGTCCAGTAGTCTTCTCGGGCGTCGTCATCGATCTCAACGACTCCCCCATACAACTTGTCGCTTCCATCCTTTTTCGGTCCAGATACCCAAAAGTTTTCTCCTGTCTCTGCATCAAAACAATTGTGTTTATATCCGCTTTTTGTTTTCTGAAGTCTTTTGCCTTTGTAATAAAAGGATCGTCCAGACTTCGAGAACTCCACCCAACCGATCCTGCCAGGGCCATCAAGACCTTCGGATTTGTTTTCGACGTACATTATTCTTTTCATTTTGATTCACCCAACGGGTCAAGCATCACCTGACGGTTTTTGGTCAGGTGTATGCGGTGGTGTACGCCCGTCACGGGCGTGAACTTATGGGGTGCAAGTCCCCTGTACTAGAATCCAGTCACTGTCGCGAGGACAGGGTAAACCAAGTACTAGCCGAAGGCAAGGGCGTCTCCGCGAGGAGGGGTCTGGAGGAAGCCGGAGCGCAAAGCTATGAGCCGACGAACAGAAACAGCATACAAGGCCGTCATCCGGACAAGTCAGCACCACATGACGAAGTCCTCGGATTCAGGAGAAGCGGTAAATGCTGCGGTTGTGTAGCGACAGTTCACGTTCTTATCCGGGGAGATCTGTTCCACATGCATTTCGTAAGAAAGGCGCGGCACCGTAAAGGTTCCGTGATGGAGCAGAAGTCAGCAAAAGCCATAGTAGGCGTCGGACGTCGTCCCCTTGCGATTGGACGGTTGGAAACAAGCCGGGGAAGAACCCCGGAAGCCTTACCCCGCCGAAGGGCCGAACGAAGAACAGGGGAGGAGCCCCAATGAGCTTTCATGACATAGAGAACCCGACCGGGGGAATGCCCATGGAGCGCGTCATTGACCAGCCAACCCCGGAGCAACACCTGCTGGAGCGGATACTATCCAGTGCGAACACGGAGCAAGCGTGGAAACGGGTACGTGCCAACAAAGGCGCACCCGGCATTGATGGCATCACCATTGAACAATTCCCTGACCATACCCGCTCTCACTGGAAAACCATCCGCGAATCGCTGATGACAGGCAGTTACAAACCCTTGCCGGTTAAACGTGTGGAGATTCCCAAAGCAACGGGCGGAACCCGTCCTCTGGGGATACCCACCGTCCTTGACCGGCTGATCCAACAGTCCATTGCCCACGTGTTGACACCGATCTTCGATCCTGATTTCTCGGAATCGAGCTTCGGTTTCCGTCCCCATCGGTCAGCGAAAGATGCTGTTCGTCAGGTACGGGAGTACATCCGGCAGGGATACCGTATTGCCGTGGACATCGACCTTGCCAAGTTCTTCGACACGGTCAACCATGATCTGCTCATGCACCTTGTGAGCAGGAAAGTCCATGACAAGCGGGTGTTATCCCTGATCGGCAAGTACTTGCGAGCTGGAGTGAAGGTGAACGGGCGACTGGAAAAGAGCCGCTTGGGTGTTCCCCAGGGTGGGCCGCTTTCGCCGCTTTTAGCCAACATCCTGCTCGACACACTGGACAAAGAGCTTGAGCAACGTGGTCACAAGTTCGTCCGTTATGCGGACGACTTCGTCATACTGGTCAAAAGCCAGCGCGCCGGTGACCGGGTCATGGAAGGCATGAAATCCTTCCTGACGAACAAACTCAAGCTTAACGTCAATGAAACCAAGAGTGCGGTAGCAAGAACCAGCCGCATCGACTTCCTTGGTTTCGTCTTCAGCGGAACCCGCATCATCTGGTCTGACAAGGCATACAAGGAGTTCAGACGCCGGGTCAGGGAATTAACCGGAAGAAGTTGGTTCGTCTCCATGAAGTACCGGTTGACCAAGCTGGCTGAATATCTTCGTGGCTGGATGGGCTACTTCGGCATCTCGGAGTATTACCACGATATCCCGGACATAGACGGCTGGATAAGACGGCGGGTGCGGCTCTGTTACTGGAAACAGTGGCGGTTATGTCGCACCAAGGTTCGGGAGTTGGTAAAGATGGGCACCAACATTCATACCGCCATCCGTGCGGGCCTAAGCAGAAGCGGCCCGTGGGCGATGTCCCGAAGGCTTGCTGCTCATACCGGTTTGACCAACAAATGTTTGGAGGCTAAAGGTTTACTATCTGTCAAAGAACTGTGGGTGAAGATCCATTACCCGGCTACGGCCCGGTAATTCTATCGAACCGCCCGGTGCGGACCCGCATGCCGGGTGGTGTGGGGGCTGGGGGAGAAAAACCCCCGGCTACCCGATTGGACCCTCGCTCTTTACTTTTGCCTCGCGTAGAAAACAGGGTCAGATATAATTTGTGCTTATGAATTAATGCGTTTCTGTGGCTTTTGGCCCAAGCGTTTGCAAGTCTGCGCCACGGAGAGCAACGAGGAGC
>JAUSAI010000057.1 GCA_030652945.1 Caldisericota bacterium | reverse complement strand
CGAAATGGAGCCCAGTCTTCCCGGCATCCAGCTCGTCATGTCCACCCGGCGATTCTATCCGCAGGGGTCACTGGCTGCGCACCTTCTCGGATACACGGGCGAAATCAGCGACAACGAGCTGACCTCGCTCCGTTCGCGGGGTTATGCCATGAAGGATACGATCGGCAAGGATGGCATCGAACTGCAGTATGAGAGCCTGCTCAGGGGAACAAAGAGCCAGAAGCTGATCGAGGTCGACGTCGACGGAAAGGTCGTCAAGGTCCTGCAGGAGAAGGCCGCCGTCCCCGGAAAGAGCCTTGTCCTCTCCATCGACATCCGACTGCAGAAGACGTGCGAGGAGCTGCTCGGGCAGAATCCCGGAGCGGCGGTCATGCAGGACCCGCGAACCGGGGAGATCCTCGCATTGGCAAGCTCGCCGACGTTCGACCCCAACAAGTTCGTCCAGGGTATTTCGGAGGCCGAGTGGACCGAGTGGTCCGCTAGTCAGACACTGTTCAATCGCGCGGTGCTCGCAACGTTTCCCCCCGGCAGTACGTTCAAGGTCGTGACAGCTGCAGCCGCCCTCGAAACCGGAAAGGTCACCGACCGCACGGTCATCCGGTGCACCGGCAGTCTTACCGTCGGCGGGAACCTCTTCAAGTGCTGGATCTGGCCAGGAGCACACGGCAACGAGGATATCTACCGCGGTTTTGCCGACTCCTGCGACGCATACTTCTACACCGTGGCACAGATGGTCGGCGTCGAGACGATGGACCAATACGCACACCGGTATGGCGTCGACCAGCTGACCGGTATCGACCTTCCAGGTGAGGTCGCCGGCTCGTTCGCCACGCCCGACTGGAAACTGCAGCGCATCGGCGAACCCTGGTACGTCGGTGACACGATGAACATGGGCATCGGTCAGGGCTACCTTCTTCTGTCGCCCCTTCGCGTCGCCTCGATGTACTCCGCCATCGCGATGAATGGAGCGCTCTGGCGCCCCCAGCTGCTTCACAGTTCCATTGACCCCGTGACCAACAGCCCTGTCGTCTCAGAGCCGGTATTGCAGGGCACTCTCGACACAAGCCTGGAGACGCTGGCCACTATCAAGAAGGGCCTCCATGCGGTCACCCTGACCGGAGGAATGACACAGATCCGGATCGACAACATCGACATCTGTGCAAAGACGGGAACGGCGGAAACGGACGTCCGGGGGGAAGACCATACGTGGCTCGTCGCCTTTGCTCCGATGGAGAGTCCGCGAGTCACGGCGCTCCTCATGTACGAGCACTCTCCGTATGCTAGGAGCACGAGCATGGCCCCCCTGATGCAGCGCATGCTACAGCAGTACTTCGAACTCTATGGAGGAAGCAATGGCGTCGATTAGTCCAACGAGCGTAGTGGTGTTCAAGGGTTCTCAAACGGAGATCGTTGCCCTCGTCAATCCCAAGGCCAAATGGAAAGAGGTGCAGCAGGCACTTCTTGCTCAGGTGCCGATCCAGCACCGCATTCTCCCCCAACTCAGATTGCGGCTCGACCTTCAGTTCAGAGTATGCGGGGCGAAGACACTGGCCAAGCTCGAAAAGGACCTCCGCAAGCTGGTGGGAGACAACGTCGGCGTCATGAACTACCGGATACGCAATTCCCGAAAAGCGCCTGCAACCCCCGAGACGGCTGCAATCTTCCTCAACGACCTTGCTCCGAACGACACCGTCCAGACGACCAAGGACGTCGTCATCGTTGGATCGGTTCCCGAGGGAGCTCGCGTCGAAACGGCCGGTTCCTGCTTCGTCTTCGGGTCGATCCGTGGTACTGTCGAGGCCGGAAAGCGCTCGGCGACCGCGGTCATCACCTGCCTGGAAGTTGGGAGCGGAGCATCGGTGGCGGTCAGCGGATCGACGAGCGTCCTGCATCTCGTACCGCCCACTGCGCACCGACACGTCTATGTACTGCGATCGGAACAGAACCAGCTGATTGTAGAAACGCGGCCGCTGGACTGAGCGTCTGATACGTTGAAGCCTCATCGCCTTCCGTTTGTCTTCATCATTGCCGTACTGCTCCTCATCGTGTTCGGGCTCGCTACGTTCTACGTAGCCAGCTTGGCCGAGCGCTATACCCTGGGGCACTTCGGCAGCTACTACGCCTACTTTAAGAAGACGCTCATGTTCCTTGCGTTCAGCCTGGTGGCAGCCGCGCTGCTGCAGTTTGTCAACTACCGCGTGTACCGGTATTTCGTTGTCCCCGCATATGTGATGCAGGCTGTCTTGCTTGTTCTGGTATTGCTGTTCGGGCAGGGTCTGTATGGGTCGAGACGGTGGATTCCTATCGGCCCCTTTGGACTACAGCCGAGCGAGTATGCGAAACTCATCGTCATTGCAGCGGTCGCCTTCATCCTTACCATCCGTGCGCAGAAGGTGGGGCTTGGAAGCCGGGTCCTTCTTTCGGCGCTTGCCGCTGTCCCGCCCGTCCTCCTCGTCATGCGACAACCGGACCTCGGAACTGCCAGCATTCTGCTTGGCGCGTCCGTCATGATCATCGCCCATTTCCGCCTTACGCGGAAGCAGTTGACAGCCCTTGGCCTCATCCTCATCATTGCTGCGGTCGGGATATGGTTCAGCCTGAGCCCTGAGCAGCACTCCCGCATCGAGACGTTCCTGGACCCGCAGAGCGATCCTCTCGGCGATGGGTACAACGTCATCCAGTCGATTGTCGCCACGGGTTCCGGCGGTCTCTGGGGGCGGGGCATACGCGGAAGTACGCAGGCGCCGCTGTCATTTGTCCCGGTACAATACGCCGACTTCGTGTTCTCGCTGGTCGGCGAGCTGTTCGGATTTGTCGGCAGTACCATCCTCGTGTTGCTGTTCGTGCTCCTGCTCTGGTCCACGTATCTCGTCTTCCGGTCACTCACGGATGACTTTGCGCGCCTCATCGTGGTGGGTATCGCGTCGATGTGGTTCCTGCAGGCAGCGGTCAACATGGGAATGGCGGTCGGCCTTTCGCCGGTGACCGGCATCCCTCTTCCCTTCATCAGCTATGGCGGTCAATCCCTGCTAGTGCACATTGTTGCGGCTTCCATTGTCGTCAATGTCTACCGTACAAGAGACGAGCTGAGGTTCTAACGTGGACATCCACTTCCTGGAAGGTTTCGAGTCCCCCTCCCGCTACATCGGCAACGAACTCCACTCCGTCCACAAGGTGTGGGAGGACCGCCTGCGCATTCTGCTGGTGTACCCGGACCTGTATGAGGTCGGTATGTCGTCGCACGGTCTGCGCATTCTGTACCATCTGCTGAACGACATGGACGACGTCGTCGCCGAACGCGCATTTGCTCCGGGAAAGGACTTGGCGCAGTGGCTGCGCGCGCATGGCGAACCCCTGTTCTCGCTGGAAAGTCAACAGCCGGCTCCGCTGTTCGACGTCATCGCCTTCACCCTCAGCACAGAACTCACCTACACTAATGTCCTCAACATCCTGGATCTCGGGACTCTGCCCGTCAGATCCGAGGACCGAACCGGATGGCCCATCATCCTTGCTGGAGGAAGCTGTTCCTTCAACCCGGAACCCATGGCTCCTTTCATCGATGCCTTTGGCATCGGCGACGGCGAGGAACTGATGCCCGACATCGTCCGCACACTCCGCGCCGCACGCAGTGCGGGCTTGTCGCGCGACGATGCGCTTGTCCAGCTTGCTTCCTCGGTCCCGGGTATCTATGTTCCATCCCTGTACGATGCACAGCCTGCCGCGTCTTCTCCCTACGTTCTTTCGGAGCCGCGCCGGCCGAGTATTCCTCGGACGGTCGCCAAACGTACCCTGGCGGACTTCGGTACGGCGTACGTGCCGGTGAAGCCGATCGTGCCGTTCCGCGAACTTGTGCATGACCGGGGAACGATCGAGCTGTTCCGCGGATGCGTGCGGGGATGCCGCTTCTGTGAGGCGGGGATTTCGTACCGGCCCATGCGGGAGAAGCCGCTTGCCGCGATTCGTTCGGAGCTGGAACAGTTGGTCGCCAATACCGGATACGAAGAGGTCGGCCTCCTGTCCCTCAGCAGTACCGACTACAGCGACCTTCCCGGCTTGACCAGCCTTGTGCGCAGGTTCCGCGAAGAACACCACATCAGCATCTCTTTCCCGTCATTGCGTATGGAGAACTTTCCAGACTACCTTGCGGATGAGATCAAGAAGACGCGGGAGGGTTCGCTGACCTTCGCCATCGAGGCCGGGAGTCAGCGGCTTCGCGACGTCATCAACAAGAACATCACGGAGGAAAGCATCTTCGCGACGCTGAAGACTGTCTTCGGCAAGGGTTGGCACCTGGTGAAGTTCTACTTCATGTTCGGGCTTCCCGGCGAAACCGCGGAAGATCTCGACGCCATGGTCGACCTCGTAGAGCGCATCCAGCGCTTCGGATCGGGATTCCGGAGGGACGTCGCCATCAATCTGAGCATCAACCCGTTCGTACCCAGGCCCGACACGCCCTTTCAGTGGTGCCCGCAGGACACCATGGAACAAAGCCACGCCAAGATCGACCACTTGAAGACGGAGCTCCGGAAGCTGCGTGGAAAAGTCCATGCCGACTTCGGCGACCCGCGCATCGCATTCCTGGAAGGTCTCCTCAGCCGAGGCGACCGACGCATCGCTTCTGTCATCGAGACCGCATGGCGAGCCGGTGCACAGTTCGACGGATGGCGGGAGTCATTCAGATTCGACGTGTGGATGGCTGCTCTGCACGAACAGAACGTCATACCGGACAGCTACCTCTATCGAGAGATCGGTGCGGCGGAGGCGTTCCCGTGGGAGGTCGTCCAGGCAGGCGTCAGTCGGGAGTTTCTTCGCAGCGAGTACGAGGCAAGCCTGGAAGCCACAACATCCCCGACCTGTCAGCAGGCCGGATGCCGCGTCTGTGGGGTGCAGGAGTACCTGGTACCGTGTCCTTCAGCCCCTCCTGCGTCCGAAGACCATTGACGCGGCGACCTCATCGCATAGGATTTTGCTATCCTGACGTGGAGGCGGAACCATGGAACAACAAACCGGCAACAGTGCTGGCAATGATCTCATCTTCGGTATCCTGTGCTACCTGGGCATTCTCTGGATCATCCCCCTGCTTATGAACAAGAAGAACGAGTTCTTCCGTCTGCATCTCTCCCAGGGACTTGTCGTACTGCTTCTTGAAGGCGTTCTCTATGTCCTGCAGTACGTACCTCTCCTGCGGCACATCGCCTGGTGGTTCTGGTTCGTCCCCGGTCTCATTTCGCTGCTGGCCATCATCAAGCTCGTCAGCAACGACACCATGTATCACCTGCCGGTGGTCTACGACATCAGCAAGAGCTTCAAGTTCTAGACGGACCCAGGTACCTGTCGAATTCCAGCAGGACGAGCTCCTCTGCGGCGGCCAGATCACTCTGAACGGTGCATCCGGCTGCCAGCAGGTGGCCGCCGCCGCCAAATGCCGTGGCAACGCGTTTGACGTCGAACCCGTACTTGCCCCGCAGACTTACCTTGATGCTGTCGTCTCGGGTTTCCTTGAGGAGGACGACGGCTCTGGTTCCCTCGATGCGCCGCAGTTCGTCGGTAATGCCCTCGGTGTCTTCATCCAAGGCTCCTGATTCCTCGAGCATCCCACGCGTCACGTACGAGAGGACGACCTTGCCCGCATAAAGAAGCCGTGACGCGCACAAGGATGACGCCATCAGCCGTACGTTGCCGTACGGTCTCGCCTCGTAAATGCTGCGAGATACATCGTCGGGGGATGCGCCGAGGTCGATGAGCCGGGCGCCATGGATCAACGACGGCGCCCCCGTATTCGCGAACTGGAATGACCCGGTGTCGGCCACCAACCCGGCGTACAGTGCAGTCGCGACCGGTGTGGAAATACGTTCCGACCCCATGGTCTCGAAGAGTTCCAGGATGACCTCACAGCACGAGCTGGCTTCACCGTCGACGAGGTAGGCGTCGCCGAAGCCAGCATTCGTCGCATGGTGGTCTATGACCAGCCGTTCCGCTCCGCGTTCGAATAGGGGACGCCATTCTCCCAGCCGACTCGCTTCTGCCGCGTCGGCGCTCAGACATGTGACGTGCCTGCTGGAGCATCGTTCGATGCCCTGTTCCATGGTCATCGTGTTGAGAAGGGCATCCGTGTCGAGGAACCGATATGCACGTTGAACCTTTCCGGGAACAAAGGCCTGGACATCCTTGCCCATGGCACGCAGAAAGAGAACGAGGGCGACAACAGACCCCAGCGCATCGCCGTCCGCGAACTCGTGCGTGAAGACGAAGACGTCATCGGCACCGGCAAGCCGCTCTGCCAGTACGGTGAGAGGAACTCCGGTCACGCGTCCCCGTCCACCGGCTGCTCTTTCTCAAGCTTGGCCAGCAGCTCGGCAACTCGCGTACCCTTGACGAATCCGCCGTCATAGTGGAAGGACAACAGCGGTGTGAATCTCATGGACACGTCTGCCGCCAGCCGCGCCTGAAACTTCCCGGCCGCTCGAGAGAGCGCAGCCATCAGTACGGTCTTCCGGGCTTCGTCGGTGGAGAGGGTGGACACGAATACTTTGGCCAGCCGGCTGTCACTCGACAGCTGCACATGCGTCACCGTCAGAAGCCTCAACTCCCGGTCGTCCATGGTGACGAGCAATCCTTCGACGCTCCGTCTGATAAACGCCTCAACTCGCAACTTGCGGACATTGTTCATAGGATATCCTCGCTTTCGAATACCGGCGATGCGTCAGCCATCGGCCGGCTACATGGATTCGGGCAGGCTCACTCCCAGCAAAGCAGCATACGCACCAAGCAGGAGACGCGCCGACCGCACGAGACACAGGCGTGCTCCCGCAAGCGCCGCGTCGTCCGAGATGACCTTTTCCTTCTGATAGACAACGTTGGTCGCCTTTGCAAGCTCGCCGGCAAGATACAGCACCCGATGGGGCTGCCGCGCCGACGCAGCGTCGTCTATCTCGTCCTGCGCCCTCAGGATGCACTTGATCAGCTCCCGGTCATCGGCCGAGGACAACAAAGCCACATCGCCGGCAGACGCCGACCCAGGGATCTGCATGCCGACCCCGACAGCCTGACGTTCCACACTGCACAACCTGGCGTGCGTGTACTTGAGATAGTAGGCTGGATTGCTCAGAGAGTTCTCCTTGGCCACATCAAGGTCGAATTCCAGCTCGGAGTCGGCCGAGGACAACAGGAAGAACACACGTGCCTGGTCCTTCCCTACCTCACGCACCAGTTCGGCGAGTTCGATGATGTCGCCACTCTGTTTGGACAGCATGATGCGCGTACCGCCCCGCAGGAAGTGGACGATCTGGTAGATGACGACCTCAAGGAACCCTTCCGGAAGCCCGAGGCTCTTCATGAGCGCCTGCATCGGTACGATGTGGCCGATGTGGTCCGCCCCGAGAATGTCTATGCTCTTGCGGTAGCCTCGCTGGAACTTGTTGAAGTGGTATGCGGCATCGGTCAGCGTGTAGGTGGGTTCACCGTCCCGCCGCAGCAGTACCCGGTCCTTGTCGTCTCCAAAATCCGTCGACCTCAGCCAGACTGCTCCATCCAACTCGTAAACAACTCCGCGTGCCCGGAACTGTTCGAGAACGCGGTCATTCCATCCGTTCTCGACCAGGTACCGCTCCGAGAACCAGGTGTCGAACGTGACGCCGATGTCCCCCAGCGCCACCTCGATGGAGGCGAGTACCAGCGACTTTCCTTTCAGCTCTACGGCTTCCAGGCGTTCTCGTTCGGCCATGACCGACAGCTCTTCGCCACATGCATCGAAGATGGCACGGGCGAGATCCGGAATGTATGCCCCACGATACCCCTCGTCGGGCATCGCGTACTCGAAACCCAGGAGCGGATACAAATAGTGCGCTATCGACTCGGCAAACAACCGCATCTTGGACCCGTAGTCGTTGACATAGTATTCCCTGCCCACGCTATAGCCCTGAGTCTCCAGGAGATTCGCCAGGACCGACCCAAGGGCGGCACCACGTCCGTTGCCGACATGGAGGGGTCCGGTGGGATTCGCGCTGACAAACTCCACCTGCACTCGTTCTCCATTGCCGTTCTTGAACAGCAGTCGTTCTGGCTCGCCGGCAAGGACGTCGGTCAGTGCGCGTGCAATGAACTCATCCGACAACTGCAGGTTGACGTACCCCGGCGATGCCGCTTCGACGCGGGCCACGGAAGGCAGTCCCGCGAGCGCCGACGCGAGCTCATTGGCAAGTACCATCGGTGCTTTGTGCCGAATGCGAGCCAGCTTCATCGGCAGGGCGAGGTTGCAGTCCAGGAACCCTGGCTTCGACAGCGTGCTTGCGGCGAGAGCAGCCTCGTCGGCGGCAAGGAAGTCCTTGAGCGCGCGAGTGACTTCACCGTCAACGGTATTCCGCAGATTCAGCACGCGTTCAACTCTCCTTCCTGTCACGGTGGCTCGTGATGACCACGCGCGCCGCACGCGTCGAGTCGACGCGGGTCACGACGGTACCGTGAGGAGCGGACGTCAACAGCTCAGGATGTTCCCTCGCCTCGTCCGCAATGCGTATGAGAGCGTCACAGAACGCGTCGATCGTTTCCCTGCTCTCACTCTCCGTGGGCTCGACCATCATGACTTCCTCGGCAAACGGCGGGAAGTGCGGGAAATAGATGGTTGGCGGATGGAACCCGTAATCCATCAGCCGCTTTGCAATGTCCAGCAACGTCACGCCGTACTTGTCATAGGGCTTGGCACTCAACACCGTTTCGTGCATGACAGGACGGTCATAGGCCGGCGGGTACGCCGCACTCAGCCGTGCCTTGACGTAGTTGGCGTGAACGATGGCCGCGCGGCTCGCCGCCGCCAGGCCGTCACAGCCCATGGACTTGATGTATGCATACGCTTTGGCGAGAACGCCGATATTGCCGTGGAACGCAGACATTCTGCCGATCGAACCAGGCCTGTCATCCTCCAGCGCATACTCGTTCCCTCTGCGAACAACGACAGGAACGGGAAGATACGACGCAAGGAACTGTTTGACGCCAACGGGTGCCGCACCGGGCCCGCCGCCGCCATGCGGAGTGGCGAACGTCTTGTGGAGATTGAGATGCAGGACGTCGAAGCCAAGGTCTCCCGGCCGGATGAGTCCCATCAGGGCATTGAGGTTGGCACCGTCGTAGTACAGAAGTCCTCCGCGCGCATGGACAAGTTCGGCAATCGCAACGATGTTCTCCTCGAAAAGGCCAACAGTATTGGGATTTGTCAGCATGATGGCGGCAACGGTATCATCCATGAGCCTGTCCAGCGCGGCCAGGTCTACGCCGCCCCGCTCATCGGAAGGAACGGTCACTGTCTCAAACCCCGCCATTGCAGCAGACGCGGGGTTGGTCCCGTGAGCCGAGTCCGGGATCAGTACCCGCGTGCGGCGCGGATCATGGTCCCGCATGTACGCATGGATGATGAGCATCCCGGCGAGCTCTCCGTGCGCCCCGCACGCAGGCTGCAGCGTGAAGTCGTCCATACCGGTGATGTCAGCGAGCAGCTCCTTCAACTCATAGCACATCTGGAGCACGCCCTGGTTGTCCTCCGGAGCATCAAGCGGGTGACGCTGCGTCAGCCTCGTGTCGCCCGCGAGAACCTCGTTGACCTTCGGGTTGTACTTCATCGTGCACGAGCCGAGGGGGTAGAAGCCGGTATCCACACAGTAGGTCTGCTGGGCAAGGTTCGTGAAATGGCGCACGAGCTCCAGTTCGCTCACCTCGGGCAGGCGCTTGACCTCGCTCCGGGCGTATGCAGGTACGGCCGCCAGGGCGCGTTCGGTGTCGCCCTCAAAGGCAAACGAGAATGCGGTACGTCCCTCCACACTCTTGTCATAGAGCGTCTTCATGTCATCTCCTCACGACAGCGCCCCGACCACCTGCCGCAGGAGGTGCTCCTTCAGCAGTTCGGTCGCGCAGAACAAGTATCTATGTGGCTTTCCCCTGGTGTCGGGAACGGCCCTGTCCGTGAGATGAAGTGGCGGGAAGACGGGCAGGCCGGCGAGACGAGAACGCATGTCTTCAGGACCCATTCCACTAGCCAATATTGCTTCGTTGAACACGGGGCTTTCGCCAAAGACACGCACAAAGCGACCTGACGACTCGAGACCGTCGACAAGTCGCTGAAGCTTCGCCATATTTTCGAGGGCAAGCGACCTGAACCCCTCCCGGCCGAGACTGCCGAGGAACATCGCCGCCCGTATGGCGTTCAACGCGTGATTGGAACAGATATTCGACGTTGCCTTTTCGCGACGGATGTCCTGTTCACGGGCCCGCAGCGTCATGACATACGCGGTACGCCCCTCTGTATCGACTGTCTCGCCGACGATGCGTCCGGGAAACTCACGGCTGAATTTCTTGAGTGTCGCAAAGATCCCAAGATGGGGACCGCCAAATGACAGAGGCAGACCGAGTGACTGTCCTTCTCCCACGACGATGTCCGCCCCTGTTGCCATTCCGTAGCGGAGCAGGCCAAGCGCAACGGCTTCCGTAAAGGACTGGACAAACAGAGCTCCGCTCTTGTGGATCTCGTCTGCCAGGGTGGCGAAGTCCTCGATGATTCCATAGTAGTTCGGACTCTGCACCAGAACCGCGCTGTATTCGTGTGCCGCCAACGCATCCCGCAGAGCTCCTGGTGAAACCAGGCCCGCCGCGTCGGCCGCCACTTCGTCCACCGCGATGCCGTGCGGCTCAACGTAGGTTCTGATCGTAGCGACGTAGTTGGGGTGCATCGTCTGCGCAACAAGAACGCGCCCGCTCTTCCGTATCCTCTCGGTCATGAGGACCGCCTCGGCGGCTGCTGAAGCGCCATCATACAGGGAGCAGTTCGCCAGTTCCATGTCGCACAGCTCCACCATGAAGGATTGATATTCAAACAGCGCCTGCAGGGTGCCCTGACTCAGTTCCGGCTGATATGGGGTATACGCCGTGACAAAGCCAGGCAGTGATGCGAGATGCGCGACTGTCGACGGCACAACGTGCATATATGCACCCGCACCTATCAGCGACGCTTTCTTTGGCGCGGAGTTTTTGGCCATCATGCCGTCCCATTCGTCTATCAGCTGGTCCTCGGCCAATCCCTCCGGGATGCTGAGCCCATGTGCCAGACAGACGCCTTTGGGAAGGCACTGCACGATATCCTCAAACTGGAGGTTCGCCGCCTCCAGCATGCTCTTCTCTTCGACGGGCGTCGAGCCGATAGAGGCGAACCTACCCCTTGCGGAACTCTGCATAGTCGGAGGAGCTCATGAGGGCATTCAGCTCGTCGGCATTGGCCGTCTTGATCCGTGCCAGCCACCCGGCACCAAACGGGTCCGCATTGAGCAGTTCCGGCTTGGCGGTGACTGCAGCATTGGCCTCGAGGATCGTCCCCGCAACAGGGCTGTAGACATCGGTAGCTGCCTTCACCGACTCAATGGACACCAGGAGGTCTCCCGCCTTGAGTACTGCCCCCACCGTCATGTCACCAACGAAGACGATGTCTCCCAGCTTGCTCTGAGCGTAGTCCGAAATCCCGACGGTGGCCACGTCCCCATCAAGGAGCACCCACTCGTCCGTCTTCGTATACCGAACACCATCCAGTATCTTCATGGTCAGAAACCTCCGCACATGACTTGTCATACGCATAGATTCTAGCCGGCCTTGGGCAATAACGCAATGCTGTAGTGCACGTCCGTGTGTGCCGACAGGAACTATGGACGGCCCCGGCTCTTGAGTTCCCTATACAAAGCCACAAAGTCCTCGGGGGTGAGGTTCTCGGCACGCAGATCCGCAAGGGAAACAAGCGGCCCAGTAATGGCAGCGCCGCGACGCCTGAAGAAGTCGACCAGCTTCTTGCGGCGGTGCAGAAACGCCTGCTGGACCAGCCCCAGGTAGGGGCGAACCTCGGCGGGCGTGAGATCATGTGGTCTCCGATGGAATATCAGCAATGCCGAACTGACGGTCGGCTGGGGGAAGAAGACCTCCGGAGGGAGAACCATGGCCTGTTCGACCGCGAAGAACGTCTGGACCGCCACTGTCAGTGATCCATACGCGTGCGTTCCTGCACGCGCGGCAATGCGCTCGGCGAACTCCTTCTGAAACAGGAGACACGCCTCATTGATGCACGTGCTGTGAATGAGTTTGAGAACGACCTCGGAGGAACGGAGATAGGGCAGGTTTCCGGTGAGAACGGGGGTTTCGCCTGGGGCTGCGATCGAGCACCAGTCCACTTCCAGTGCGTCTGCGCAGACGAGCTCGATATGCCGAGCATTCGGCTCCCCGGCCAGGACGTCCCGATGCAACGGTGAGAATCGAGTGTCCAGTTCATACGATACGACACGCTTTCCCTTCTTGGCCAGTTCCAGGGTCAGCGCGAGCGCGCCGGTCCCGATCTCGATGAACATGGTGTCTTCGCGAGCGGGGATGAACGCGCCGAGAGCTGCCAGCGTCTCCGGGTCGACCAGGAAGTTCTGTCCGTAGCGCTTCGACAGCACAAGGTGATGGGCGTCCAGAAGCGCCCGCAGACCAGACTTCGTTTCCGGCCCGTTCATGGCAGAATGGGCAGCCGAAAACGGCGCCATATCACTTGGGCAGTTCCTTCTCCAGGAGCTCCCGTATCTGTGAAAGACTGCGGTTGATTTCGGAAAGCAGGGCCAGAACAGAACCCTCCCCCGAGAAGTCTATCTGGTCGAATGAAGCTGACGGAGCTGCTGAGCCAGTACCATCCTGCGCAGTCCCTGTCTTTCCCAGCTGCAGGACCGCGTCGGCAAAATACTGCTGTCTCGTGTCGTCGTCCGCCTCGACACTGTTCACCTGCGAAACAAGGGAGGCGCGCTGCAGTGCCGTCGATTCCTCGGGCGTTCGGCTCGAACCGAATGCCGGGCTCAGGATGATGGTGGGGAAGACGACATACGCATCGCCGCGTCCCGACACGAGGCCAAGATAGTCACAGAAGCCCACGAGCGTGGCAGGTCCGATTTGAAGAAGACGTCCGTCGGTGTCGACGAGTACAAGGGTGCTGGTCACGATCCCCGATTCGCCAGGCTTGCGGGTCGCCGACATGGCCGCAGCGAGCTCGTTGCGCGAGAGGCGGATGCCTCTTGTCCACCCGATCTGGTGTGCCAGCTCCGGGAAGAGGGCTCCGAAGTCCACGAAATCGGCCTGCGAGAGCAGACGGGTGATATACCAGACATGGCCGCTGGCAAGGAGTCCGTAATCCTTGTCCAGCTGCCGTGAGGATTGGATATCTTCGCGACGAACCGCAGAAACCTTGCGCCGAACAGCTCGCAGGGCCCCTCGTATGGTTTTTATCTTCATTCCTTCAGCATCTCCAGGAGATTTAGTGTATGCCCGCAGGGGAACATGTCAACGGTGGCGTACAAGGCCAGCAACGCTGACGCGCTCATGCGACCACCGAGAGTCGGCCAAACCGTCCTGCGGTCCGGTGTCGTCCGTCCTTGCATCCCGCCGACCACTCCAGTATACTGAACGACACCGCACAAGCATGAATTCACCGGTGCCAAGGAGTCCCGCCCATGAAGATCGGTATCATCGGCCTCCCTCAGACGGGGAAAACCACGCTGTTTGCCGCGTTGAGTCACGGGACCGTGCAGGTTGCCCAGGCCAAGACGAATCTCGCATCGGTCCCGATTCAGGATGAAGACCTTGCGTTTCTTGCTGGCGTCTTCCATCCCAAGAAGACGACACCTGCGGCCGCGGAGTTCGTCGACGTTCCGGGAATGCCGGCGGGGCAAGAGCACGCGTCTCGACGAAACGAACTCCTGAAGGACATCAAGGTCGTCGATGCTCTGGTCGAAGTGTTCGATGGGTTCAACCAGCCACCGGACCCTGTCTTGCTGCGCGAGCAGATCGCCAGCTTCGACCTGGACTTGGCCCTTGTCGATCTCGATGTCATCGAGCGCAGGCTGGAACGCATGAAGAAGGAGAAGATGACCCCACAGCTCGAGCTGGAACGAGATCTGCTGGTGCGGAGCCAGAACTGTCTCTCGGGAGGACTTGCCCTCCGCGGCCTCGGATTCTCGGCCGACGAGAGAAGAGCACTCTCCTCCTACTCGTTCATCTCCATCAAACCGGTGATGCGCGTCGTCAACGTCACGATGATCGAAGAGTCGGCCGCTCGCACACTCGAGTCTGCCGTTCAGGCTATGACAAGCCAGCAGGACGCCTCTGTCATGGTGCTGGACGCCAAGTTGGAACACGAGATCGCCGAGCTGCCCGCCGACGAGCAGGCGTCGTTTCTCAGCGAATTCGGCCTTTCCGGCTCCGCACTCGACACTTTCGTCACCCGCGCCTATCAGCTCCTGGGGCTGGAGACCTTCTACACGGCCGGCGAAGACGAATGCAAGGCGTGGGTCATCGCTGCCGGAACAAACGCGCGGGATGCCGCCGGCAAGATCCATTCCGATATCGCGCGCGGCTTCATAGCGGCTGAGGTTACTTCAATCGACGACTTCAAGAAGTGCGGAAACTCCTTCAAGGGAGCCAAGGAGAAGGGACTTCTACGTATCGAGGGAGAGCACTACATCATCAAGAACAAGGAGATCGCGCACTTCCGATTCAACGTCTAGCATCGGCCCGGTATGACGTGACCCCGTCCCCGGCCAACGTCCCCGGGTCATCATCCATGGAAGCGTCGATGAACGCGCGTGCGACCACGTTGTTGAGCTCCAGGCCGCGCCGGGAACAGATGGCGCGGTCCGGCAGCATGACCAGCAACCCCTCCGCGACGAGCTGTTCGAAGACGACACCAAATGAAGCCTGCGCGTCGACGCCAAAGAGTCGGCGGAACTGATCGAACTGAAGCCCGAGAATCGGCATCCGCATGCACAGCATCGCGTATTCGCCCTGACGGCGTCTGGCCGGCAGGCGTTCCTCGGACTCGACCGGCAGATTCCCCGCGGCGACAGCGTCTTGGTAGGACCCCAACCTCCGTGCGTTCGTCCAGCGCCGCCCGGCAACGAATCCTGAGGCACCGAGACCCAGACCGACATAGTCGCGGTATTGCCAGTATCCCAGGTTGTGCTGCGACTCCCGTCCCGGCAAGGCAAAGCTGGAGATCTCGTAGTGCTCGTACCCATGCTCCTCGAGCATCCTCCACCCGAGGTTCATGAGGTCCGCTGCCGCGTCGTCTTCGGGCAGGGACAGCCTGCCCTCCTCAAGGGATACCCACAGGGGCGTCCCCTGTGCCGGAGTCAGGTTGTACCACGAGACGTGGTCTGGATGGATCTCCTCCAGCACCCGCTGCAGTGTCAGCAGCTCCGTGCCGCTATCGGTGCCGGGGAGGCCGTACATGAGATCGACGGAGACGTTGCCGATGCCGGCCCGCCGGGCTTCCGTGCATGCCTGCAGGGCCCGTGACGCGTCATGCAGGCGCCCCAGCCGGCGCAGTGTCGGATCATCGAGGCTCTGGATGCCGATGCTCAGGCGATTGACGCCCGCTGCCATCCAGCCGGCGACTCTGTTCTCGTCGATGCTGTCAGGATTCGCCTCAAGGGTCGTCTCACAGCTGAGGCCAAACGCCGCCGCACTGCGAAGAGCCGTCATGAGGCGCTCTACCTGCCGGGGTTCCGCCAGTGACGGCGTCCCTCCTCCGAAGTACACCGATGCCACCGTGGCGTTGCTGTCTGCGAAGTACGAACCCCACAGCTGCACCTCGCCCAGCAGCGTATCGACATAGCCGTCCGGGACACCGCGCCACCCTCCGAAGGAAAGGAAGTCGCAATACTGGCACTTCCTGCGACAGAATGGCAGGTGCAGGTAGATGCCTATCGGTTCAGTCGTCGGAATCACGCTTGAGAATGGAAAGGAACGCTTCCTGCGGAATGCTCACCTTTCCGATCTGTTTCATCCTCTTCTTGCCTTCTCGCTGTTTCTCCAGCAGCTTGCGCTTGCGGGAGACGTCGCCGCCATAGCACTTCGCAAGAACGTCCTTGCGAAGCTGAACGATGTTTTCCCGGGCGATGATCTTGCCCCCGATGGCGGCCTGAAGCGCAACCTCGTAGTTCTGCCTGGGGATGTGCTGGCGCAGACGCTTCAGCAGTGAGCGTCCGTCACGCTGGATATCGTCCTCGTGAGCCACGAACGACAGCGCGTCGACGGGCACGCCGTTCACCAGGACATCCACCTTCGACAGCCGTTCCCGCCGGTATCCGGCGATCTGGTAGTCAAGGGTCCCGTATCCCTTGGTGATCGACTTCAAACGGTCAAAGAAGTCCGTGATGATCTCCGAGAGTGGCAGCTCGTACTCCAGCACGACGCGCCGGCTTTCGGGGTAGGACATGTTGATGAACGTTCCCCGACGCTTGTTCGTCAGTTCCATGACGTCGCCGATCGAGTCGTGCGGAACGACGATCTGGGCCTTGACAAAGGGCTCCTCGATGTTCTCTATCTCCCCCAATGGGGGAAATTTGGACGGGCTGTCTGCGAGGACTTCCTCCATGGTATTGCGCTTGATGATGCGGTAGCGCACGTTCGGCACCGTGACGACGATCTCCTGCCCGTATTCCCTGCGCAGACGCTCGGTCAGGACCTCCAGATGCAGGAGGCCCGAGAAGCCACAGCGAAAGCCGAACCCGAGGGCACCTGACGTCTCAGGCTCGTACGTGAACGATGCATCGTTCAGCTGAAGACGGCCGAGCGAGGACTTGAGTCCCTCGTAGTCATTGGCATCTACGGGGTAGATGCCCGCGAAGACCATGGGCAGTACCGGCCGGTATCCGGGGATGGGCTCCAGTACGGGGTGGAGCGCGCTTGTCACGGTATCTCCGATGTGAACGCTCTTCGGATCGCGGATGACAGCGGCGAAGTAGCCCACATCCCCAGCCGTCAGACTCTCGGTGACGAGAGCCGTCAGCTCAAAGTAGCCCACTTCACCGACTTCAAACTCCTCATCCACTGCCATGAGTCGGATGTGGTCACCCTTGCGGATCGTCCCTTCAAACACACGGATGTGCACGACCACGCCCTTATAGGTGTCAAAGTGCGAGTCGAACACCAGACACTTCAGCGGCGCGTCGGCGCTGCCTGTGGGACACGGAATCGTGTCTTCGACCGCCCTGAGCAGTTCATCGACACCGACACCCGTCTTCGCGCTCACGAGGACAGCGTTCGACGTATCCAGACCGATGATCTCCTCAATCTCCCGCTTCGTCTCCACCACATCCGCATTCGGAAGGTCGATCTTGTTGATGGCCGTCAGGATCGTGAGATTGTGGTTCAGCGCAAGGTAGACGTTGGCTACCGTCTGAGCCTCCACTCCCTGTGTCGCGTCCACGACCAGAATGGCCCCCTCACACGCCGCGATGCTTCGGGACACTTCGTAGTTGAAGTCCACGTGACCAGGAGTGTCGATGAGGTTGAACACCATGGGTGACCCGTCACGGGCCGTGTACGACAGACGGATCGGGTGTGCCTTGATAGTTATGCCCCGCTCCTTCTCCAGGTCCATCTGGTCGAGGACCTGGTCACCCTTGTTCTTCAAGATGAATCCTGCCCGCTCTAGAAAACGGTCGGCCAGCGTGGATTTGCCGTGATCAATGTGTGCGATCACGCAGAAGTTGCGTATGTTTCGCGGGTTCATCCCGTATGCCTACTGCGCCGAAACCTTTTCGGCTTCCAGTGCCTCGAAGAGAACCTTCTGCCCGTCACTCCGGACCACAATCGTGTCGCCCCGCTTGAATTCCCCCTGCAAGATGCGGTAGGACAGTTCGTTCTCCACCTCATGCTGGATCAGGCGCAACAGGGGCCGAGCGCCATACTCGGTGCTGAAACCCTTGCCTGCCAGATACGAGACGACCTCCGGTGTGAACTGAAGGTGCAGATGCTCGTCCTCGATTTCGGACGTGAGCCGTCTCAGGAGGATAGCAACAATCGTCTCGGTGTCAGGAATCGTCAAGTGGTTGAACACGATGGTCTCGTCGACCCGGTTCAGGAACTCCGGCTTGAAACTGTGTTTCAACTCGTCCATCATGGCAGACTTCTGCGCTTCGGTTTCGGCACCCTGTCCACCCGGCAGCTTGAATCCAAGATCTGCTATGCGGCCAAATCCACCGCCGATATTGCTGGTCATGATGATGACGGCATTCCGGAAGTCCACCGTCCTTCCGCTCGAGTCCGTCAGCCGACCGTCATCCATGATCTGGAGAAGGATGTCAAACACGTCCGGGTGCGCCTTCTCGATCTCGTCGAACAGCACGATGCTGAACGGGCGACGGCGCACTGCCTCCGTGAGCTGTCCTCCCTCATCGTACCCAACGTAGCCAGGTGGTGCTCCGACCAGCCGCGACACGGCGAATTTCTCCATGTACTCGCTCATGTCGAGCCTGATGAGCGCCGATTCGGCGCCAAAGAGTTCTTCTGCAAGGGCACGAGCCAGCTCAGTCTTCCCGACGCCAGTCGGGCCGAGAAACAGGAACGAGCCGATCGGCTTCGTCGGATGCTTGAGTCCTGCACGCGAGCGGCGCAAGGCCTCCGCAACAGAACCTACTGCATGGTTCTGTCCAACGACCCTCCGCTGGAGGGCATCCTCAAGGTGCAGCAGCTTGGAACGCTCATCTTCCGCGAGTCGCGCTGCGGGGATGTTCGTCCAGAGGGCAACGACGGACCGAATGTCGTCCGGTGTCACCACAGGCTCTCGACCGCTTGACACGGTATATGCCGTACCCCGCATCTCCTCCAGCTTGTCATGTGCCTGTCTCTCCTGGTCTCTCAATCCTGCAGCCTTCTCGAATTCCTGATTGCGGATTGCATCGTCCTTCTCCCGCTCAAGCTTGTCCAACTCGTCCTGAAGCTGACGATACTCATCGCTTGGGACGGTCGACGCAAGCCGCACCTTGGCCCCGGCCTCGTCGACGAGGTCGACCGCCTTGTCCGGGAGGAATCTGCTCGTGATGTACTTCACCGAAAGCTTGACCGCCGCTTCGATAGCTGCATCGGTGATAGTCACCTGATGATGGGCTTCATACTTGTCGCGCAGTCCCTTCAGAATCTCGATCGACTCAGGCACCGTCGACTCGCTCACGATGATGGGCTGGAAACGACGTTCCAGCGCCGGATCCTTCTCAATGTGCTTGTGGTACTCGCCCAGCGTCGTCGCACCTATTGCCTGCAGCTCACCCCTCGAAAGCGCCGGCTTCAGGATGTTGGCGGCATCGATGGAGCTTCCCTCTGCTGAACCCGCTCCCACAACATTGTGAAGCTCGTCGATGAACAGGATCACCGACGTCCCCGCCGTCTTCATCTCGGCAAGGAACTTCTTCATGCGGTCCTCGAATTCGCCGCGGTATTTCGTTCCTGCGACAAGACTCGGAATGTCGAGCGAGATCAGGCGCTTGTTCTTGAGCAGTTCAGGAACGTCTCCCGCCACGATCTTGCGGGCAAGCCCTTCGACAATCGCCGTCTTGCCGACACCGGGATCGCCGATTAGAACGGGGTTGTTCTTGGTCCGGCGCAACAGGATCTGGAGAAGCCTTTCGGTCTCCTTTTCGCGTCCGACGACGGGATCCAGCTTCCCCTGCTTCGCCATCTCGGTGAGATCTCTGCTGTACTGATCCAGCGTCGGGGTCTTCGTTCTCTGCCGGGGCTGATGGCTGGGCCGCTGGGACTCAGAGGTGTGCTCGGTTCCCCTCAACGACAGGACCGTGTTGACCAGCTTCGAAATGTCGACGCCCTCGTCTTCCATGCTTCGCACGCCGACGCCGCCGCCCTCGTGTACGATGGCCAGGAGAATGTGCTCGGTCGAGATATAGCCATCTCCGAGATTGATGGCTTCCCTCTCTGCAAGATCCAGAGCCTTCTTTGCTCTCGGGGTAAGGATTATTTCGTCGTTTCGTCCCAGGAAGTTGTTGTGTTTCACCCCTCGTACCTGGTCTGATATGTAGTCCACCAACTTGTGAAGGTCTACGCCGGAGGCCACCATGGCCTCATAGGCAATGCCCTCCTCCAGTTTGGCGAGTCCGATCAGCAAGTGATCGGTATCGAGGAAGTCGTTGCCCAGCGAGCTGGCTGATTCCTGTGCCATCCAGACAGCCTTCTGCGCTCTCTCCGTAAGGTTTGCCCAATTCATGAAGTGTGCCTCCGTTCCCGGCCTCGTGCAACGTTGTGTGAAAGGGCGCCGAAGTACCCGCGATGTCGGTTCTTGTAACAGTTTACCGCGCCTGCGCGTTTCGTCAAACACAGGAATGTGGCTGTGAAGCCGAGGTCGAGCCGTTTGACTTGCCTCTCATCACCCGGTAGAATCATCGTGGTAGATTCTCTGGGACAAGGGGGAAGACATGAGCGACGTGGATGGTGTGAACGACGGCCAGCGTGACTGGTTCGTGGAGTTGACCACCCGAATCCCGGCCTTCTCCGGATACCGGGAGCGCGAACAGCGCCGCACGGCAGACAAGACTATTCGAGACACGATGGCAGCCAAGCTCGACGAGCTGCGCAGCATCCTGGCTGAGGTCATGGAACAGGCAAACGAGGCCGAAACATCGGTGTTGGACGACATTTCGAAGATCCTCCACACGCTGAATGATCTGCGGGACAGAGTCGAGTTCCTTGGCTACGGCGAGACGTCCTTCTTCTCGGAGGAGCTGCTCGACGAATCCGCCCTTCCACCGATCTACGAACTGGAGACACAAACCTACGACAAGCTGGATGACCTTGAGACCGTGTTCGAATCGCCGAAAGACCTGGGGCGGCGCGATACCCTCAAGTCCATTCGCCGGAAGCTCGAGGAGATCACCAAGGATTTCGCGGCCCGCAAGGAAGCGATCAAGCGGGTACAGAAGCGGTCTGGCATCTGACATGCCCGCGCTACCGTCGACAGTACACGACCTTAGCTGACACTCCGCGTCTGAGCAGGTCGATAACCGTATGTGTGGTGAGAAAGGTGCGAGGAAACCGGTGAAAACACGAACGTTGACCGCGCCACGGCCCAAACCAACAGTCCGTCGTGTGCTAGGCTGGGTGGCCATAGGGTTCCTCACCGTCGGCATCATCGGAGCGGTCTCCGTTGCGCTGCTGTTCGCCCACTATGCAGGCCAGGTTCCTCCCGCGGGTGAGCTGCTGATACAGTCACCCAAGGCGTCCCAGCTGTACGACGGGAACGACCAGCTGCTTGCCTCCATCTACTTCGCCGAGAATCGTATCCCCAAACCCCTCACCGACATCTCCGAGAATGCGATCAAGGCGTTGATAGCCGCCGAGGACGAGCGTTTCTTCAGCCACGGTCCTATCGATGTTCGCGGCCTCATCGCCGGCCTCATCGTCGATCCCCTGCTCGGACGCGGCATTCGCGGTGCAAGCACGCTGACTCAGCAATTGGCGCGGCAGGCAATACTGCACGACACAGACGTCACGATTGCCCGGAAGATCAAGGAGATCATCGTCGCCTTCCGCCTCGAGAAGCAGTACACCAAGGAAGAAGTCCTCAACATGTATCTGAACTACGTCTACTTCGGCAGCGGACTGTATGGCATTGAGGCTGCGTCTCTGGGCTACTTTGGGATATCCGCCCGCAGTCTCGATGTTGCGCAGGCAGCGATGATCATGGGCGTCCTCCCTGCGCCGTCGGCCTATAGCCCCTATGAGAACTATGACCTGGCCCGTGCGCAGCAGCAGTCCGTGTTGCGCAAGATGGTGCGCAATCGGTACATCACACAGGAAGAAGCCGACGCCGCGTTCGCTCAGGAGTTGACCCTGAAGAACGGCCTGAAGAGCGCGTATGGCAACATGGGCTGGTTCATCGACTATGTGAAGTCGATCGTGCAGGACCAATACGGGCAGGACATGCTGTACCAGGGAGGTCTGCGCATCTACACAACAATCGATCCCAGTCTCCAGGACGCAGCGGTCGCAGCGGTCACGAAGGTGTGGGCCCAGGCCCAGAAGGACAAGGTCTTCGTCGAAAGTGACCGGGACAAGCTTGGTGTCTTCCAGCCGCAGGTCGGCCTCGTCAGCGTCGAACCGGGGACTGGCCACATTCTGGCAATGGTCGGCGGCACCGACTACGACGAGACGAAGTTCAATCGTTCGCTTGCGGCGCGGCAACCGGGCTCTACGTTCAAGCTCTTTGACTACACCGCCGCCATCGACAGCGGCGCCACCTTCACCTCCGAAATCGTCTTGTCACAGGCGACCGACTTCGGAGGATGGGCACCACCTGAATGGCTCGGGGAAAATCTCTGGTTCGGGCGGCTCAGCGTTGCAGACGCTGTCAAGGAGTCGTCCAACATCATCGCCGCCAAGACCTCCCTTCGCACAGGGTTGGACAGGATCATCTACTATGCACGGAAAATGGGAGTCACGTCCCCACTCAAACCGTATACATCTCTTTCGATAGGAAGCTTCGAAGTCTCCCCGCTCGAAATGGCAGAAGCCTACAGCACCATCGCCAATGGTGGAATACGTGTTGCGCCATATCCCATCCGCCGTATCGAGACCCAGACCGGAACGGTTGTCGAGCGCCACGACTACGCTCAGACCAGAGTCGTCTCCCCGTCGACGGCCTGGGTCATCCAGTCGATGCTGAGACGTGTGTACGAGAACACTCCCAATGCCCGCATCAGCGGTTTGCAGGCAGCCGGCAAGACCGGGAGCACCAACGACTGGCACGATGCCTGGTTTGACGGGTTCACTCCCGGATTGTGTACGGTCATCCACATCGGCAACGACGAGGCACGCGCGGGTATGTCGTCGATACGCAATGCCGGGTCGCGTTTCCCGGCCATGGTGTGGAAGGCATACATGCAGCAGGCGATCAAGCTTCGTCCTCAGGTCAGCTTGCTGGATATGCCGGAAGGCGTTGCTGCAAGAACGGTGTGCAAAGACTCGGGACTGCTCGCGTCGAACTTCTGCCCGGGCACTTCCACCTATGCCGCGTACTTCCTGGACAGCCGCATCCCATCCCAGCTGTGTTCTGTGCACCCCGCTCTGCTCCAGACAGTGCGGCTGGCCGCCATCGACCCGACGAAGCTTGCGCCCGAGAGCTGGCCGTCGGATAGAGTGCTGGTGCGAACACTCCGACGAGACCAGATACCAACCGAAACGTATGGCGGGTCCCCTGAACCCAGGCCGGGAGAACTCACGATCGAGATGTTCCCTCAATCATTCGAGGTTGGCGTCCAGTCGGCAATACGCATCGATGTGCCGGACGTGGCAAAGCAGGGGGTATCGACCTTCGAGATCCTCATCGGGGAGAGTCTGCTCGCTACTGTCTCCGGGCTTCCGGCCACCGTTTCCTGGACGCCCGCAGAACCAGGCACGCTCACCATCACTGTCATAGGCCGCACCGCGGAGATGGGCGTCGCGTTTCGACTGTCATCCTTGTTCGACATTGCGCCCTGACAGCGAACCGGCACTTCCCCGGTCGCAGTTAGCGCTTGCCGAGCACCCACTCTGGACCCCCGCCCGTTGCATTGGAGCCCCAGTCGTCTAGACTGTGAGTCTGCCGGTACTCTCATCCACTGCCGGAGAAAGGAGTGCGCCCGTGCCGCTCACATGCAGTCCCAAGATTGCCTCTGGCCTGTCACTGCAGTCGACGGGTAGACGCAGCCCGTGAACACAGACGCCGTTCGAAGCCTGACACAATCGTACGAACCGGCCATTCTCGAGTTCGCCCGTGACATTATCAAGACACGCAGCTACTCGGCGGACGAGAGGGACCTTGCCCTGCTCATCAAGTGCCGGATGGAGACCCTGGCGTTCGACGAGACCTGGATAGACGGCATCGGCAACGTCATGGGGCGGATCGGCAGCGGACCCTGCAAGCTCCTGTATGACGCCCATGTCGATACTGTCTGGGCCGAAGACACCCAGAACTGGAACGTCGATCCCTTCGCTGCAGCGGTCGACGGGAACCTCCTGTATGGTCGGGGGGCAAGCGACGAGAAGGCAGCGATGTCCTCCATGGTCTATGGCGCCGTTATCGCGAAACAGCTCGGCCTCTTGGACGGTTTCTCGCTCTACATCTCGGGAACGGTCCTCGAAGAGACCTGCGACGGGCTGTCCGTCATCCACATGATCGAGAAGGAAGGTCTGAGACCCGACTTCGTCGTCGTTTGCGAGCCCACGAGTCTGGATGTCTACCGTGGCCATCGCGGCCGCGTCGAGCTCAAGATCACGACGACGGGGACGTCGGCCCATGCAGCCCACCCGGACAAAGGCGACAACGCTATCACCAAAGTCGCCCAAACAGTGTTGAACATCGAGCGCATGACCGACGGATTCCAGGACGACCCGTTTCTCGGCAAGGGGACGGCAGTCGTCAGCATCATCGAGAGCAAAGCGCCGTCGATCAATTCGGTGCCGTACGAATCCTCCATCTGTATCGACCGCCGCATAACGGTCGGCGAGACCCGGGACACGGTCCTCGAGGAGTTCAGGAGAGCCGTTGCAGATCCGGAGCATACGAGCGTCGAAGTGCTTCAATACGTGGACAAGAGCTGGACGGGTCTCGAGGTCTCGCAGGAGAAGTACTTCCCGACGTGGGTACTGCCAGAAGACCATGCGCTCGTCAGAGCGGCGACCGCCGCTGCTGCCGAGGCGCGAGGAGTCCGGCCACGCATATCCCGCTGGACCTTCTCTACCAACGGTGTCGCCTTCATGGGACGATTCAACATCCCGACCATCGGATTCGGTCCAGGCGATGAATGGCTTGCACACGCCGTCGACGAGCATGTTCGCATCAGCGACCTGTACGAGGCAGCACAGTTCTACGCACTGCTCCCATCTGCCATGAACAAGGAGGTCCACTCACCATGAATACCAGACTCAAGGGGCGGGATTTTCTCTCCACCAACGACTGGACACGGGAAGAGCTCGACATGCTTCTCGATGTGGCATTTGACCTCAAGAAGC
>JAUSAI010000053.1 GCA_030652945.1 Caldisericota bacterium | reverse complement strand
CATGCCCCGTACCAGACCGTCGGTGGTGTCCATGGCGATGGTGCGGACCATGTTGTTCCCGAGATGCTGGGCGACTTCCACCACCAGGTTGTCTTCAATGTCGTCGATGGCCGGGTTGGTAATGTAAAGGGCGTTTTTAATGGCCGGCAGTTTGCCTTCTTCGAATTCCACGTCCACTACCGGACCGATAACGCGGGCGATTCTTCCGATATTCATATGCTGTAAATCCTCCTCATACGGGCGGCTTAGCCTTTAAGGGCTTCAGCCCCGCCCACGATATCCATCAGTTCTCTGGTAATGGCCGCCTGCCGGGCCTTGTTCATTATGAGGCTCAAGGTGGTGATCATTTCTTTACAGTTAGCCTGGGCGTTGTCCATGGCGGTCATCCGGGCGGCGTATTCGCTGGCGGAATTTTCCAGGAAGCCATGGTAAACCAGCACGTTGATATACTTGGGCAGCAGGTACTCCAGGAACTGCTCCATGGGCGGCTCGAAGAGATACTCGGTGCTGGCCCCGGCTTCCGCCTCCGCCTCGGAGGGCTTGATGGGCAGCAACTGCACCATTTTGGGGCGCTGGATCGCCATATTGATAAAGCTGGAATGGATCAGGTGAACCTCTTGCAGCCCTCCGGTCAGAAAGGCGCTCATGATTTCACGGGCCACCGTCACCGCATTGGAAAAGTCGAACTTATTCCACACATCGACGTATTGGGCCAACATCTCCCGTTTGCGCCGCCGGAAGAAATCCCGGCCTTTGCGGCCCACGCAGATGAGGGAAACCTCGATACCCGCGGCCTCTTTTTCCCGGATGAACTTCACCGCGGTGTTGATCAGGTTGACGTTGAAGCTGCCGCACAGACCCCGGTCAGCGGTCATCAACACCACACCGACCCGTTCCACCGGGGCAGCCGGTTGGAAGAAGGGGTGGATCTCCGGTTCTACCCGGCCGGCCATATTGCCCAGCATCATGGAGAAGGCCTTGGCATAAGGCCGGAACCCTTCCATGCGCAGCTGGGCGCCCCGCAGTTTCGATGCCGAGACCATGTTCATGGCCTTGGTGATCTGCTGGGTCTTCTTGACCGCCCCGATTTTGCGTTTGATATCTTGTAGGGTCGCCATGCTTATACCCCGCTCTTATGACGCGCTGACGACAGGCTGGAATACGGAATCAAACTCTTCCAGGATAACCTTCATCTTGGCATCGATTTCCGAAGTGAACTCTTTCTTCTCTTTGATATCGGCCAGCAAGTCAGCGTATTTCGACTCCATGAAGCTGTAGAGCTGCTGTTCGTAAGACGCCAGCACATCGATGGGATACTTGTCCAGGAAGCCCCGGGTGCCGGCATAGATGATGGACACCATCTTCTCCATGGGCAGCGGCTGATACTGGGGCTGCTTCAGGACTTCCACCAGCCGGGCGCCCCGGTTGAGCTGCTGCTGGGTGGCCTTGTCCAACTCGGAGCCGAACTGGGCAAAGGCCGCCAGTTCCCGGTACTGGGCCATTTCCAGACGCAGCATGCCGGCCACCTGCTTCATGGCCTTCACCTGGGCGGCGCCGCCGACCCGGGAGACGGACAGACCAACGTTGATGGCGGGCCGGATACCGGAGAAGAACAGGTTCGGTTCCAGGTACACCTGACCGTCGGTGATGGAAATGACGTTGGTGGGAATGAAGGCCGATACGTCACCCTGCTGAGTTTCAATGATGGGCAGGGCGGTGAGAGAGCCGCCTCCCAGGGTGTCGTTCAGCTTGGCGGCCCGCTCCAGCAACCGGGAGTGGTTGTAGAAGATGTCACCGGGATAGGCTTCACGTCCCGGCGGCCGGCGCAACAGCAGGGACATCTGCCGGTAGGCCTGCGCCTGCTTGGTCAAGTCATCATAGATGATCAGGGCGTGGCGGCCTATGTCCCGGTAATACTCGCCCATGGCGCAGCCGGCAAAGGCGGCGACGTACTGCAAGGGCGCGGGCTCGGAGGCCGAGGCGTTGACGACGATGGTGTGCTTCATGGCGCCGTGGCGCTCCAGGGCGTCCACCACCTGGGCCACGGTGGATTTCTTCTGACCGATGGCCACGTAGACACAGAGGATTCCGGAGTCCTTCTGATTGATGATGGCATCGACGCAGAGGGCGGTTTTGCCGATCTGACGGTCGCCGATGATCAGCTCCCGCTGGCCGCGGCCGACGGGGGTCATGGCGTCGATGGCCTTATAGCCCGTGTACATGGGCTCATTCACCGGCTGGCGCTCGATGACGCCCGGGGCCTTGACCTCGATGAGCCGGAA
>JAUSAI010000050.1 GCA_030652945.1 Caldisericota bacterium | reverse complement strand
CATTGATACCTACGACGTGGTCGTGATCGATACGCCTCCCGCCATGGGCCTCTTCACCCGCAGTGCTCTCTTGGCCAGCGATTGCGCCATCATTCCTGCCGACGTTTCATGGTTTGCGCTCAAGGGGCTGGCCGACCTGGTCCGCTCCATCGAGGCACTGCGGTCCAGCCATCAGGCCAGCGTGCGGCCATTGGGCATCGTTCTCAACAACATCCAGGAACGCCAGTCGTTCGCGCAGGAAACGTGGGCTACGCTTGACGACAAGTATGGATACCTGCTGTTCAAGACGAGCATTCCGGAATCGGTGCGCGTCAAGGAGGCAGCCAGCCAAGGCATTCCCGTGACGCAACTGGACGCGCGAGGCAAGGCCGCTACAGCGTACAGGCGACTCTACAAGGAGATCCTGGAACGGCTCGGAACACTTCCCTGAGGGGCTAGTGCTTCCTGTTCATCTGTTTGTTGGCAGCAGTGACCAACGCGTGTGCCAGGAGTCCGACGAGTCCGGCAAGAGCCAGCGAGAATCCTACGATCAGGAGGAACAGACGTATCGAGGCAAGGTTGGTACCCTGCTGGAGTCCTCGCCCGAGAACGAGACCCAGGACGAGCATGATGCTTCCTGCCGAGGCAAGGATGATGGCCAGGCGCAGTTTGCTTCCTGTGACCTGCGCCGGCTCAGCGGTCTTTACTTTGGCCTTGTGGATTGGGACAGGCTTCTTCTTGCCACTCATCAATGTTCCTCCAGAAGAGTTCATGCGACGACATCGGTGGTCGAAGCTAGGTAACACGCTATTCTGCGCGAACTGGGACTTCCTGTCAATGGACTTGAAGAATGGGACGGCGTTGACTGGTATGCCGGCACGGAGCGCGGCACAGTCGGGAGGATGAGGAACATGCAACGAAGGTGTGTACTTGCTGCAATCATTGTCATGCTCGTGTGCGTCTGCGTTCCGGGGTGCCGCCCTGCTGTAACGGACGACGGGAAGGCCGCGGTGGAAGTCTTCTTCGTGCGCAGTACTGCTGCGGACATCGAAATCGTTTCCGTCGAACGCAGCGTACCAGCTGAAGCCGACCTTGCGCGCGCCGCCATCCAGGAACTTCTCAAGGGACCGACCGCCGAGGAGGGACAACAGGGTTTGACGACGACGCTGAATGGCGGTGTGACACTTCTGTCACTGACCGTGGACCCGTTTGGCGTTGCCTATGCAGACTTCGACGCACGCCTGCAGGAAGGTGTTGGAGGTGCGGCACGTGTCGGCGCCATCCGTCAGCAAATCGAACAGACGCTCATGCATATCACTGGGGTTACATCTGTTATACTATCGGTGGAAGGTCAGACTGAGGACATTCTGCAACCCTGACCGGACGACCTCGAACCCACGCGCACGGGAGGAATGGATATGAACAGGATCGTCTACCTTGATCATGCGGCGACCACGCCAGTGGACATGGCTGTTCTTGACGAAATGAAGCCGTACTTCATGCAGCAGTTTGCCAATCCCATGACGTTCGCTCACTCGTCGCCGGGGGACGCTGCCCATGTCGCTGTCGAGGAAGCCCGCAAGCGTGTTGCGTCGCTGATTGGGTCGTCGGCCGAAGAAGTCGCTTTCACGAGCGGAGGAACCGAGGCCGACAACTGGGCCCTGAAAGGTGTCATGGAGCGTGTTTCGCGCGAACGCCTGCATCGCAACGGTCATCTGGTGACGGCGGAGTTCGAGCATCACGCCGTTCTGCATAGCGCGGTTGCACTCCAGCGCCAGGGCTACGAGGTGACGTATGTCAAGGTCGGACGCAGTGGGATCGTCGATCCAGACGATATTCGCCGAGCCATGCGGCCCAACACCGCGCTTGTCTCCATCATGCACGCCAACAACGAAATCGGAACCATCCAGCCAATTGCCGAGATTGCACGCATCGCACACGAGAAGGGCGTGCTCATGCATACGGATGCCGTGCAGACAGTGGCGCACATTCCGGTTGACGTGAGAGCGCTGGACGTCGACTTCCTGAGTGCCTCCGCGCACAAGTTCAACGGCCCCAAAGGAGTAGGCCTCCTGTATGTCCGCGATCACAACAGCTTGTACCCCTTCATGGACGGTGGAGGACAGGAGGGAGGTCTGCGCGGGTCGACCCACAATGTTCCCGGGATCGTCGGACTGGGGAAGGCCGCTCAGCTCGGCAAGGAGCGCCTCGCGGGCGAGTTCAAACGCCTCACGGTGCTCCGAAACAGGCTTCATGAGAAGCTGACTGCCCGTATCGAACGGCTGGCCGCCAACGGTGACATGGAATGCAGGGTCCCGCAGAATCTCAACATCCGCATCGACGGTATCGACAACGAGCCCCTGCTCATGGCAATGAACGAGGCGGGTATCGTTGCTGCAGGAGGATCAGCCTGCAATGCTCAGGAGACGCTTGCATCACATGTCCTGACATCTATCGGCTGTGACCTCAAGGAAGCCAAGTCGTCCCTGCGCCTGTCACTTGGATACACGACGACAGACAGGGACATCGACTACGCAGTGGACGTCATTCCCGGATTGGTGAAGTTCCTGCGCTCCATGGCCTAGTACGACCGGGATGGACAAGTACAGTCGCGCGACGATACGTGAGTTCATGAACCCGTCCAATATCGGGAGCATCGACGCGCCATCCGGCATCGGGCACATTGCGGACGAGGTGGATGCCGTCGAATTGACCGTGCACATCAGCGCCGCATCCGGCCGCATCGTCGAGATGAAATACCGCATCGCAGGCTGTACGGCATTGATTGCGGCGCTGTCTGTGCTCAGCAAGCTGGTGCCGGGCAAGACCATCGATGAGGCATCGGCGATCGACATGCAGGTCGTGTCGGGCCTGCTCGACGGTCTCCCTGAGTCGAAGTGGCGCTGTGCAGGATATGCAGTGCAGGCTCTGCACCTGGCGATTGAGGACTACCAGAGAACAACATCCTGATGACTCCGTCTGTATGAGACTTCCCCGCCGATGAGGCAGAAGCTGAGCTTCTGGCAGAAGTTCTTCTACGGATTTGGCGATACGAGCAACACGGTCTCGTACACGACGACGTCGCTCCTCTTTCTGTTCTTCCTGACAGACGTGGCGCATCTGAACCCTGCGCTGGCGGGTGTCGTCCTCCTGGCGGGCAAGTTCTGGGATGCGATCACTGACCCGTTGACAGGTTACGTGTCGGATCATCTTCGTACTCCCCTAGGCCGCCGTCGGCCGTTCTTCGTTGGAGCGGCCCTCCCGTTTGCCCTGACGTTCGTACTCATGTGGATCGTTCCGCGTGGGCTGTCGCAAGGGGGGCTGTTTGTCTACTATGCGTTCGCCTATTCACTGCACATAACGTTCTTCACCGCGTACGCGGTTCCCTACCAGGCGCTTGCCGCCGAGTTGACCGGAGACTACGACGAACGGACCGCCCTCAACTCGTTTCGCATGTTCTTCTCTATCGTCCTGGGACTTGTCGCGGCCATCGTGCCTCGCGCCATTGTCGAGAGGTTCGTTTCCGTACCGCGGGGCTACCTCGCCATGGCCTGGGTAGCTGCAGCCGTCATCTTCGTCCCGCCGCTCGTCGTGTTTGTGACAACGCGGGAATCGCCGCTCGCGGCCATGGGCCGGCGGGCGCGGGACAGCTTCGTGGCCGAAGTCCGGCAGGTTCTGGCCAACAAGCCGTACAGGTCTGCCCTTCTCATGTACCTGTTCACGTGGATGGGCGTGGATGTCGTGTCTGCGGTGTTTCTCTACTATGCCACCTACGTGGTGCACATGGAGGAACAGAGCTCGCTCCTGTTTGCCATCCTCTTCGTTACCGCCGTCCTGTTTCTCCCGTTCTGGGTCTGGGCATCCAGGCGTCTGGGCAAGAAGACGGCATACATCGCGGGGACGGCATTTGTGGTCATTGTGCTGGCAGTCATTGCCGCTGTCCCCGTCCCCAGCCCATGGACGGTCTATGTGCTTCTCTTCCTTGCAGGCATCGGCATCAGCAGTTCACATGTCTTGCCGAGCGCGATCATTCCAGACTGCATCGAGCTTGACGAGCTCGAAAGCGGAACACGGCGTGAAGGCATGTACTATGGCTTCAGCACGTTTCTCCAGAAGCTGGCTTCAGCGGGCGCTATCGCACTGGTCGGGGTGATGCTGAGTGTCGGAGGATACGTCGCCGGAGTGGCGCAGTCGCCTCGATCGGTGCTCACGATCCGCCTGCTGGTCGGAGGTTTCTCGGGACTCATCTTCCTGGGAGGAATCGTTGCCATGGTGTTCTATCCCATCACCCGCGAAAGGTACCAGGACATCCAGCGGAAGCTGGCTGACCGCAGGGCGGTCGTTGCTCCGGGAACGGATGCATGAAGGCTGTCGCGGAAGAAGTCGCAACCGGGCGAGGGCTCCGGGAATTCGTCGAGTTTCCATACCGCCTGTACCGAGGGCACCATGCCTGGGTGCCGGTCCTCCGTTCGGAGATGATGGCGATTGTCACCGGGCGCAGTGGCTTCGTTCTGAAGGACAACCCGCACGCTCTCTTTGTCACACGTGACGACAAGGGCCGGGTTGCGGGCCGGATAGCGGTCCTGGAAGATACGAAGCTCAGCGCCGTCAAGGGTGTGCGCTATGGCGCCTTCACGCTGTTTGACGTGGTCGACGATTGGTACCAGGCAAAGGCCTTGCTCGATGCGGGCACGGACTGGCTGCGGAGTCGAGGCACACAGGTGGTGAAGGGGCCGGTCTCGCCGACCAACGGCGATGACTACCACGGCATGCTGGCCATGAACTTCGATGACCCCCCGATGATGTACACCAACTACAACCATGCCTACTACAACACGTTCATGCAGCGCTACGGCTTCACCGTGGACATCCGTCTGGGGGCTTGGCGCTTTGACGCGCGGGCAGTGAGCGCCTACCGTGAGAACCTGCTCAAGAAGGTCCAGGCGCGCTATCACTACCACATCGACAACGCGGATATGGGTGACCTGGAGGGAATGGCCCACGACATCAAGCGCATCCTGGACGAGGCGATGCCTGTGGAATGGGCCGATCTGACACCTCCCTCCATCGAGAACGTACGCATCATGGTGCGCGGCATGAAGAAGTTCGTTCGACCCGAGATGGTGGCAATCGCGAGGACGGATGAAGGACGCCCGATCGGGTTCGTCGCCACGTGCCCGGACTACAATCAGGTGTTCCGACGCATGAATGGGCGGCTGTTTCCTCTTGGGTGGCTGATGTTTCTCCTGTTTCGCGGGCGGATCGATGCTGGGCGTGCCCTCGTCCTGTTCGTCGTTCCCGACTATCGTTCGAGGGGTGTGCCTGCCGCCATGTTCTCCAAGCTGTTCGCCTGGGGGCGTGCGCACGGCTATCGCATGGCCGAGGGGTCGCTGGTCGGCGAGGAGAACGTGCGCAGCTGGCGCGAGATCGAGGGGGCAGGCGGCGTCCGCTACAAGACGTGGTACCTCTACCAGATGGTACTGGGTCCGCAGGCTTCCCCTGCAACCCGAATCAGCACTTTGCCCGAAGCATGACCGGTTGCAACATAGAGGAAGGCGGCACCACCCTCGCTGAGCGGGAATGTCCTGTCAATCACAGGATGCAGCTTCCCCTCTTGTAGAAGCTCCATAATGAACGCCAGGTCCTTTGCATTGGGTCTTGCCACCAGAGTACGGACTTTCCTCTTGCCCAGCGACATCATCGGTCCGACGACCAGGGACCTGATAATCTGGGCGAATGTGCCGCCGACCATGACAACGGTACCTGCAGACTTCAAACACCTCTTGTACGCCGATAGCGGATGGTAGCCGTTGACGGCAATGATGAGATCATATCGGATCCCGCTCTTGGTGAAGTCTTCCACCCTGTAGTCAATCACGTGGTCTGCCCCAAGATCCCGTATCCTCTGCACGTTTCCGGTACTGCATACGGCGGTCACGTCGGCACCGTAGTACTTGGCCAGCTGAACCGCGAACGTTCCCACGCCGCCGCTTGCTCCCTGGATCAGAGCTTTTTGCCCTGGCTTGATACGTCCAATGTCACGCAGCGCCTGGAGCGCCGTAACAGACGCAATCGGGGAAGCCGCTGCATCGTCAAAAGACACTCCCTGCGGCTTTCGAGCCACCACATTCTGGGGCGCCCGAACGTATTCAGCCATGCCGCCAGATCCGTGGTCGGAGATATCCGCAACGACTTCGTCCCCCGGCTTGAATGCCACGACGTTCTTGCCGACAGACTCTACCGTTCCGGCAACATCGGCTCCGAAGATTCCGGAT
>JAUSAI010000049.1 GCA_030652945.1 Caldisericota bacterium | reverse complement strand
CATTGATCAGATAAACGGTGTCGAACTCAAGTCCCTTGCTGCCATGCATCGTCATCAAGCGAACGGCAAACGCGGAGGCATCTCGTGACTGCATCATCGCTAGCGTGGTGAGTCGTTTGGACAAAGACCCTTGTAGTCGGGTCAAGACGTTCACAGCGCTTTCCAGCAAGATGTTGGCACGTCGCGTTCGGCTGGTGCTGCCGCCCGCCTCGACGTTTTCGCGCAATAGCTCTCCAACGGCGAAACCAATATCAGGAATGGCCAGGTTGTAGTCGCCCGAGCGTAGTAGTTTTCTCCAGGCACAGGTCCCATCAGCAAATTTCTGAAGCGCCTTTCGATCGAGCGCAGTAGCCGACAGAAGATCTGGGACCGCCCCATCAAGTAAGGCGCCACAGTTCGGACCTAAATGGCTTTCCAGGTCCTTCCGGACCTTCGCATCAACCTGCAGCAGCATTAGAACCGGCAGCAAATCACCGGTCCTTGCGCTGATGAGAGCTCGCATCAACGACAACATCAATCCGATTTCAGGAGCATCCCAAAGTGTCGGCCCGTCTCGCTTGTACGCGATACCCTCAGCCGACAGCGCCTCTTCCATCCTGTCCAACGCGCGGTTAGAGCGTGCCAGCACAGCGATCTCTTCATCGTCGTATTTGTAGTCACCGATAGCCTTGGCCACCGCTTCGCATTCGCCCTTCGCGTCTGAGGACTTGATCACGCCCAATATTCCGCCGGTACCGCGCACAGCCAGTTGGTTTTTTTCTACGCGGTCTGGGTCATTGTTGGCGATCAGTTCGCGCGCATGCGAAACAACCTCCTGCCGGCTTCTGAAGTTTTCTCCGAGAGTGATCGTCTTCGCTCCCGCTTCTGCGGCAAAGTGCTGGAGACCCGCGTACCCGAGCGCGCAACGCCATTCGTAGATGGTCTGGTCATCGTCAGCCACCACTGTCGTCACAACCCCTTGGCGACTATGATTCAAAATGAACTCGAGCTGGACTTCGTCAGCATCCTGCATCTCATCGCCGATCAGGTGCGTCACCGGCAGCAAGGGTATCTCGCTAGCCGCCATTTTCATGGTGCAGTCCCTCATGACGCTGGCCAGGTCAGTGGCCTGGGCCGAGCGCATTTTCCGGAGGTAGTCTTCGATGAACTCTCTGTGTTCAGGCAGTACGCTCAACCGGCTCGGATCAAGCGCCCCTTGGTACTGCTCCAGTGCAAGGGTGAAGGCCGCCCGTTCATCCTGGGTGTACTTGGCCAGCATGGTATGGAGCATCGCGCTGCGCGCCGGTGGCGGCAACAACCGAGGAAACCCTTTCACGTGTCGCTGATAGTGCTTCAGCGCGAGCGAATGAAATGTGCCGGTTGTCAGGCGCGCTTTCGGCACCTCTTGCTGATCGCCAGCGAAAGCAGCTGCCATTCGATGCTGCATCTCCCCGGCGGCAGCGGTAGTGAAGGTCACCATGCACAACCGGGCTGCCGGGTCGCTGAGAATTCTGCGCCCCTTTGCGATGGAGGTAGCGGTCTTCCCAGATCCAGGGCCTGCGAAAAGAATCAGGTTGCGGTC
>JAUSAI010000045.1 GCA_030652945.1 Caldisericota bacterium | reverse complement strand
CTGGACGTCTTCCCGACCGTTGTCGATGGCGCCCGCGGAACCAAGTTCGTGTTCGATTGCGTGAAGAGCAGCAAGGAAAACGCCGCCTGGGTCGACGCCTCCTTCGACACGTAGCAGAGGTTATATGCGAAGAAGCCGTGGAAACCGGTGGTTCGTGTTTGGGACCGCTTTCGGCTTCATGCTTCTTCATCAGGCTGACATGCTCCTCATCGGTCCGCTCACGACGCCGATCATGGAGACGTTCCACATCAACGAGGCCCAGATGGGTGCCGTCGTCACCGGAGCTCTCATTGTGGGAGGTATCCTCTACCCGGTGTGGGGATATCTGTACGACCGGTATTCGAGGCCCAAGTTGCTTGCGCTGGCCTCGTTCATCTGGGGTTCGACCACGTGGCTGTCGGCCTTGGCGCCTACGTTTCCCGTCTTTGTTGCCACGCGCGCTTCGACCGGTATCGACGATGCCAGCTACCCGGGCATCTACTCGTTGCTCGCAGACTACTTCGCTCCCGCTGTGCGGGGGCGCATCTATGGTTTACTGCAGATCTCAGCGCCATTTGGCTACATCGTCGGCATGATCCTTGCGACGGCGTTCAAGGACGTCATCGGATGGCGAGGAGTGTTCTATGTGACCGGATCGCTGGGGCTCGTTGTCAGTGCGATCATCTTTCTCGGTGTGCGCGATGTTGCCCGTGGGAGCTCGGAGCCCGAGCTCCAGAACGTCGCCGTGCTTCAGGAACACGACTTCGAATGGCGTACCGCAGGTCGGCTTCTGCGAAACAGATCACTGGTCCTTCTCTTCCTTCAGGGGTTCTTTGGAGCGTTCCCCTGGAACGTCATTACCTACTGGTTCTTCCGGTATCTCGAGAAGGAGCGCGGCTACAGTAGTGGCGAGGTCCTTTCGACCATGATTGTTGCCATTCTGGTGCTGGCGGCAGGATATCCTCTCGCCGGGGCGCTGGGCGACCGCCTGTTTCGCAAGACCACTCGCGGCCGACTCATCGTGAGTATCGTCGGTGTCGTAGTGGGCACCGTGCTGTTCTTCTTTACCATGAACGTCCCCGTAGGTGCCAAGACTACATTTCTGTTGATGCTCGCCGCTTCAGCTCTCTTCACGCCGTTCGCATCCCCCAACGTCGTTTCCAGCGTCTGCGACGTTACCTTGCCTGAAGTGCGCAGCACGTCCGTCGCCATCCAGAGTTTCATCGAGAGCGTCGGGGCAGCGCTGTCACCACTTATTGGCGGTCTCATCGCGTTCAGACTGGACCTGCGGACGGCCATTGTCGTCATCTGCACGACAACGTGGGCCGTTTGCGCCCTGCTGTTTGTGGGCGCCATCATCCTTGTGCCGCACGACATCGAGGTCGTGCGCGCGGAACTGCGCTTTCGCGCGCAAACCGAACAGGTCCCGTCCTAAGCCGCAGGGCGCGTCGATATGTCTGCTATACTGTTCGGACGATGAAGATCAACGTTCTTTCCATATTCCCTGAGCTCTTTGCTCCATTCGCCCAAGTCGGCGTCATGAAGATGGCTATCGACAAGGGTCTGCTGGAGTTTGAGGCTGTCAACCTTCGTGACTACACGCACGACCGGCATCATACGACGGACGATGTCCCGTTTGGCGGGGGCGCGGGCATGATGTTCCTGCCAAAGCCTCTCGTGGAAGCGCTCGACGCCATCGACAGGCCAGCGGGCTCGTGGCTCAAGATTGGTGTCGCTCCCCAGGGTGACCGCTTCACACAGCGGATGGCCGAAGACCTTGCTCGCGAGGAACGCCTGGTGATCGTTGCCGGACGCTACGAGGGCATCGACGAGCGCGTCATGGAACGGCTCGACGTGGTCATCTCTGTTGGCGATGTCGTTCTGTCGGGAGGGGAGATCGCTGCCATCGAGATCGTCGACGCCGTCACGCGACTTCTGCCCGGAGCGACGGGAAACGTCGCATCAACAGCTGATGAAAGCTTCACGTCGGGGATGCTGGAGTATCCGCAGTACACGCGCCCGCAGGACCTGGACGGGCAGAAGGTGCCAGACGTCCTTGTCTCCGGCCATCACGCCAACATTGCCGCGTGGCGGAGACAGGAGGCGCTCAGGCGAACATTGCTGTACCGCCCGGATCTGCTGAAGCAGATGGAGCTGACAAGCCAGGACCGCGCGTATCTGCGGAGAGTGCTCGCGGAAATGAGGGACGCACTTGGATAGCTTCAGGCTCTACGTCGCCGTCGTGCACCATCCGGTCTACAACAAGCACCATGAAGTCATAACGACTTCTATCGTCATCCACGACATCCACGACATCGCGCGAGCGAGCAGGACGTATGGAGTGCGTGCCATGTACGAGGTAGAGCCACTCCCGCAGGAGCAGCAGATCGCTCTGCGCATCAGCAGCTTCTGGAATGAGGGATTCGGGCACGAATACAATCCGAGCCGTGCTGAGTCGCTGTCGCTGCTTCGCGTGGTGACACACTATGAAGAGGCTGTCGCCGAGGTCCAGGCAAAGGAAGGTGAGCGGCCTCTTCTGGTAGCGACCAGCGCCCGTTCCTTTCCCAACTCCGTCGGGTATCCAGATCTGGGAGCACGGATACGGACGGGAGACCATCCGTACATGCTGACCTTCGGGACCGGGTTCGGCCTCACGGACGAGATCATGGCGCAGATGGACTGTATCCTGGATCCCATCTGGGGACCCACTGAGTTCAACCATCTGTCTGTCCGAAGCGCGGCTGCCATCATCCTCGATCGCCTGCTGGGCAGGTAGAGGAGAGGACTCGACCGGGCTCTTGTGACGATACGTCCGCCTTGATAATTGCAGTCCTTCTGCTAGAATGTGCGTTTGTGTGAATGCCAGCATGATGAAAGGAGTTCCGAAATGAACCTGATTGATCTTGTCGAGAGCACATACGTGAAGCCCAACATGCCTGAACTCAAGGTCGGCGACACTGTCAAAGTCCACATCAATATCGTTGAGGGCACCAAGAAGAGAATACAGGTCTTTGAGGGAATCGTCATTGCCATGAAGAATGGTGGCAGTCGCCAGACGTTCACCGTTCGCAAGATTTCTTCGGGCATCGGCGTCGAGAAGGTGTTTCCCCTCTTCTCTCCCATGATCGCCAAACTGGAGGTCGTGCGCCACGGTGACGTCCGCCGTGCAAAGCTCTACTACCTGCGCGACAGAGTCGGTACCGCTCGCAACGTCAAGGAGAAGAAAGAAGTATAGCCCTTGAACAAGGCGACCCGCGAGGTTCTCGACTGGATCATCATCATAGCGATCGCCTTTGGTGCATCCTATGCGCTCAGGCATTGGGTGGTCCAGCCCTATCGCATTCAGATGTCGTCGATGGAGACGACCGTGTTCCCCAATGATCTGGTCATGGTGGACAAGGTTTCGTA
>JAUSAI010000044.1 GCA_030652945.1 Caldisericota bacterium | reverse complement strand
GTCCCCCACGCGCTCGATATCGTTGACGGAGTGCATGAGCGCCATGACCCGAGATCCCTGCTCCTCGGACAGCTCGTGCTCGGTAATCTTGGTGAGGTAGCTGGTGATCTCGCGCTGGAGTGTGTTCACCAGGTCTTCGTTCTGCATGACGCCTTCCAGCAGGCTCATCTTGTTGGAGAACAGTGCTGTTCGGCAGTCTTCGACCATCTCCTTGGCCACACCGCCCATGCGGTAGAGCTCCTGCGTCGCTTGAAGCAGGGCGACCGAGGGTGTCGGCAGAACGCGGTCATCGATGAAGTGGACCGCTCTGGTCTCCTCCTCCTTGCCATGCGACGGCAGCAGCCATCGCACCAGCTTCTCGAAGGGCTTGATGCTGAGGACCGCAATGATGGTCATCGTCACGTTGAACATCGTGTGGGCGTTGGCGACCTGCCGTGGCAGGTAGGTGGACGTCATGCTGACCAGGCGCGTGAAGATGCCCAGGAACGGGAAGATGATGAGGACCCCGAGGAAGTTGAACAGGAAGTGTGTCAGCGCAGCCCTTCTGCTGATGATGTTCGTCCCGATGGCTGCAATCGCTGCCGTGACAGTCGTGCCGATGTTGGCCCCCAGGACTAGCGCAATGGCTGATGGCAGGGTGATCATCCCCTGCAACGATAGAGCGACGACCAAGCTCGTCGTGACCGAGGAGCTCTGGATGATGCCGGTGAAGACCGCACCCGCCAGGATGCCCAGCGCCGACACCTTGCCGAACCGCACGAGGAAATCGATGAAGGCCGTGTTGGTCTTGAGAGGGCCAAGGGCGTCCGACATGAAGTACAGACCGAAGAACAGGATGCCAAAGCCGAGGATGGCTTCACCGACCGCCTTGGTGGTCCGGCGCTTGACGAAGAACTGCATCAGGATGCCAATGAACAGACAGAGCCAGACGATCTTGTCCAGCTTGAAGACGATGATCTGGGCCGTGATGGTTGTGCCGATGTTGGCGCCGAAGATGACTCCCATGGCTTGCGCCAGCGTCATCAGTCCTGCGTTGGCAAACCCAACGATCATGACCGTCGTAGCCGAACTGCTCTGGATGATGCTTGTCACCACGAGGCCGACGAGCACACCGTTGATGGGCTTGTTGGTGAGCGCCTGCAGGATCCGTCGAAGTGAGTCACCCGCCGCCTTCTGAAGCCCGTCGCCAAGCAGTTTCATGCCGTACAGGAAGAACGACAGGCCGATGACCAGGTTCATTGCCATCGTTAGATACTGGCCGCGCATTGGTGCCTCCAGGAGTCAGTGTCGTGGTCGTTTTCGATGCTCTGCCAGCTAGTCATTATACGGAGTTCAGCCTCGTCGTCAAAGAGCCAGCTTGTGCTGCTCCCACTGCCATACGGTTTCGACCATGACGTCGAGGTCCGCCAGCACGGGCTTCCATCCAAGAGTCCTGCGGATACGGTCGCTGGAGGCTACCAGCACGGCCGGGTCGCCCGGGCGGCGTGCTGCCACAACGCTCGGGACCTTTCGACCCGTGACTCGTTCGACCGACCCCAGGACCTCCCGCACCGAGAAGCCGCTGCCGTTGCCGAGGTTGTACGCGGCTTCGGGACAGGAGGCCAGAGACTCGAGTGCCAGGATGTGGGCATCGGCAAGGTCGCAGACGTGGACGTAGTCACGAATACACGTCCCATCCGCGGTCGGGTAGTCGGTGCCGAATACCTGCACTGCCCCACGCCTGCCAAGCGCTGCCTGTACGGCGATGGGAATGAGATGTGTCTCGGGCTGGTGGTCTTCGCCGAGGCCGCCTGCAGGGTCTGCACCGGCGGCATTGAAGTATCTCAGGGCCGCGTACTGCAGGCCGTACGCCGTTGCATAGTCGTGCAGCATCTTCTCGACCATCAGCTTCGTGCGCCCGTAGACGCTGGTCGGCTTGAGCGTACTGTCTTCGTCCACCGGGACCTTGTCCGGCTCTCCGTACACGGCAGCCGACGACGAGTAGACGAAACGGCGCACGTTCGTCTCCATGCAGGCGTTCAGCAGGTGCACGGTCCCGGCGACGTTGTTGCTGTAGTACAGCCGGGGATCCGACATGGACTCGCCGACCTGGCTGACCGCAGCGAAGTGCATGACCGCATCGACACCGTGGAGCTGCATCGCCTGTACCAGTGCAGTCGTATCGGCGATGTCGGCGACGATCAGGGGGATTCCGTCCGGCACAGCCCATCGGTGCCCCCGCGAAAGGTCGTCGCAAACGACCACACCGTATCCCTGCCGTATCAACTGACGAACGGTGTGTGAGCCAATGTACCCTGCCCCGCCCGTCACAAGAACTGTCGCTTTCGCCACCATGGATGCCCTCCCCAAAGATGTCAGCGAGCCGTGCCCGCCGACGGACCTAGAAACCTGCGCCGGCGCATGCAGCCAGCACGGACAGGCCTATCTGGATGGTCTGTCGTTCAGCTGTCTTGAACAGTTCCTCTGCGCCCTGGGGCTTGATGGCACCTTTGGTCACGCTGCCATCGACCGCGAACAGGGCAGACGTCCGGACTCCCCGATACTGGCCGACAACGAAGACGCAGCTGCTCTCCATCTCGATGGCCTGGACACCGCAGCGCAGCATGAGCTGCATCTCCTCATCGCCGTAGTTGCGGTAGAACGAGTCCCGGCTGATGACGACACCGTGTTTCACATCGGCCTTGACGCTGTGTGCCGTATCCATGACCAGCCTCAGCAGGTCGAAATCGGGGACGGCTGGAAACGTCATGGGCAGGTACTGCGGCGTCGTTCCTTCATCGCGGATACTACCGGTTGCGATGACGATGTCACCCGTATCGACGTCCGGTGCGATGCCGCCGGCAGAGCCGACGCGGAGCAGAACACGCGCGCCGAGGTTGCATAGCTCCTCGACGACGATTGCCGTTGACGGAGCCCCCATCGCCGTCGTGGCGACGGTCACGCGCTGGCCCTGCGACATCCCCGTGTAAACAAGCAGATAGCGATAGTTGTTCACGAGCCTCGCGTCTTCCAGCAGAAGAGCGGTCTGCTCTGCCCGCTGTGGGTTGCCGACCAGCATCACGTAGGGTGCAATGTCCGTCGCTTCGCATTTCAGGTGGAACTGTGGCATGTCAAACCTCCTGTCAGGCCTTTTCTGTCATGATGTGTGTGAGCCGTGCGGTGCGCGCTGACAAGTCCCGAATCGACAGTGATTCCTTGCCGGCGATGTACGTCTCCAGCCTGTCTCCCAGCGGATCCTGCCACGGTGATGGGACGCCGTGCATGGCCCCGAGAATCGTGCCTGCAAGACCTGCGTTGCAGTCCACGTCAAGGCCGGCGTGGGCGAGCAGTTTGAACGTGGCTGTCATGTCGCCGTGCCCAAACCAGAGGGCAACGATGACGGCGGCGATATTGGGGTAGGCGTGGATCCAGTTGTATTGCTCGAATCGGCTCTCCGCCCATTGCAAAGCTTCATCGGGACCTTCTGATGCCGCAACGCGCTGCAGACACTCCTGCACGACCGCAGCGTATTCACTGTGCCGGGGCAGATACTCCGATGCCTCCACCAAGACGTGTCGAACGTCGTCCCGCACGAACGCCAGGGAGCTGAGCACGGCGGCGTAGATGCCGCCGTAGACGCCGTTGCCGGCATGCGAAACGACCCCATCGATGTGTGCGAGCCGTGCAGACTCAAGCGGCCTGCCTGGCACGACCATGCCGCAGACCATCCCGCGCATCTGGCATCCGATCCAGTCCACGTACGGGTTCCGGAAGGTGCCGGAATCAGGCGGGAAGATGCCCGCGCGCAGATTCTGCAGAGCCACCCATTCGGCCGACCATCCAAAGGGGATATGTTCGAGCCACTCGCGTGCGATGTCCGTCGAGGTCACACCACGTCCATGGCGCTCGACGGCATCCAGAAAGGCGAGCTCGTAGACGACGTCGTCGTTCATCGTCTCCGGTGCCGTCACATAGCCCTCGATGTTGCCGTAGACGGCGCGGATACTGCTGCCGGTGTATCCTTCGATGGCCGTCCCAAATGCCCCTCCCGCCAGCTGTCCAATCCACGCCGAGTGCATTCTCTCTTCCAGGTCCGGCACTGCGGCTCCTGCCAACGACGCATCGGCGTTCGTCATGTCCTCTCGCACCGCCTGCCATGTCGCAGGGCTGGAGAAGCCCCAATAGGAGCTCGCCGGGTCACGGGGAGCATCGAACAGCCGGCGCAGGAGTTCACCGCTCAGCGCACGTAGTGCAGGAACGTCATGAGCGGCTGCCAGCGCCTTGCCATGCTCCAGCAACTCCTCGGCATCCTCGGCCGCATAGCCGCGATTGGCCATGGATTGTACCATCTCCTGGTATGGGCATTCGGGCGCGCCCGAACCTGGTACCGTGCTGTTCCAGAAGAGAAGCATGAGGTCATCCGCTCCGTGGACGACTGCGTCGGGGTCAAACCACGTACTCCCGTGACTGCGGCGGTCCAGTGGAACGGCCGCCGTCCTCAGGTCACGCTCCATCTGCCAGGCATGCAATCTCATGTTCGCCCCTTTCTGCGCAATGAGTAGAAATACAGTGAAACGAGCGTTGCCGCGTAGGGGATCATCGCGGTGAACTGTGTCGGGATGCGACTGCCCTGGAGGAACACTGTCAGGCCGTCGAAGAAGCCGAACAGGAGGGAGATGATGGCGATGCCCCACGGGTTGCCGCTGACCAGGATGATAGCCGCCAGCGAAATCCAGCCACGCCCGGCCGACATGTTCTCGGAGAACAGGCGCACGTATCCGAGTGATAGATAGGCGCCGGCGAGGCCACAGCAGACGGCACAGATGACGAGTGACCAGATGCGCACCGTCGATGCCGGAACGCCACTTGAACTGAGACAGGCGGCGTTATACCCGGCAGCACGGAGGCGCAATCCGAACCGCGTGTGGAAGATCGCGAACGCTGCGACGATCACGACAAGACCTGCGACGTAGACCATCGCATTGTAGCCGCTGAGGAGCCGTCCGACGACCGGAATGTGGTCGAGGAGCGGCAGGGTGACTGTCGGAATGGCACGGATCCCTGCGTTGGTGAACGCTCCCTTGACACGGAAGATGTCACGCAGAAGGAACGTCGTCGCACCGACGGCAAAGAGATTCAGCGCGATGCCGGTCAGAAACTCGTCGGTGTGGAGCCGCACGGCGAACAGGACGAAGATGCCCGCCATGACCAGCGCGCCGGCGATACCGCACGCGATCCCGGCCAGCCAGCTGTGCAGGAAGTAGGACCCGAGGACGGCGCAGAACGCGCCCATGAGCATCATTCCTTCCATTGCTATGTTGAAAATGCCTGCGTAGAACGTGAAGGCACCGCCGATGGCCGACAGCAGGATCGGCGTGGCTCCTACCAGCGTTGCCGATACTAGTCCAAAGAAGATGTTCATTGGGCTTCTCTCAAGCGGCGCCGGGTCGCCAGATAGTCGAGCACAAGGTTCAGGGAGACTCGTCCGGCTACCACGATCAGCACGATGACGGCCTGCAGGACATCGATGAACTCCGACGGCACAGCCGTGATGAGCTCCATCCCCAGAGCGCCCTGCTGTAGCGCGCTGAAGAGAAGGCCGTACAGGAACGTCCCGGAAATGCCGTTGCCGGCGACAACTGCTATCATGATGCCATCCCACGCGTAGCTGGCTCCCAGTCCCTTGACGAAGCGATGCGAACCGCCCAGGATCATGAGCCCACCGGCAAGTCCTGCAAGAGCTCCGGTCAGGAGCATGACCCGCACGTAGTTTGCATCGACCTTGCATCCGCCGATGCGTGCAAACAGCGCGTTCTGTCCGGTCATGCGCCACTCATACCCACTGCGCCCCCTGCTCATCACCAGCCAGCAGAACACCGTTGCCATGAGCATGACCAGCACGCTCGTGTTCAGCCCTCCGATCGACGGCAGCCAGGCTGCGGTACTGACAGGGAGCGTCATGGGGCTGAGAGCGGCGGGGTCGAACAGCGGGTACGTGATGAGCCACAGCGCGAAGTAGTCGGCAATGAAGTTCAGCATGAGTGTGACGATGAATTCGTCCATAGAGAACAGGCGCCTGAGCATCGCAGCGACCCCGGACCATAGTGCCCCGGCTGTCAGCGACGCAACGATGCACAGGAGGATCATCAATGGCGCAGGCGCGTGGACAAACAGACCGACCAGTGTCGCGCCCATGGCTCCCATGATCAGCTGGCCGGGTTGGCCAAGGTTCACGGGGCCCGACGCGAAGGCAATGGAGGCCGACAGACCCGTCAGAACCAATGGCACCGCGCGCGCAAGCGTTGCCGCAAGGGCAGGAACCGTGAACAAGGAGTACTGGAGCAGTGCCCCATAGGTCTGCACCGGGTTGAAGCCCTGAACCAGCATGATGACGGCGCCGATGACCAGTGCGACGAAGACGCCTGCCACGCCGCTCATGACCTGCTTACGCATGCGCTCTCCGTATGCCGCCCAGCATGAGAAGGCCTACATCCCCGACGTTCGTTTCCTCGACGGGCAGATCCGCGACCATCACCCCACGGTACACGGTGACAATGCGGTCAGCCATCATGAACAGCTCTTCCAAGTCTGCCGAGATGAGCAGAACAGCCCGGCCATTGGTCCGCAAGTCCAGGATGAGTTGATGGACGTACTCGATGGAACCGATGTCCAGCCCTCGCGTCGGCTGATCCATGAGCACGAATGGCGTGTCGAGCAGTAGTTCCCGCCCGAGAATGACTTTTTGCTGATTTCCGCCTGACAGCGACTGGAACTGGTCTGCAGGATGCCGCATGCTGACGTCGAAACGCTTGCGTATCTCCTCCGTGAAGGAGCGCGCGCGCCGGTAGTCGAGCCCCACGCCGTGCCACCGTGTGAAGGTGGGGTCAAGTGTGTGATGTGTCATGATGGCGTCTTCGAGGACCGAAGCCGTCAAACTGGCCCCCATCCTTCCGCGGTCCTGGGAAACGAACGACATGAGGGACCTCCTGGTGAGGATGTCCGCGTGTGTCACGTCCTTCGCCTCGATCTCGATACTGCCTGCCGCAACAGGGATGAGCCCCATGATGGCATTGACAAGCTCGAACTGGCCGTTTCCCTCGACGCCCGCGACGCCCACGATTTCGCCTGCGTGGACTTCCACGCTGATGTCGTGCAGGGGACCATGTCGGTCTGTGCCCCGTACCTCCAGATCCCGGACGCGCAGAACAGTGTCGCCGCGTTCCTGCGGCTGACGCTGGGAGACGAACAGCACGTCGCGGCCGACCATCTGCCGTGCAAGGTCCTCCTTGGTGAGATCGACGGTCCGAGAGGTCCCGACGACGCGGCCTCGACGCAGGACCGTCACGCGGTCGCTGAGTGCAAGGACTTCGTCCAGGCGATGCGAGATGAAGATGATCGTCTTGCCCTTGTCGCGCAGGCGCCTCAGTTCGCCGAACAGCTGAGGGATCTCCTGCGGCGTCAGAACCGCCGTCGGCTCATCCAGGACGAGAACGGCGACGTTCCGATACAACAACTTGAGGATCTCGACCTTCTGACGCGCCGCGACCGAGATGTCTCCAACGAGGGCATCCACATCAAGGTTGAACTGGAATTCCTCGATCTTTGCGCGGACGACGTCGCGTGCACGACGGACATCGAGACGCCCCAGCGGGCCGACCGGCTCAGCGCCGAGAACGATATTCTCCCAGACGGTATACTCCGGGATCAGCAGGATCTCCTGGTGCACCATGCCGATCCCCGCCGCAATAGCCTCACGCGGCGTCCTGAAATCGACCTTCTCCCCCCGGTAGAGGATGTCTCCCGCATTGCGTCGCTCGAGGCCGAAGAGCACCTTCATGAGCGTGCTCTTGCCGGCTCCATTCTCACCGACAAGGGCATGGATCTCGCCCGCCTCAAACGACACAGAGACGTTGTCCAGCGCGATCGTGTCCGGTGGAAAGACCTTGGTGATGCGCTGAAGGTCAATCAGGACGCCGCGTGCCACCGATATCCTGGTCTTCTACTGGTACTTCGTGATAGCTAGTGTTCCGTCGATGATCTGCTGGCGTATCTGGCCGATGCTATCAATGATTGTCTGAGGCAGAACCTGAACCGTCGCCTCGGTGACCAGATCGATGGCGCCTGTCTTGAGTCCGTACTTCCGGACTTGGCCCGGCGTGTAGGTGCCATCGCGGATCATGGCGTAGACCTCTTCGATGGTCATGCCGATATTCTTGATGTCAGAGGCGATGACGAATCCTGGCTCGATGTCATTCTGATTCGTATCGACGCCGATAGCGTACAGGCCCCGCTCCCGTGCTGCCTGGAGAACGCCAAGCCCCGTTGCCGCGGCGACCTGGAACACCACGTCGCACTTCTTGTCATACAGGCTCAGTGCCGCCTGCTTGCCCTTGCCCGGATCATCCCAGATACCCGCAAGAACGACACGCTCCACCTTGATGGATGGATCAACGTAGCGAACGCCGTCCTCGTACGCCTTCACGAACGCCATGACCACGGGGTCATCCGCCGCGGCAACGACACCGACGATCTTGTCGCTGTTGATGTTCTTGATGCTCAGGTCCGTCGTCGTCAGGCCGGCGCAGACACCGGCAAGGAATGCGCTCTCCTCTTCGATGTACTTGATGGACGTAATGGTCTTCTTGCTGTTTTCGACGATGGTGTCGATGTTGACGAAGATCTTGTCCGGGTACTTGTCGGCCATTGCCTTCAGGCTGTCCTCGAACGCGTACGAGATGACGAAAACGACGTCGCCGTACTGCGCTGCCGCCTCCAGCCCTGGATCATACTTGCCTGCATCATAGCCACACTGGATGGTTCTGGTTTCGATGCCGTACTGACTCTTGATGTTGTCGATGCCGATCTGGCCGGAGTCATAGAACGCATTGTCGCCCAACGCCCCGTTGATGAGATACACGACCTTGTCCGTCTTTGGACCGGTAACCTCAGGCTTGCAGCCAGCGAACACCAGCGTGACCAGCATGAACACGAGCACCAGACTGACCAATCTCCTCATTGCCGAACCTCCCTTTGCTGACTACGAATTCGATTCATCGGCATCACCCCG
>JAUSAI010000040.1 GCA_030652945.1 Caldisericota bacterium | reverse complement strand
ATCCGGTAGAGGAGGATTATATGCAGCACCGCATTCTATACCCAGCGTCCTATGCGCTTCTTGAGCTCCAATTGGGTGCAGGCGAGGCCGTCACGGCCGAAGCCGACGCCATGGTCAGCATGTCGATGAACATGCAGATGGAAACGGGAGCAAAGGGTGGGCTCTTTGGGGCACTCAAGCGCGCTGTCGGTGGCGAAAGCATGTTCCAGAACACCTTCACAGCACAGGGTGGTCCCGGGGTCCTGATGCTTGCACCGACGATGGTAGGCGATATCACAGCACGTGAAATGCGCGGAGAGAGCCTGTTTGTCCAGTCCGGCTCCTATCTTGCCTCCTCGACGACCATCGAGTTGGACACCAAGTGGGGCGGTGCGCGGACATTCTTCTCGGGAGAAGGTCTCGTTGTCCTCAAGGCGACCGGGATCGGCATGCTGTACCTCTCGAGTTACGGTGCCATTCACCCCGTCACCTTGGGACCAGGAGAGAAGCTGGTCATGGACACGGGTCACATGGTCGCATTCGACGCAACCATGGACTACCGGGTACGGACGATCGGTGGGCTCAAACAGACCCTGTTCTCCGGTGAGGGGCTTGTGGTCGAGCTGACCGGTCCCGGAACCATGTACATGCAGACGCGCAACTTCCCCGCATTCGTCAACTACCTGGTGCCGAAGCTTCCGTTCAAGCGCACGTAGGCGACGAATGCACGTTGCCCGCAGGAAGCCCCTGCAGAGAGCTTGGATGCCGAAGACAGACTCAGACAGACAGGGAGGGCATCGATGTCCGAAGTAGAAGAGAAGCTGGCAGCGTCGCTTACCGCTAGCACAACCGAGCTGGTGCCCTACTTGCCATACCTCTTGCAGGACCTGTGGGAAATGGGTTCTTCCCCGACGGACATCCTGGAGCTCATTGCGGGGAACACCGTGGTCTCAGCCAAGACGCGTGTCCTTGACCTCGGGTGTGGCAAGGGTGCCGTTAGCATCCGGCTGGCAAAGGAGCTCGAATGCAGTGTCAAGGGCATCGACCTCATGCCGGAGTTCATCGCCTATGCGCGGAGCAAGGCTCAGGAGTATGGAGTCGAGGCGCAATGCCGGTTCGAGGTCGGGGACATCAATGAGTCCGTCAAGTATGAGAGAGCATACGACATCGTCATCCT
>JAUSAI010000035.1 GCA_030652945.1 Caldisericota bacterium | reverse complement strand
AACGAAGACCTGGTGAACACACTCCAGCGCGAGATCACCAGCTACCTCACCAAGATTACCGAGCACGAGCTGTCCGAGGAGCAGGGATCTCGGGTCATGGCGCTCATGCACTCCGTCAACGATATCGAGCGCGTGGGGGACCACGCCACGAACCTGGTCGAGCTCATCAGCATCAAGGACGACAAGCGGCTCACGTTCAGTGAGGACGCCATGGACGACGTGCGCAAGGAGTTTGACCACGTCATCGCCACCTACGAGGGTGCGCTGATAGCCCTGCGTGACTATGACACAGAGGCGGCTCGGAACGTCAAGACGATGGAGAAGCAGTCAGACCGATTGACCAGGGAGTTCATGTCCAAGAACATCGCGAGGCTCAACAACCACGAGATGGCCGCACAGAGCGGTGTTATCGTCGTGGACCTCCTCACGAACCTGGAGCGTATCTCGGACCATTCCGAGAACATCGCGGAGGTCGTCCTCGGCATCTACTAGCTGGTAGAGTCTATCCCTTCCACCGGACGCGTGTCACCGAACAGCAGCATCTGCTGGAGGTCCTTGGCATTCTGCACGGCCTGCCCGCGATGGCAGTTGTTCGTCATGACAAACATGAGCCGCGCACGCCGTGCCATATGGTCGATAGCAGGACGCATCTCCTCGAGTTCGGTAGTGGAATACAAGTAGTCATACCGCTCCTCGCGGCTTGCCCCGAACCACTTCGGATTTCGCCCGTGCAGGCGCAGGTAGGCGATGTCGCTCGTGACCGCCGGCACCAGGGGGATGAGGTTGCGCAGCTGTGGTTCGTCGACGGCAACGTACCCGAGTGTCGCCTGTTCGAGGAACGACAGGGCGTCGCCCTGATGCCACGTCTCGTCCCGGAATTCGATGGACAGGGGCAATCCCGGCAGGAGCTCCTTCGTCATGAGCAGGAAGTCCCGGTCGCGTGGCGTGTCCTTGAACCAGGGGGGATACTGCAGGACGACGGTGCCCAGCCTCCCGGCCTTCTGCAGGGCGAGTGCGGCCGTATGGAACTCCTGGAACAGCGGGCTGAGCATGTCAGCGGTCTTGAGGCCCGAGGAGACGTCGGGGAAGGCGGGGTGGCCCCCTCCCGCCGGTTTCATTGCTTGCCAGATGTCATGGGTCATGCCACGGTATGCCTTGAGGGTGAACAGGAAGCCGGGCGCGGTTTTCTGCATCAGCGCTTCGACGAGCGGGACCGTCGGCATCCGGTAGAATGAACTGTCGATCTCCACTGCCGTGAACCCCAGACTGCGGGCGTAGTACACGAGATACATCGAAGGCCGCAGTGCAGGGGGATAGACTGGCCCCTTCCAGTCGGGGAAGGAGTAGCCGCATGTGCCGATACGCAGGTCAGCGGTCATCGCCACGATTCCTCCTCGTCCTGCTCCGCTACGCGTGCAGGAGACTCTTCCATAAGTCTACCGTCGAGCACCGAATAGTACAGCAGAGCTTCCTTGTACGGTGCGGCCAGCTTGTTCTTGACGACGCGTGCCCGCACGGCATAGCAGAAGGGCTCGTTCTCGTCGAGATGCAGGTCCTCCTGCACCAGCCTGATGCGCAGTGACGCAAAACAGCGCAGGGCGGATCCTCCGATGGACGCATCCGACGCTGGTGCGGCCATCGCGTAACTGCGGCTCAGGAACAGCAGGACGGCATTGCGCCGGGCCGTCAGGGTTGTCAGCTTGCGCAGTGCACGCCCTACCATCTCGGCACGCGCCATGTTGAGGGGGACGCCCTCCTGACGCCTCGACGGGTGCATGACGATGGCCGAGTCCAGCACCATGAGGTCGACGTCCGAGCGTTCCAGGAACAGGCTGGCCATGTCCACGGCGTCCTCGGCACACTCGGGCATGAGCAGGAGGATGTTCTGTGCGCTGGGTGCCAGGTCCACGGGCAGCTTGACGCCCAGGCTGTGCTCCAGGTCGATCCAGATGACAGTGTGTCCGGTGCCTGCGGCCTGCAGACAGCAGGCAAGGGCCAGCGAGGATCTGCCCGAGCTGGCTGTCCCGAACAGCTCGGTGATCCTGCCCCGCGGGTACCCGCCAATGCCCGTGATACCGTCGATGACAGGGATGCCGCTGCCGATGACAGGCAGTGCAGTCCGTTCAGGCGTCAGCGTATGCATAGGTGTGGTGAGGCTGGAAGCGCAACGGCTCCAGCCGTTTGACCGTGACCGACGGACTGCCCTCGGCATTCTGCAATTCCCCATAGAGGCGCAACATGCGGTTCTGCCGCAGCGGAGCTGCATACCTGCGCTGTGCGTCCTCGAACATGACTGCCTCCAGCATGCCATCCTCGTCCTCCAGCGTGATGAAGAAGACGCGCTTGCCCGACGCGGTGGGCGGCGTCTGGACACGCACCACGATGCCGCGCACCCAGACATTGCTGGCGTTCGGCCACTTCAGCAGTTGTGAACTGCGCAGGAGGGGAGCCCGCATCTGGGCAGGCGTCGGCACGTCCGGCGCATCAGCTGTCGCAAGGTCCAGCAGGGATGCCAGGCTGGCCGAGAGGGGATAACCGATGCCAGCGATCTCGCCCAGGACGGCAGCCAGCTGTTCCGGGCTGTCCGGTCCCATGACCTGGAGGACCATCGACGGATCCAGTCCCAGGTCAGCCGCTGCGCCAGCCGGCGTGCTCAGGTCGTCGAACGCTCCTGCCAGCACGAGGGGCATCCATGCCCGGCGGTTGATGCGGACGCGTTGTGCAACATCGGCAACCGAGGCAAACGGTGCCTGCTCGCGCGCGTTCACGATGGTAGCGGCATCTGTTGCGTTGAGGATGGTGAAGGTATTGAGGCCCAGCGTCAGCGTCATCTCATGAGCCGTCGAGCGCAGGCCACTGCGCGTCACCGACGGCTTTTCCACCTGCACGCCACTGCGGCGCGCCTCGTCCAGCAGGATGAAGGGAGGGTAGAAGCCGACCGGCTCGGCGTTGAGCAGGCCTGCCGTGTAGTGTGCGGGCCAGTGCGTCTTGAGGTAGGCGGTGCGCCAGCCCAGCAGGCCGAAGGAGGCAGCATGTCCCTTGTTGAACCCATACCCGGCAAACCCTTTCAGCTGGTCATACACGTGCTGGGCGACGACCGGGTCCGTCCCCTTGACGGCGGCTCGCTCCAGAAACAGCCGCTCAAACCGTTCCAGTTCGGCCTTGGGCGTATGTTCGGTCATGGCGCGGCGCAGGAGGTCAGCTTCGGAGAGCGACAGGTCCGCCACCGCATGGGCGACCTGCAGGACCTGCTCCTGGAACACGATGACGCCGCAGGTCTCCCTGAGGATGGGTTCCAGGCGTGGGTCATCGAAGGTCACGGGCACGGAACCGTTCCGCCTGGCCAGGTACAGCTTGTCCATGTTCATGGCCATCGGGCCGGGGCGGAAGAGCGAGACGTTGATCATGATGTCATTCATGCAGGTTGGTTTCAGCTTGAGCAGGAGACTGCGTTCGCCGGGGGACTCCATCTGGAAGACGCCCAGCGTGCGGGCCTCCCTCAGCAGTCGATAGGTGGGCTCGTCATCGAGAGGGATGGTCGCCAGCGAGAGGTCGTTGCCCGTTTCGGCACGTATCATCGATGTCGCATCGACCGCCGCGGTCAGCGTGCGCAGTCCCAGCAGGTCCATCTTGACCAGCCCCAGGCGCTCGACGTCGTCCTTGTCGTATTGTGTCATGAGGCATCCCGTCCCGGACGGCTGGAGGGGGACGAGGTCCGTCAGGGGAAAGGGGGCGATGACCAGACCGGCCAGATGGGTCGACAGCGTGCGGGGCAGCCCCATGATACGCTCTGACAGCGAGACCCAGCGCTCGATACTGCCATAGGGGAACGAGGCGAGTTCGGGAAGCTTCTTGATGGCGTCATGGATGCTGTGGCTCGTGTACCACGGCAGAAGGTGGACGGCCTCGTCGACCTCGTCCCGGCTGTACCCCAGTGCTTTGCCCACGTCTCGGAAGGCACCCCGGATATTGTAGGTGTTGACGTTGGCCACCCGGCACACACGCTCCTCCCCGAAAGTGGCGAAGACCTCGGCGATGACCTCGCCTCGCCGCAGGGCATCGAAGTCGATGTCGACGTCTGGCAGGCTGTGCCGCCCTTCGTTGAGAAACCGTTCGAACAGCAGGTTGCAGTGGATCGGGTCGACCTGGGTGGCATCGAGGCAGTAGCAGACGATGGAATTGGCGCCGGAGCCGCGGCCCGAGTAGGTGACGTCCCTCCTGCGCGCAATCTCGACGATGTCACGGACGATAAGGAAGTATTCCTCGAGGTGCAGTCGCCCGATGATGCTCAGCTCATGCTCGATGCGTTCCTGTACGACGGGTGAGACGTCCCCGTATTTCTCCCGGGCGCCGGCGTACACGATCTCGCGCAGACTGCGGGTTGCCGTCAGCACCGAGCTGGGAGTCTTGAAGCCGTCCAGGGGCAGTTCGACGTTGCACGCGCCGGCGATGCGCCCGCTGACGGCCAGCGCTTCGGGCCAGCGTTCAAACAGCTCCTGCATCTCTTCTGGTCCCCTGAACCAGCTCTCGGCATTGGTGCAGACCTGCCTGCTGCGTGCGTCCATGTCCTCCAGTGCGCCTATCGCCAACAGCATCTCGCGCACCTCAGCGTCGGCACGCGACAGGTGGGTGACGCCGCTGGTGGCACATCCCGGCACACCAGTCTGTTGCGACAGGTGCCGCAAGCGGTACAGCAGGCGCCCCCCGTCGACGAGCAGGGTATGCTGGACGTCGAGATACAGGTCGTCTGCAAACAACGGACGCAGTTCCTCCAGCAGAAGGCGCGCTGTCCGCGGGGAGCGTGCGGCAAGTGCCCGGTACAGCAGGCTCTCCGGTGACCCGTACAAGGCAATGAGGTGACCGGTGTGCCTGGCCAGCTCGTCCATGGTGATGCCCGGATGGGTGCGCCCCCGCGCTTGGGCCAGGGTGACCAGCCGGCACAGGGAGCGGTATCCCTCCAAGTCCCGCGCCAGAACGACCAGGCGGTCGTCTGCCCGGTCGGTGCGCAGGAGGGTCAGTTCACAGCCGAGAACTGGAGAAATGCCGGCCGCACGCGCCGCACGATCAAAACGGATGGCGCCGGCCAGGGTATTGCTGTCGGTAATGGCACAGGCGGAGAACCCCAGTTCACCGCATCGCTGGACCAGCTGTTCAATGCGGATGGGGCTCTCATGAAAGCTGAAGCCGGTATGGACGTGCAGGTGGACAAAGGGCATGTGGAGGAGGTCATGGAAGCAGTGCCGTCAATCCATCAGCCGGACGAGGTACCAGTGCCGGTGGACGTTGTCACGGGCAACGGTGGCGATCATCTGGTCATCGCTCATGATGGTGTAGTACGATGTCTCCTCGGTCCATCCGGACGAGAAGGTGCCGCTGGCCCACATCTTGAGGACGCGGTCCACGTGTTTGACCTCCCCGCGGAAGACGAAGGAGGAGATGCGCCCGTCGCGTTCCTCGACATACAGGAGGGGTAGACTGCCGGTCGGCGTCGGCGAGACCGGCAAAGATGCGACAGGATTCATGGGACCCTCCTCAGGACTGTCGTTCACGGATCAGGCCGACGACCCTGCCGACGATAATGACATCAGCGGTCATGGGGATGGGTTGGTATGCCGGGTTGGCCGGCCAGAGGGCACAGCCTTCCGGCCCCTTGTGCAGACGCTTGACCGTCGCCTCGTCGCCAAACAGCGCGACGACGACATCGTTGTGCTCGGCGGTCTCCTGTTTGTGCACGACCACGATGTCGTCCTGCATGATGTGGTCGTCGATCATCGAGTCGCCCTGGACCCTGAGGCCGAAGTAGTCGGCGGTTTCAGGGGTCGGCGGGGTGACGAAGATCCATTTGTCGATGTGTTCGTCGGCAAGCATGGGCGACCCTGCCGCTACCGTTCCCAGCACCGGTATCATGATCGCCGGCGTGGCCGGAGTCCCCTTGATGAGGTCGTGCTGGGGCAGGAATCCTTTGTGCTCCAGCGCCCTGATGTGCATGACGACGGAGTTGAGAGAGCTGAACCCGAAATAGCGCCGCACCTCCTCCAGGCTGGGGCGGAACCCTGTCTGGCGGGCACGGGCCTCGACATATTCCAGAACTGCTTTCTGCTTGCTGGTCAGCTCTTCCATGGCCATCCTCCTGATAGTGTAGTGACTACATATGTACTGTATACACTATTCTATAATATTGCAAGTCTTTGGGGTCAGCTGGTAATGAGAGCCCAAAGTGGTAAGTTCATCTTTCCCTGGGTCCACTCTCTCGGGACCCCAAAGGTTACGTCCGCAAAAGTGTCATCATCTCCACTTTTACCTCCGCAAAAGTGTTACTTTCTCCATATATACGTCCGTAAAAGTGTTGCATCGGCACACCCGTGGCTTGCCGCCTGAACCCGTTCTTCTCGGCGAATGTGCCATAGTTGGATCGAACGGACACCGCCGGACACCTGGGAGGAGCGGGTACGATCCCGCTTCACTCTATCATTCACACTTTGTGAAGCCCTCTGCGTATCCTTATCCCC